>JANNQO010000110.1:0-28043 GCA_031400795.1 Rubrivivax sp. | reverse complement strand
CCGGAGTCATGTGCGAGCCTGTCATCGGGGGGATTCCGATTTTAGGCGTTCGCGGCGACTCCCGCCGCGGCCTTCATCGCAGTGGTCAGGGACGCGCCGCCAGCGGCTTCACGTCGCGCGCGGTCGCGCCGTTGAACAACTGGCGCGGGCGGCCGATCTTGTACTCGGGGTCGCCGATCATCTCGTTGAGCTGCGCGATCCAGCCCACCGTGCGGGCCAGCGCGAACACGGCGGTGAACAGGCTCACCGGAATGCCGATGGCGCGCTGCACGATGCCCGAATAGAAGTCCACATTCGGGTACAGCTTGCGCGCAACGAAATATTCGTCCTCGAGCGCGATCTTTTCGAGCGCCATGGCAAGCTTGAAAAGCGGATCGTTTTCCAAGCCGAGCGCACCCAGCACCTCGTGGCAGGTCTCGCGCATCAGCTTGGCGCGCGGGTCGTAGTTCTTGTAGACACGGTGGCCGAAGCCCATCAGCTTGACGTTGCTGCTCTTGTCCTTGACCTGCTTGATGAACTCGCCGACCTTCTCGACACCGCCGTTGCGCTGGATGTCTTCGAGCATCGTCAGCGCGGCTTCGTTGGCGCCTCCGTGCGCCGGCCCCCACAGGCAGGCGACACCCGCCGCGATCGCAGCGAACGGGTTGGTGCCCGAGCTGCCGCACAAGCGCACCGTGGAGGTGGAAGCGTTCTGCTCGTGGTCGGCATGCAGGATGAAGATGCGGTCGATGGCGCGCACCAGCACGTCGTTGGGCTCGAATTCCTCGCACGGCGTGGCGAACATCATGCGCATGAAGTTGGCCGAGTACGACAGGCTGTTCTTCGGGTAGATGAAGGGCTGGCCGTAGCCGTACTTGTAGGCCATCGCCACCAGCGTGGGCATCTTCGCGATCAGGCGGATCGCCGAGATCTCGCGGTGCACCGGGTTGTTGATGTCGGTGCTGTCGTGATAGAAGGCCGACAAGCCGCCCACCAGGCCCGTCAGCACCGCCATCGGGTGCGCGTCGCGGCGAAAACCGCGCAAGAAGAACTGCATCTGCTCGTTGACCATGGTGTGGTGCATCACCAGGCTGACGAAGTCGGCCTTCTGCTTCGGGTTCGGCAACTCGCCCTTCAAGAGCAGGTAGCAGGTCTCGAGGAAGTCGCAGTTCACCGCCAGCTGTTCGATCGGGTAGCCGCGGTACAGCAGCTCGCCCTTGTCGCCGTCGATGTAGGTGATCGTCGAATTGCAGGCCGCGGTGGACAGGAATCCGGGGTCGTAGGTGAACTTGCCGGTCTGCCCGTAGAGCTTGCGGATGTCGATCACGTCCGGGCCCACGCTGCCTTTGTAGATCGGCAGATCGATGCCCGGGCTGCCGTCGGAGAACGACAGCGTGGCTTTGGTGTCGGAGGGGCTCATCATGGTCGGCTTCCTTGGGTTCGCATCTGGGCCAGCACGTCCCGCACCTCGGGGCGATCGAGCTCGCCCGACACCTGGTCGGGCTCGCGACGGGCCAACAACAAGTCCAGCAAGTCGTTATCGGCCAAGTCCATCAATCGCTGGAGGCCTTCGGCCTGGCGGGGGGTCAATGTCTCCTGATGGCGCCTGAAGAAGCGCTCGATGAAGAGATCGTTTTCCAACAGGCCGCGGCGGCAGCGCCAGCGCAGCCGGTTCAGCTCGGGGCCCTGGAGCACGGCGTCCATGTTCACACCGCCCGGCGCACCATCAGCTCTTTGATCTTGCCGATCGCCCGGGTCGGGTTGAGCCCTTTCGGGCACACGTCGACGCAGTTCATGATCGTGTGGCAGCGGAACAGGCGGTACGGGTCTTCGAGGTTGTCCAGGCGTTCGCTGGTGGCTTGGTCGCGGCTGTCGGCGATGAAGCGGTAGGCCTGCAGCAAGCCCGCGGGGCCGACGAACTTGTCGGGGTTCCACCAGAAGCTCGGACAGCTCGTCGAACAACTCGCACACAGGATGCACTCGTACAGGCCATCGAGTTCGTCGCGCTCTTCGGGCGATTGCAGCCGCTCCTTCTCGGGCGGCAGTGTGTCGTTGACGAGGTAAGGCTTGATCGAGTGGTACTGCGTGAAGAACTGCGTCATGTCGACGATCAGGTCGCGGATCACGGGCAGGCCGGGCAGCGGCTTCAGCACGATCTTCTCGGGCAGTGTGCGCATGTTGGTCAGGCACGCGAGGCCGTTCTTGCCGTTGATGTTCATCGCGTCCGACCCGCACACGCCTTCGCGGCAGCTGCGGCGAAACGACAGCGTCGGGTCCAGCGCCTTCAGCTTCATCAGCGCGTCCAGCAGCATGCGCTCGCTGCCGTCGAGTTCGACTTGGTAGCTCTGCATGCGCGGTTTGTCGTCGGCGTCGGGGTCGTAGCGGTAGATCTGGAAAGAACGCTTCGTCATGGTGGGATGCTCGGAATGTGCGCAAGGACTGGTCGGGCGCGCACTAGAAAGTGCGCACCTTGGGAGGCACGGAGTCCACCGTCAGCGGCTTCAGGTTCACCGGCTTGTAGTCGAGTCGGTTGCCCTGCGCGTACCACAAGGTGTGTTTCATCCACTCGCGGTCGTTGCGGCCGAGCGGAAACTCGGGGTCGTCGGCGCCGCGCTCGTATTCCTTCACGGTGTGCGCGCCGCGGCATTCATGGCGCGCGGCGGCGGAGACCATGGTCGCCTGGGCCGATTCGATCAGGTTCTCGACTTCGAGCGCTTCGATGCGCGCGGTGTTGAAGACGCGGCTCTTGTCCTTCAACCCGATCGACTTCGAGCGCTCGCGCAGCGCGGCGACTTTGATCACCCCTTCGTCCATGCTCGCCTGCGTGCGGAACACACCGGCGTGCCACTGCATCGTTTCACGGAGGTCGCCGGCAACGTCTTGCGCATATTCGCCCGAGCTGCTGCCGTCCAGCCGCGCCAATCGTGCCAGCGCGACATCGGCAGCATCCTTGGGCAGCGGCTTGTGCGCCCTGGTTTCCTGCTTCAGCGCATTGACGATGTGCAGGCCCGCGGCGCGGCCGAAGACGAGCAGATCGAGCAGCGAATTCGTGCCCAGCCGGTTCGCGCCGTGCACGCTGACGCAGGAACATTCGCCGACGGCGTAGAAGCCGTCCACGATCGAATTCGGATTGCCGTTCTTCGGCGTCACCACCTGGCCATGGATGTTGGTCGGGATGCCGCCCATCTGGTAGTGGATCGTCGGCACCACGGGGATCGGTTCCTTGGTCACATCGACATTGGCGAAGTTGTGGCCGATCTCCAGCACGCTGGGCAGGCGCTTCTGGATCGTCTCGGCGCCCAGGTGGGTCATGTCCAGGTGGATGTAGTCCTTGTTCGGCCCGCAGCCGCGGCCTTCCTTGATCTCCTGGTCCATGCAGCGGCTGACGAAGTCGCGCGGTGCCAGGTCCTTCAGCGTCGGCGCGTAGCGTTCCATGAAACGCTCGCCGTCGACGTTGCGCAGGATCGCGCCTTCGCCGCGGCAGCCTTCGGTGAGCAGCACGCCGGCCCCGGCCACCGCGGTCGGGTGGAACTGCCAGAACTCCATGTCTTCGAGCGGGATGCCGGCGCGCGCGGCGATGCCCAACCCGTCACCGGTGTTGATGAAGGCGTTGGTGCTGGCCGCGTAGATGCGGCCCGCGCCGCCGGTGGCGAACAGCGTCACCTTGCCTTCGAGGATGTGCACGTCGCCGGTTTCCATCTCGAGGGCGGTGACGCCGAGCACGTCGCCGTCGGCATCGCGGATCAGGTCCAGCGCCATCCACTCGACGAAGAAATTGGTGCGTGCCTTGACGTTCTGCTGGTACAGCGTGTGCAGCATCGCGTGGCCGGTGCGGTCGGCGGCGGCACAAGCGCGCTGCACGGGCTTCTCGCCGTAGTTGGCGGTATGGCCGCCGAAGGGGCGCTGGTAGATGGTGCCGTCGGGGTTGCGATCGAACGGCATGCCGAAGTGTTCGAGCTCGTAGACCACCTGGGGCGCGGCGCGGCACATGAACTCGATCGCGTCCTGGTCACCCAGCCAGTCGCTGCCCTTCACGGTGTCGTAGAAGTGGTAGTGCCAGTTGTCCTCGCTCATGTTGCCCAGGCTGGCGCCGATGCCGCCCTGCGCTGCCACGGTATGCGAGCGGGTCGGGAAGACTTTCGTCAGCACCGCGACGTTCAGGCCGGCCTGCGCCAGGCGCAGCGAGGCCTGCATGCCGGAGCCGCCGGCGCCGACGATGACCACGTCGAACCTGCGTCTTGCCAATGTCACCATCTCAAAGTCTCCACAACACTTGCACCGCCCAGCCTGCACAGCCGACCAGCCACACCAGCGTGGCCACCTGCAGCACCAGGCGCATGCCCAGCGGCTTGATGTAGTCCATCAGGATGTCGCGCACGCCCACCCAGGCGTGCCACAGCAGCGAGACGATGACAACGAAGCTCAGTACCTTCATCCACTGCGCCGAGAAGATCGATGCCCAGCGCTCGTAGCCGAGAGGCCCGGGCAGCAGCAGCTGTACCAGCAGCAGCACCGTGAAGAGCGCCATCAAGGTGGCCGTGACGCGCTGGCTGAGCCAGTCGCGCATGCCGTAGTGCGCACCGACGACGAGACGTTTCGAACCGTGGTTCATGCTCAGTACAACCCGAACAGCTTGGCGCCGAGCACGATCGTCAGCGCCGCGCTGGAAGCCAGCGTGAAGATTGCCGACGAGTGGCCCTGCGCCAGGCTGACGCGGTGCGTCATGTCCATCCACAGGTGGCGCACGCCGGCGATGAAGTGGTGCAGGTAAGACCAGATCAGCGCCAAGGCGACGAGCTTGATCAACCAGCCGGGCACGAAGCCGATGCCAGCGCTGAACGCCGCGGTGAAGCGCTCGTAGGAGACCTCGGACGTGACGCTCACGTCGAACATCCAGATGATGAAGGGCAGCAGCACGAACATCAGTGCACCGCTGGCCCGGTGCAGGATGGAGACGACGCCCGCGGCGGGCAGCCGGTACTGCAGGGCATCGACCAAGCGCATGGTGCCGGGCCGGGTCTTGGTCATCTCGGGCATGCTTGTTCTCGTGATGTAACCCGAAGAGTTTATGGCAACGCAGCAGGCCGACGAGGCGCCTCGGATGCTCGCGCCGGCTGGTCAGCTGAGCTGGTTGCGATAGTGGTGCTGCGCCGTGTCGTACAGACCGCGCCGCCACTCCACCGGTTTGTCGCCGTAGGTGTAGGAGGTGCGCTCCACCGACAGCAGCGGCGCACCGCTGGCCACGCCGAGCAGCGCGGCTTCTTCGCCGGACGCCGCCACGGCGCGGATCTTCTCGTCGGCGCGGATCATGCTCACGCCGAATTCGGCCTCGAACAGGCCATACATCGGGCCGCGGTAGGTGGCCAGTTTCTCGGCGCTGAGGCCCTTGAACATCGCGCCGGGCAACCAGATGTCGTCCAGCACAACGGGTGTCTCGATCGACAGAAGCAAGCGCCGCACCTGCACGGCGTTGTCGCCGCGCTCGAGCGCCAGAGCCCGCGCGATTTCGGGAGGCGGGCGCATACGGCGGCAGTCCAGGAAGCGTCGGCGCAGCCCCGCACGCTCCCCCACATCAGGCATCAGGCGCAAGAAGCGGTACTGCTGGTGCTCTTCGGCATGCGTGGCCACGAAAGTGCCCTTGCCTTGCCGGCGCACGAGCAGGTTTTCGGCAGCGAGTTCGTCGATCGCCTTCCTCACCGTGCCCTGGCTCACCTTGTAGCGCACGGCGAGTTCCATCTCGGGCGGAATCGCCTCGCCAGGCTTCCAGTCGCCGCTTTGCAGCCCGCGCGTGATCAGCGCCTTGATCTGCTGGTACAGCGGGCTGAAGGAGGGGGCGGCGGCAAGGACATCGGGCTCGGCCATGGACCGATTAGACCGCAAAGAGTTGTCTTACATAAGACTGGTGCTGCCAGGCTCACCCTAGAATTCGCGCCTTCCCGCTTCGCCACCCCTCCAGGAGCCGCCCATGAGCACGAAACCCGTCCGCGTCGCGGTCACCGGCGCTGCCGGCCAGATCGGCTATGCCTTGCTGTTCCGCATTGCCTCGGGCGAGATGCTGGGCAAAGACCAGCCGGTCATCCTGCAACTGCTCGAGGTGCCGGTGGAAGGCCCGCAGAAGGCGCTGAAGGGCGTGATGATGGAACTCGAAGACTGCGCTTTCCCGCTGCTCGCCGGCATGCAGGCGCACAGCGACCCGGTGGCCGCGTTCACCGATGCCGACTACGCGCTGCTCGTCGGCTCGATGCCGCGCAAGGCCGGCATGGAGCGCGCCGAGTTGCTCTCGATCAACGGCCAGATTTTCACCGCGCAAGGCAAGGCGCTGGATGCCAAGGCCAGCCGCGGCGTGAAGGTGCTGGTGGTGGGCAACCCGGCCAACACCAACGCCTGGATCGCGATGAAGAGCGCGCCCGGGCTGCCGCGCGAGAACTTCACCGCGATGCTTCGCCTGGACCACAACCGCGCCCTCTCGCAACTCGCGGCGAAGACCGGCAAGCCGGTGGCCTCGATCCGCAAACTCGCGGTGTGGGGCAACCACTCGCCGACGATGTACGCCGACTACCGCTTCGCCACCATCGACGGCGCGAGCGTGAAAGACATGGTGGGCAACCAGGCCTGGAACAAGGACGTCTTCCTGCCGACGGTGGGCAAGCGGGGTGCTGCGATCATCGAAGCGCGTGGCCTGTCGTCGGCTGCATCGGCGGCCAACGCCGCCATCGACCACATGCGCGACTGGGCACTGGGCACGAACGGCGCCTGGGTGACGATGGGGTGCCCCAGCAACGGCGAGTACGGCATCCCGAAGGACGTGATGTTCGGCTACCCGGTCACCTGCGCCGGCGGTACGTATTCGATCGTGGAAGGCTTGCCGATCGACGAGTTCTCCAGGGGCTGCATCGACAAGACGCTGGCCGAGTTGTTGGCCGAGCAGGACGGCGTGAAACACCTGCTGTGATGACCTGGGGATGACGCACCCCCGCCAAGCCCTCTTCGACCCCGACGAGGTGCCGGTCCTCGAGCTGCCCGTGTGCGACCACTACAGCGGCGTCGAAGCGCGGATGCACAAGAGCCTGGCGTTGCAGGCCGAGATGGGGCCGGTGTTCGACGTCACGCTGGACGGCGAAGACGGTGCGCCGCTGGGCGGCGAGGCCGAACAGGCGCATCTCATTGCCGAACTGGTGATGGGCGCGGACAACCGCTTCGGACGCGTCGGCGCTCGGGTGCCGCCGGTGGACCATGCACGGTTCGGCGAAGTGGTCGGTCTGATCGTCAAGCGTGCCGGCACCAGGCTCGCCTACCTGATGATCCCCAAGCCGCGCGGCCTGGCCGACTTCGAGCGCGCAGCGGCGGTGGTCGATGCCGCCGGCGGCGCCCGCATTCCGCTGCACGCGCTGGTCGAAACGCACGGTGCCTTGCGCGAAGTGCAGGCACTCGCCGCGCACCCGCGCATCGAGTCGCTGTCGTTCGGGCTGATGGACTTCGTCTCGGCGCATCGCGGCGCGATTCCGCACTGGGCGATGTCGGCCCGCGGCCAGTTCGAACACCCGCTGGTGGTGCGCGCCAAGCTCGAGATCGCTGCCGCCTGCCATGCTCAGGGCAAGGTGCCGTCGCATTGCGTGGTGACCGAGTTCAAGAACATGAAGGCGCTGGGCGAAGCCGCCGAAAAGGCGAATCGGCGGCTCGGCTACACGCGCATGTGGAGCATCCACCCGGCGCAGATCCGTCCCATCGTCGACGCGTTCTCACCCAGCGTGGCCGAGATCGACGAAGCGATCGAGATCATCAGCGCCGCGCAGGCCGCGCAATGGGCGCCGATCCGCCACCACGACGTGTTGCACGACCGCGCCAGCTACCGCTACCACTGGCAGGTGATCGAGCGCGCGCAGCGCACCGCGCCGGCCGGCACGCAGCCGCTGCCGGGCGAACAACGCGCGGCCTGGTTCGGCGCTGCACAAGCTGCAACAGCGCCAGCACCACCCCCGGCACAATGATCCGAGCGGGCGGTCGCCCGCCGTGAGGAGACGAGCGAATGAAAAAGTTCACGAGCGCCGCGCTGTGCCTGGCATTGGCCGGCCCGGCACTGGCGCAGGCCCCGGCCAAGCCTGCAGCGGCCAAAGCGGCGCCCGTCAGGCCCGCATCCAAGCCTGCGCCCAAGCCGGCCGCGCCCGGATTGCCGCCGGCCGGCAGCGAGCAGATCGCCACCGCTGAGCTGGCGCATTTCGGCGAGTACCAGTGCGAGTTCGGCGAAGTCGTGACTGTCGAGAAAACACCCAAGAACGAGGGCTACATCGACGTGCACCACAAGAAGACCGTGACGACGATGAAGCCGGTGCTCTCGTCGACCGGCGCGGTGCGGCTGGAAGACGTGAAGGGCCGGCTGCTGATGCTGCAGATCGCCAACAAGTCGATGTTGATGGACACCAAGATCGGCCAGCGGCTGGTCGACGGCTGCGTGCACGAGAAGCAGCGCGAGGCGGCGTCGCGACCGCCCAGCCAAAGCCTGGGCATCGAGCCGAAGAAGGACTGAAGTCCACCGGCGCGCAACACGGGAGACCGGCTCGTGATCAAGCGGCTGAAGGTCCTGGCCTGGGCGCTCGGCCTGCTCGCGGCGGCGATGCTGGTGGCCTGGTGGGCACTGCCCAGCGTGATCCGTTCGCAGATCGAATCGCGCGGCAGCGAAGCACTGGGCCGCGCGGTGCGCGTCGCGCGGGTCGAGGTCGAGCCCTGGAAGCTCGCGATCACGCTGCATCAACTCTCCGTCGCAGCCGCCGATGCGAAGGCGCCGCCGCAGCTCACGCTGGCGCGGCTGCACGCCGATGCCGGGCTGAGTTCGTTGTGGCGCCTCGCGCCGGTCATCGAGGCCCTGCAGATCGACGCCCCGCGCCTGCGCCTGGTGCACGTCGCCGACGGCCGTTTCGATATCGACGACCTGGTCACGCGTTTCGCGCCCAAGCCAGGAACGCCGCCGGCCCGCTTCGCGCTCTTCAACATCGAGCTGCGCGACGGTGCGATCGAGATCGACGACCGGCCGATGCAAGCGCGCCACGAACTGCGCGAGGTTCAGCTCGCGCTGCCCTTCATCGCCAACCTGCCCGAGCAGGTACAAGTCAAGGTGCAACCGCGCGTTGCGATGAGCATCGACGGCCGCCGCATCGACTTGCGCGGCGAGTCGCGCCCGTTCGCACCCGATCTGGACAGCGACATCTCGTTTTCGCTGCGCGAGCAACCGCTGGCACGCTGGTGGCCGTACCTGAGCGCCTCATTGCCACTGAAGCCGCAAGGTGGGCGGCTGACCGCAGACATCAAGGTGCACTTCACGCAGCGCGAGAAGCAGGTGCCGCTGCTCGGCGTGAGCGGCACGCTGCAGCTGCGCGACTTCGCGCTGAGGCTGCCCGGCGATGCGCCGCTGGCTGCGTGGCAGTCGCTGGCCGTGCAGCTGCTCGACGTGCGGCCGCTGGAACGCCTGGTGTCGCTCGGCACGATGACGCTGCAAGGCGCGCAGATCGATCTGCGGCGTGCGGCCGATGGGCGCCTGGTGGGCTTGTCCGGCAGCGGCGAGGCACCCGCCGCGGCGTCGCCGGCGGCGTCCGCCGCGGTCTCCCCACCCTGGTCGCTCGCCGTGCAGCGCGTGGCCATCGAGCAGGCCACCGTGCGCTGGAGCGACGAGACGACGAAGCCGGCCGCGGTGCTGGCGGTGCAGCCGCTGAACCTGAGCCTCGACCGGGTTCGCTGGCCCGGCGGCGAGCCGAGCCCGCTCACGCTGAGCGCAGAACTCACCGCGGGAGGCAAGCCGGCCGGGCGGCTGGACGTGCAGGGCCAGGTCTCGCCCAGCGCAGCACAGCTCACCTTGAAGGCCAGCGAGCTGCAGCTGGCCGCCGCGGCGCCTTACTTGCGCGCGCTGCTCACGCCCAGCGTCGACGGGCAGCTCACGGCGCAGGCCGCGCTGCGCTGGCAGGCGGGTGACAAGCCGCTCGTCGAGATCACCGAAGGCGCGCTCGACTTGGTCAAGCTGCGCGTCAGCGAAGGCGCCGCGGCGACACGAGAGCCCAGCGTGGCGCTGGCCAGCCTGCGCGCCGAGGGCGTGCAGCTGAACCTGGCCGAACGCCGCGTGAGCCTGGCCCGGCTGCGCATCGAACAGCCCTCGCTGCGGCTGCAGCGTGACGACGCCGGCAAGATTAACGTTGCACAGTGGTTGGTTGCCGCGCCCGACGACAAGCCGGGCCCCGACCCGGCGCCGCCCTGGCGCGCCGAACTGAAAGACGTGCTTGTCGAAGGTGGCCTGCTGCAGCTCGACGATGCCGCGGCGCGCCCAGGCACGCCACCCCAGCGCACGCAGATCCGCGGCCTGCGCCTGGTGCTGCAAGACCTGCGCTGGCCGGCCGACAAGACCGCGCTGCGCTGGCAGATCGCCGCGCGCGTGGCGGCGCCGCGCGACGAAGGCCCCGCCGCGCCCGACGGCCGCATCGACGCGCGCGGCCAGGCCACGCTGGCGCCGCTCGCGGCCAGCGCCGCGCTGACCATCGAGCGCCTGGCGCTGCATGCCTTCGAGCCCTACTTCGGGCCCACGCTGCCGTACGCACTGGCACGCGCCGAACTCGGCTGGCGCGGCGATGTGCGCGCCGCGCAGGGCGATGCCGGCTGGAGCGTGGACGCCCGCGGTGCACTGCGCGTGGCCGATCTGCAACTGCGGGCGCGCCAGCAGCCGTCGTCGGACTTTCAGGCTGCCGACCATGACCTGCTGAACTGGCAGCTGCTGACCGCCGAGCCGCTGCGCCTGGTGCTCGCCCCGGGGGCCAAGCCACGCGTGGAGATCGACACGCTGGCGCTGTCGGACTTCTACACGCAGCTCGTCATCACCGAACAGGGCCGCTTCAACCTGCGCGATGCACCCGCGGCGGCAAGCCCGGCGCCGGCGCCCGCCTCGCCTTCGGCCAGCGCCCCGCCCGCCGACTTTCCCGTGGCACTGGTGATCGGCCAGACGAAACTCAACAACGGCCGCATCGACTTCCGCGACCGCTTCGTTCGCCCCAGCTACTCGGCAGCATTGAGCGACTTGAACGGCAGCATCGGCCGCCTCGCCTCCGACACCCGCGACATGGCGCCGATCGAGCTGCGCGGTCGCGTAGCGGGCACGGGCCTGCTGGACATCCGCGGCGCGCTCAACCCCACCGCCAACCCGCTCGCGCTGGACATCGCCGCACGCGCCACCGACCTCGAACTCGCGCCGCTGTCGCCTTACTCGGGCAAGTACGCGGGCTACGCCATCGAGCGCGGCAAGCTGAGCGTGGACGTGGCCTACAAGATCGATGCCGACGGCAAGCTCGACGCCAGGAACCAGCTCATCCTGAACCAGCTGACGCTGGGCGAGAAGGTCGACAGCCCCGAGGCCACCCAGCTGCCGGTGCGGCTGGCGCTGGCGCTGCTGACGGATCGCAACGGCGTCATCGACATCAACCTGCCGGTCAGCGGCTCGATCAACGACCCGCAGTTCAGCGTCTTCGGCCTGGTGCTGAAGATCATCGGCAACCTGCTCGTGAAAGCGCTCACCGCGCCGTTTTCGCTGCTCGCCGGCGGCGGCACGGAAGAGCTGAGCGTGGTCGAGTTCGAGCCCGGCACGCCGCGACTGGCGGGGGCGAGCGGCATGGTGCTGGAGCGGGTGGCCCAGTTGCTCACCGATCGCCCCGCGCTGCGCTTGACGGTGCAAGGCCATGCCGATGCGACAAGCGAAGCCGAGGCGATGCGCAGCGCGGCGCTCGAAGCACGCCTGGCCACCGAATGGAGCCGCGAACGAGCGCGCGCGGCCTTGCCCGCCGCGGCAGCGTCGGCCCCCGGCGCGGATGAGCGGCTGCGCTTGCTGAAACGCCTGTACGCCGACACGCCGCTGCCCGACAAGCCGCGCAACGCACTGGGCCTGGTGCGCGAACTCCCTGCGGCCGAGATGGCCGTGCGGCTGCAGGCCGCGGTGGCGCTGGCCGCCGATGCGGCGCGCGAGCTCGCGTTGCAACGCGGCCTGGCCGTGCGCGACGCGCTCATCGCACGCGGGCTGCCCAGCCAGCGCTTGTTCCTCGGCGCACCGCTGCTGCGCGGCAGCGCCGGCGTAGCGCCGTGGACACCGCGCGTGCAGCTCACGCTGGCCGGCCCCTGACGGAGCAGCCGGTCACAACGGATTCAGTGACTTCTTCGCACGGTAGTGCAGGTAGCCCACGCTGGCCCCGCTGCGCAGCCCCACGCCCAGGCGGATCGGCGCCAGCGTGATGCCGTCCTTGTGCTGGTAGTTCACGCCGACGCCGCCGATCCAGTAGAGGCTGCCTTCCACGCCCGGGAAGCGGTCGAAGATCGCCGCCACCTTGGGCAGCGAGTACACCAGCGTGAAGACCTTGGAAGCGTTGGCCCCGGCGTCGATGCCCACCGAGGGGCCGGCCCAATAGACTTTGCTGCCGCCGCCGGACTTCAGCGTCAAGCGCCCCTCGCCGTAGCGCAGTCCCACGCCGAGTGCCGCCGACACCTCCTCGCCGGTGATGTAGCCGTTGGGCCGTCCTTGCTCCTTGAAGACTCTCTCCAGCAGCCTGGCCAGCCCCTCGGCACCTTTGCCGAAGTGCCCGGCGGCCTTCTTGAACATCTCGTCTTCGGCGTAGCTGTCGTCGGCCGCCAGCACGAGCGGCGTGCAGGCGCCGGCTGCGAGGGTCAGCAGCAGTTCGCGACGCGAGGGAGGGCTCAGCTTCATCAGGATTCCTCGGGGCTTGTCGGGAGTCCTATGATGCACAGAAGTTCGCGCCGAGCGAAACCGCACCACAAGGACCATGGCATGGCTGCTGGCGGCCCGAACAGCGCCCCACCCGACATCACGCTGCCGCTGCGCCTGGCCGAAGTGGCGATCAACGCCATCACCGAGATGGTCAGCGTACTCGGCGAAGACGAGGTCTATCGCCTGGTCAACCAGGCCTGGTGCCGCACGATGGAATTGGCGGCGCATGAGGTGGTGGGGCGCCGCGCGAGCGAACTCTTCCCGCAGAGCGTGGACGGCGAGCGCATTCGTGCCATCCGCGAGTGCCTGACGCGCGGCCAAACGCTCACCGTGAGCGGCCCGATGCTGCTGCCGCATCTGGCCGGACGAGTCTTCGAAGGCACCTACACGCCCTACGGCCGCGACCATGCCGGCGTGCCCTGCGTGGTGGTGGTGACGCGCGACATCAGCGAGCGCGAAACGCAGTTGCACCGGCTGCAGAACGCCCAGGCCGAAACGCGCCGGCTGCTCGACGCCTTCCCGGGCCTGATCGCCGAATTCGACCACCGCCTCGTCTACACCTTCGCCAACGACACCTTCCTGCGCGTGATGAAGCAGCCGCGCGAGGCCATCGTCGGGCACAGCGTGGACGAGCTGGTCGGCCCCGAACGCGCCGACGAGGTGCGCCGCCTGGCCGCACGCGCGCTGGCCGGCGAAGAGGTGGTCTACGACCGCTGGCATGGCCCGCGCTGCATCCAGATCACGCTCACCGGCAACATCGATGCGCGCAGCGGCCTGCCGCGCTACCACGGCTTCGGCATCGACGTCAGCCGACTGAAGCTGGCCGAACGCGCGCTGATCGCCGCGCGCGACGAGGCCGAGAGCGCGAACCGTGCCAAGTCGCAGTTCCTGTCGCACATGTCGCACGAGCTGCGCACGCCGCTGAACGCGATCCTCGGCTTCGCGCAGGTGTTGAAGGCCGACAGCACGCTGCTCCCCGCGCAACGCCAGCAGACCGACGAAATCCTGCGCGGCGCGCGCCACCTGCACAAGCTCATCAACGACGCGCTCGACCTGGGCAGCATCGAGGCCGGCCGGCTCAGCGTCGAACTCGGCGCGGTGGCGCTGCTGCCGCTGGCGCGCGACTGCCTGCGGCTGCTCGAACCGCTGGCGCTGGAGCGCGGCGTGGCGCTGCTGCCGCTGCACGCCAGCGAGCTCGACGCCAGCGTTGGTGCCGACGCGCTGCGCCTGCGCCAGGTGCTGCTGAACCTGCTGGGAAACGCCATCAAGTACAACCGCCGCGACGGACGCGTGGCACTGCACGCGGAGCGCCACGGGGCGCTGCTGCGCATCGTGGTCAGCGACAGCGGCCCGGGCATCGCGCCGGAGCAGCTCGAGCGGCTCTTCGTGCCTTTCGAGCGTGTGCACGACGAGCCGTCGGCGGTGGAAGGCACGGGCATCGGGCTGGCTCTGAGCCGGCGGCTGATGCAGGCCATGGGCGGGCAGATCGGCGTGGAAACCGAGGTCGGCGTGGGCAGCCGCTTCTGGATCGAACTGCCGCTGCACGCTGACACCGCGACGCCCGAGCACGCCACCGGGCCGGCGCCGCTGGCCGCGCGGCCTGCCGCGGGCGCCGCCCGGCGCGATGTGCTCTATATCGAAGACAACCCGGTCAACATCGTGCTGATGGAAGCGATGCTGATGCACGTGCCGGGCCTGGCGATGCACAGCGAAGCGATGCCGCTGGCCGGCCTGGAACGCGCCTTCGCGCTGCGGCCGGCGCTGATCCTGCTGGACATCCAGCTGCCCGGCCTGAACGGCTTCGAGGTGCTCGAACGGCTGCGTGCTGACGAGCGCACGCGATTCATCCCGGTGGTGGCGGTGAGCGCCAACGCGATGCCCGACGACGTGGCTGCCGGGCGCGCCGCGGGTTTCTTCGACTACTTGACCAAGCCGCTGGAGCTCAGCGGTCTGGTGGCCACTGTCGAACGCGCATTGACAAACTCTTGGCTGGCATCCGCCCAGTCTTGATACGCTGGGCAGCATGAACATCCGACTCTCGATCGCCGCCGGCTTGCTGTTCGGCGCCACCAGCCTGGCCGCGCACGCCGAATCGTTGCGCCTGCGCATCCTGCAAACCACCGACGTGCACATGCACCTGATGGCCTGGGACTACTACCAGGACAAGCCCACCGACGAATACGGCCTGGCGAGGACCGCCACGCTGATCAAGGCGGCGCGCGCCGAGAACCCGAATGCGCTGCTGTTCGACAACGGCGACCTGATCCAGGGCAGTCCGCTGGGCGACTACGTGGCGCGCGTGAAGCCCTTGCAGCGCGGCCAAGTGCATCCGGCCTACAAGGTGATGAACTCGCTCGGCTACGACGCCGCGAACATCGGCAACCACGAGTTCAACTACGGCCTGGCGTTCGTGCAGCAGGCCATCGCCACGGCCGCTTTCCCCTACGTCAACAGCAACGTCTACACCGACGATGGCGACGGCAACCCGGCCAACGACAAGAACACGTTCACGCCCTATGTGATCCTCGAGCGCAGCTTCGCAGGCGCGAGCGGTGCTGTGCAGAAGCTGAAGATCGGCGTGATCGGCTTCGTGCCGCCGCAGATCATGGTCTGGGATCAGCAGAACCTGCGCGGCAAGGTCACGCCGCGCGACATCCCCGAAACCGCGCGGCGCTTCGTGCCGGAGATGAAAGCCAAAGGCGCCGACGTGATCGTCGCCATCGCGCATTCGGGTTTCGAGCGCGGCGAGACGGTGTTCTTCGCCGAAAACGCAGTGGCGCGGCTGGCCGAGGTACCGGGGGTGGACGCGGTGCTGTTCGGTCATTCGCACGGCGAGTTCCCGGGCCGTTTCTTCGCCGGCCACCCGAAGGTGAACCTGGAGCGCGGCACCATCAACGGCGTTCCCGCGGTGATGCCGGGCCGCTGGGGCGACCACCTCGGCGTGATCGACCTGGTGCTCGACAACACGGCCGGCACCTGGAAGGTGGTCGACAGCAGCGCACGGCTGCGCCCGGTGTGGGACCGCACGACGCGCAAGCCGCTGGTGGCGGCCGACCCCGAGGTGGCCCGGCTCGTCGCCGAAGAACACGAAGGCACGCTGCGCTACATGCGTGCCGAAGTGGCGCAGACCAGCGTGCCGATCCAGAGCTACTTCGCGCAGGTCGCCGACGATCCGTCGGTACAACTGGTCGCGCAGGCGCAGCTGGCCTATGCGAAGAAGGCGCTCGCCGGCTCGGCACACGCAGGCCTGCCGATGCTCTCGGCGGCCGCGCCGTTCAAGACCGGCGGCCGGCAGGGCTGGTCGTATTACACCGACATCCCCGCCGGGCCGGTGGCGCTGCGCAACGTGGCCGATCTGTACATCTACCCGAACACGCTGAAGGCGGTGAAGCTGAACGGCGCGCAGGTGCGCGAGTGGCTCGAGATGTCGGCCGGTGCCTTCAACCGCATCGAGCCGGCCGGCGCGCCCGAGCAGAACCTGATCAACGCGAGTTTTCCGAGCTACAACTTCGACACGCTGGACGGCGTGAGCTACCGCATCGACGTGACGCAGCCGCCGCGCTACGACCGCAACGGCAAGCTCGCCGAGGTCAACGCGCGGCGCATCGTCGATCTCAGTTTCGCCGGCCAGCCGATCGACGACAAGGCCGAATTCATCGTCGTCACCAACAACTACCGCGCCGCCGGCGGCGGCAGCTTCCCGGCACTGGACGGCAGCAACGTCGTGCTCGACGCGCCCGACGAGAACCGCGAGGCGCTGGTGCAGTACCTGTCTGCACGCAAGCGCATCGACCCCAGCGCCGACGGCAACTGGCGCATCGTGCCGGTGCCGGGCGTGAAGCTGCGCTTCATCTCCGGCTCGGCGGGCGTCGCTCATCTGGCACGTTACCCGCAGATCAAGCTCGTCAAAGACCAGGGCGACGGCTCGGCGCTGTACGAACTGGTGCCGTGAGTCACTCCGGCGCGATGCTCCCCGCGTAGTCGTACAGCGCACCGAGAATGTGCTGGCCGCGCTCGTCGGCGCTGTCGGCGAGTTCGTCGAGTCGGTCGAAGAAGGCGGGCAGCGACATCGCACCGCTCTGGCCTTCGAGCAGCCGGGCGCGGCGATGCGCGCGCCAACGTTCGACTTCATCAGCGTCCAGCGTGTCGCTGAAATTGCGGGCGCGATAGCGGAACAGCAGTTCGTCGAGCCTCGGATCATCGAAGGCGACACGCTTGGCGGCCAGCTGCGCGGGCGTGAGCGCGCGCAGCCGTTCGAGCTGGCGGCGATCCTCGTTGCCGACGAAGCCGCCGTACAGATCTTCGTCCACATCGGGCTTGGACGCGGCCGCCTCGCGCGCGAAGACCTGCTCCCACAGCGGCCGCTCGAGCATCGCGCTGACCTGCGGGCCATGGGCCGCATGGGCGAGCGCCTGCGCGATGTCCAACCCCCAGCGCGGCGCCACTGACTCGACCGTCTTCAGCTTGCCGATGACGATCGGCGACTTGTTGATGTGGATCGTCTTGATCGGCAGCCTCGTCACGCCTTCGGGCAACTCGTCCTGCTTCGTGAAGAGGCGCTGGCGCAACGTGGCGGCGTCCAGCCCGAGCAGCTCGCGCGGATCGGAGGCGAGATCCCAGACGATCAGCTCGTTCTTGTTGACCGGGTGCGCCGCCAGCGGCCAGACCACGGCCAGGCCACCGCGCTCCACCGCGTAGCGGCTGGACAGGTGCACGAAAGCACGATTCACGCCGATCTCGTCGAGTACTGCCTCCTTGCGGCGCAGCCGCAGGCAGAACTCCCACAGCCGCGGCTGCTTCGTCTTCACCAGCCGCGCCAGTGCCAGTGTGGCGCGCACGTCCGACAGCGCGTCGTGCGCGGCCTCGTGTTGCAGCCGGTTGGCGCGCGCCAGGTCTTCGAGGCGGAATGACGGCCGGCCGTCGTCGTAAGTCGGCCACTCGAAACCGTCGGGCCGCAGCGCCCAGCAGCAGCGCAGCACGTCCAGCAGATCCCAGCGCCCGCAGCCGTCGCGCCATTCGCGCGAATAGGGATCGATCAAACAACGCCAGAACAGGTGCCGCGTCACCTCGTCGTCGAAGCGGATGCTGTTGTAACCCACGCCGATCGTGCCCGGCCGCGCCAGCTGGGCCTCGATCTCGCGCGCGAACTGATGCTCGGGCAAGCCGCGTTGCAGGCAATGCTGCGGCAGGATGCCGGTGAGCAGGCAGCTCTCGGGGTCGGGCAGGAAGTCGGGTGCGGGCTGGCAATGCCACATCACCGGCTTGCCGATCGGGTTCAGATCGGCATCGGTGCGCAGCCCGGCGAACTGCGCCGGCCGGTCGCGCCGCGGCTGGCGCCCGAAAGTTTCGTAGTCGTGCCAGAAGAAGGTGGTGTCGCTCACCCGGCTATTGTTGACGCACCCGAGTCACACCGCGGCCAGCGCCTGTTCCAGATCGGCGATCAGATCCTGCGGGTCCTCGACGCCGATCGAGATGCGGATCAGCGCCGGCGTGATCGAGAAGCGCTTCAACTGCTCGGGCGGCATCGCCGAATGGGTCGTCGACGCCGGATGCGAGGCCAGCGTCTCGGTGCCGCCCAGGCTCACCGCGAGCTTGATCACTTCGAGCCGGTCGAGCAGTGCGAAGGCAGCGCTCTCGCCGCCCTGGACCTCGAACGAGAAGGTCGAGCCGGCGCTCTTGTTCTGCCGTTCGTGCAGCGGGCGGTCGGGGTGGTCGGCGGGCAGGAAGTCGAGGTACCAGACGTTGACAACCTTCGCATGCGCGCGCAGGAACTCGGCGACGATGCGCGCGCCGGCCGCGCTCGCGCCCATGCGCAGCTTCAGCGTCTCGAGCGAGCGCAGCAGCAGCCACGCGGTGTGCGGGTCGCACATCGTGCCCAGCGTCGAGCGCATGCGGCGCACCGGCGCGAGCATCGCCTTGGCGCCGCTCGCGCCGCCGGCGATGAGGTCGGAATGGCCGCCGACGTACTTCGTCAGCGAGGTCACCACGAGGTCGGCTCCGTGCGCCAGCGGCGTGCAGTAGATCGGGCCGAGCATCGTGTTGTCGACGATCACCGGCGGCCGCCTGCCGTCGCCGGCGAGCAGCTCCGACAAGCGCCGCGCTTCAGCGATGTCGACCAGGCCGTTGGTCGGGTTGGCCGGCGACTCGAGGTAGATCGCCGCGACGCGGCCGGCGGCTCGCGCGGTCTCGGCGGCGGCGCGCATCGCGGCGACACCGCCCTCGACTTCGAAGCCGAACTGGCGCACGCCGAACTCGGGCAGGATCGAATGCATCAGCGTCTCGGTGCCGCCGTAGATCGGCTGACTCTGCAGCACCACGTCGCCCGGTCGCAGGTAGGCCCACAGGCAGGTCGAGATCGCGGCCATGCCGGAAGCGAACGCGAGGCTCGCCTCGGCTTCGTCCCACAGCGCGAGCCGGTCCTCGAGCACCTCGAGGTTCGGGTTGTTGAAGCGCGAGTAGACGAGCCCGGGCTCCTCGTCGGGGCCGAGCTTGCGCCGGCCCTGCATCGTTGCGAAGAAATCCTTGCCGGCCTGCGCCGACGGAAACACGAAGGTCGAGGTCTGGAACTGCGGCGGCTTCAGCGAGCCTTCGGAGAGCATGGGGTCGAAGCCGAACCCCATCATCAAGGTCTCGGCGGCGAGCGCTCGGTTGCCCAGCGTGCGCTTGCGCCACTTCTTCACGGCCACGGAGTACCTCGCTTGTCTGCGGTTGCGCTGACCACGATGTTCTTCACCCGGCTACTTCTTGGCTCGTGTCGTCTTCGCTGCCGGGGCCGGCGCCGGCGCCGCGGCGCTACCGCGCATGGCCTCCGACATGCCGATCAGCACGCCACTGGCCACGGCGGCGTAGTTGTCGGCCATCGCCTGCACGGCGCGCAAGCCCGCGCCGCGCGCAGCGCGCAGGTTGCTCTGCGTCTGCTCCATCAACTGCTCCACCGCATTCGCAGCACTCGCGCCCGACATCGTGCCGCCGGCCTGCATCTTCTCCAGCACCTGGTTCCAGGGCGCGGCCAGTGGCGACGCTGCCTGCGAGGCGCTGCCGGCCATCTTCTTCACGGCGGCCATCAGGCTGTCCTCGATCTTCTCCAGCTCGTGCACCGCGCGGCCGAGCTGCTTCTCGCGCAGGTCGGCGCCTTGCGCCACCAGCGTGGACAGAGCCGTGCGATTGGCTTCCACCGCGCGCAACAGCGCGTCGTCCATGCCGGCCACCGCCTTGTCGAGCAGGCCCGGCACGTCGGCGCCGGCGACCAGGTTCTTGCCCATGCCTTCACCGGCGGCTTCACTGATCTTGGCGAGTGTGGAGCGGATGTTCTTCAGCGTCAGCTCGCGCGCCTGCAAAGCCTTCAGCGTCGCTTCGCCCACCGCCTTGCGGACCTGTTCGCCTTGTTTGGCGGTGGCGCTCTCGAACATCTCGATCAGCGCGTTGGGGTCGATCAGCGGCTTGGCCATGGCGGCTCCTGGTTGGATGGAGAGCTGCGATGGTGGCACCGGCCCGCGCGACGGGCAATTCGGGGCGATCCTCTAGAAGAAACCGCGCAGGTCGTCGGTGTCGACCTGCAGCTTGACGAAAGCCTCGCTGATGCGCCGATCGGTGGGGCGCCCGCTGCCCGAGCGGCTGGCGCCGACGTAGAGCACGCTGCCGGCCGACCGGCGCCAGGTGTAGGTCACAGACGTGGCGTTGCTGGCGTCCTGCTGCGCGGCCAAGCCGGGCTCGGCGCGGCGGTCCAGGCCTGTGCGCTGCACGATCGTGCGCAGATTCTGGCGGCCGTCGAGGTGCCATACGGCGAGCAGCTGCGAGACGCGCTCCGAGTAGGTACGACGGCTGTCACGCTCCAGCCAGGCCGACGAATGGCTCAGCTCCAGTTCCAGCGGACGCAGCGGACGCAGCTTGGCGGTGACCGCGGCGCGCACGCCGTCGCGCACGCGATTCGCCACGGTGTCGGCGAGCTGCCCAAGCGCGACATTCGCATCGAGCAACGGGAACCATGTCGCTGGGGTGAAGACCAGCCCGCTTTGCAGATAGCGCTCGTGCAGCAGCGGCGCGTCCAGCGCGGTGCGCACGCGCGACAGCGGGTGCCACTCAAGCCACCACTCGAGGTTGCGCGCGCAATTGACGTACAAGCCAGGGCGCAGGTCTTCCTTCACCACCTGGCCGCTCTTCAGGTCGGTCTGGCGTTCGATCTGCGTGTTGACGAAGAACTCGTTGAACGGCCCGAGCGGGCGCCAACCCTTGCTGTGGAACGCGGTGAGGCTGCGCACGCCGGCCTGGTTGACGAAACCCGTGTCGTGGCGAAATCCGCTCGAAATCTCATCGATGCCGAAGTTGCTCTCGCCGTCGGGGGCGTTGCGCAACAGCTTCACGAGCACGCGGCGGCCGCTGGTCGACGGGCCACGCACGAGCGAGCCACTGCCATCGCCGAGCGCGCTGGTGCTGGAGACCAGCGCCTGGCCGCGCAGCCGCCAGCCCTCGCCGATCGCCCACTCCATGTCGGGGCCGAGCACCTGGTTGTCGCCGCGGTCTTCGGCATAGCGCCGGCTGGCGAGCACGCCGCCGATCTGCACGCTGCCTTGGTCCGAACGCACGCGCGCCGCCAGCGTCCTCGAGCGTGGCTGCTGAGCCACATCGGTACCGAAGGCGCCGGGCAGCAGCACCAGCCCGGCGCCGCGGTCGTCCACCACAAGCGCCGTGCCGGCGAGGCTGTCGGTGCGCCAGGTGCCGCGCAAGCCGGCGCGCGGCGCCGTGAAAGTGCGCGTGTAGAACGCGTCGCTGGGCGTGCGCAGCAGGTCGGCGCTCTCGAAGAAGAACGGCCGTTTCTCGGGGAAGAAGAGCGCGAAACGCGAGTTGCCGGCGAGTTGCGGCACGTCCAGCGCGAGCTGCGAGAAGTCGGGGTTCAGCGTTGCGTCGACCACCAATTCGGCGCGCGGGCGCCACTTCAGGTCGAGGCTGGCGTCGATGTCGTTCTTCGATGTGCGTGAGCTCCCGGCGGGCTCGTCCTGTGTGCGACGCAGCGTCACGCTCGGGCGGATGCTCAGGAACTGGTGCTGCGCGGGCAGCTCGACACCTACGAGCGGCTGCAATGTGTGGATGAAGCTCGGCACGCCGCGCGGAATCGGCACCGTGGCCGAGAGATGGAACTGCTGGCGCGGCAGGCGGCGCGCGACCATGAAGCGCCAGGCGCGCTGCGGGCCTTCGGAAAAACGAAGCGATCCGAAAGGCAGCCGCAGCACCGCCGTCCAGCCCTGCTCGTTGCGCTGCGCGGCCGCGTCCCAATCGAAGTCGGGAGAGAAGTCTTCGCTGTCGTCGGACGCGGTGTGGATACCGTCGGCCAGGCTGCCCGCGGCGTTGACGCGGAAGAACTGCGCCGACTGCTTGGTGCCGATCGGATCGACGTAGACGACCACGAAGTCCTGCGTGCGGTTCACCTGGTCGTAGCGCACCGGCACGTCGCGGATCAACGCCGGCGCGCTGTCCAGCGCGGTGATGCCGACATACAGCGCGCGCTGATCGAAGAGCACCTGCACGTGCATCGGCTGCGCCGGCGGGCCGCCGTTGACGGGCTGGGTTTCGACGCTGGTGGTCCACTTCGGCGCGCGCTGCCAGGCCGGGTGCGACAAGCTGCCGTCAAGCACGATGCGCTCATCGGGCGAGAGCTTGATCGCACGCACCGCGTCTTCGGCATGCGCAGCCATGGAACCCATCAGGCACAGGAGAGTCAGCAGGATCCGCATCAAAGTTCTTGTTCGGCCCGGCGGCAGGCAAAGCGGCGGATTGTGCTCGGCAGGCTGCGGCTGTAAAGCAGCCAGTCGGGATAATGCGACGAACCCCCCATTTCCAGGAGCGAACGACGATGCCCCGTGTCTTCAACTTCAGCGCCGGCCCCGCGGCGCTGCCCGAAAGCGTGCTGCGCCAGGCCGCCGAGGAGATGCTCGATTGGCACGGCTCGGGCATGTCGGTGATGGAGATGAGTCACCGCGGCCGCGAATTCATCGCCATCCACGCCGAAGCCGAAAGCTTGTTGCGCGAGCTGCTCGCCGTGCCCGCGAACTTCAAGGTGCTCTTCATGCAAGGCGGCGCGATCGGCGAGAACGCCATCGTGCCGATGAACATGCTGCGCGGCAAGAGCAGCGCCGACTACATCGACACCGGCGAGTGGAGCAAGAAGTCGATCAAGGAGGCCAGGAAGTACGCCACGATCAACGTCGCCGCGAGCGGTGCCGACAGCGGCTACACGGCGATCCCGCCGCGCAACACGTGGCAGCTGGACCCGAACGCTGCCTACGTGCATATTTGCGCCAACGAGACGATCGGCGGCGTCGAGTACCACTTCACCCCCGACGTGGGCGAAGTGCCGCTGGTCGCCGACGTGTCGAGCAACATCCTGTCGTGCCCGCTGGACGTCTCCAAGTACGGCCTGCTCTACGGCGGCGCGCAGAAGAACATCGGCCCGGCGGGCCTGACCATCGTCATCGTTCGTGACGACCTGATCGGCCAGGCGCTGCCCACCACACCCTCGGCCTTTGATTACAAGCAGCAAGCCGACAACGACTCGATGCTGAACACGCCGCCGACCTACGCGATCTACATCGCGGGCCTGGTGTTCCAGTGGATCAAGTCGCGCGGTGGCCTGACAGCGATGGAGGCGCACAACCGCAAGAAGGCCGGTCTCCTTTACGACTTTCTCGACGGCGGCAGCGGTTTCTACAAGAGCCCGGTGGCGCGCGACTGCCGCTCGCTGATGAACGTGCCGTTCAAATTGAGCAACGAAGCGCTCGACGAGGCCTTTCTGAAAGGCGCGCAGCAGCGCGGCATGGTGCAGCTGAAGGGCCACCGCTCGGTGGGCGGCATGCGCGCGTCGATCTACAACGCGATGCCGATCGAAGGCGTGCAGGCGTTGGTGGCGTACATGAAGGAATTCGAGGCACTCCATGGCTGAACGCCTCGGCGTCCTGGTGCTGAACCCGATCTCGGCCTCGGGCCTGTCGCGGCTGCCCGCCGAACGCTACCGCGTCGGCAAGGACGTGGCCGACCCGGCAGCGATCCTGGTGCGTTCCGCCGACCTGCATGGCCTGGCCATCCCGGCCAGCGTGCGCGCCATCGGCCGCGCCGGCGCCGGCACCAACAACATCCCCGTTGCGGCGCTGACGACGCGCGGCGTGCCGGTCTTCAACGCGCCGGGCGCCAACGCCAACGCGGTGAAGGAGCTCGTGCTCGCCGGTATGTTCATGGCCGCGCGCAACGTCGGCGCGGCGATGCGCTTCGTCGATGCTCTCGACCCCGCGCGGCCCGATCTCGAAAAGGCCGTCGAAGACGGCAAGAAACAGTTCGCCGGCTACGAACTCGCAGGGCAGACGCTGGGCATCATCGGCCTGGGCAAGATCGGTTGCCTGGTCGCCGACGCGGCGATCAAGCTCGGCATGAACGTGCTCGGCTTCGATCCGCACATCACGGTCGACGCGGCGTGGAGCCTGCCCTCGCAGGTGAAGCGCGCGGCCAGCGTCAACGACGTGCTGCGCAGCGCCCAGTTCGTGACGCTGCATGTGCCGCTGCTGGACAGCACCCGCCATCTCGTCAACGACGCCAACATCGGGCTGATGCGACAAGGCGCAGTGCTCTTGAACTTCAGCCGCGAAGGCGTGGCCAGCGACGCCGCGGTGGTCGAAGCCATCGCCGGCGAACGCCTGGCCGCCTACGTGTGCGATTTCCCGTCGCCGGAGCTGCTGGGTGAGAAGCGCATCATCGCCTTGCCGCACCTGGGCGCGTCGACGCGCGAGGCCGAAGAGAACTGCGCCGTGATGGTGGTCGACCAGCTGCGCGACTACCTCGAGCACGGCAACATCGACAACGCCGTGAACTTCCCGGCGGTGCAGATGGCGCGCGAATCGCCATGGCGCGTGGCGATTGCCAACGCCAACGTGCCGAACATGCTCGGCCAGATCTCCACCGCGATGGCGCGCGCCGGGCTGAACATCCACAACATGGTGAACAAGTCGCGGGGCGAGATGGCTTACACGTTGGTCGATGTGGACAGCGCGCCCGCCGAGGCCGTGATCGCCGAGCTGGCCAGCATTCACGGCGTGCTGGCGGTGCGCCACCTGCCGGCCGAGCGACGCTGAATGGCAAAGGGCCGGCACCTCGGTTGACGGCCCTTGCGGGAGCAGGACGGCCCGCTGCGAGCCGTCCGTTCTTCTCGCTCTTTACCAGCCGATGTCGTTCATCAGCGGCACGGTGGTGTCGATCGGCGGCGTGATCACGGAGATCAGGTCTGCCGTGACCGAGGGCTCCATGATCTGGTTGCGTGTGGCGATCGTGTCCCAGTGCGACACCGACGAGCCACCGACGAAGGGGTTCGGTGTGAACACCAGCATGCGGCCCAGCGCATTGGCGCCTGCGTACTGCCCGGTGTTGACACCCAGGTTGCCGACCACGCCCGACGCGGTGCGCGAGCGGAAGGCCAGGCGGGCCCGGATCGTATTGCCGTCGGCCAGCGAGATCATCAGCGACGGGATCACGATCGGCACTGTCGGCGTGCCGCCCAGCGCGATTGGCGAGCCCGCGACGTTGTTGGTGATGATCACGCCCACCGCCCCGGCCGCCTGCGCGTTCTGGATCTTCACGACGAAGGCGCACACACCGCGCGAGATCATCGCGATGCGCCCGGCCACCGCCGCTGTGTTGGCCGCGTTGAACGAGATACATCCGTTGCCGCCACCGTCACCCGTCTGAGCCGCCACCGGCATGATGTCGGCCGACACCCCCGGCGAGGACAAGGTCGGCCCGTAGTTGGCCGGCGCGACGACGTACTCGCCCGCTGCACCCGCCGCGTTCGGGCCAGCCACCCCCAGCCGAGGCGTGCCCAGCGTCAGCACCGAAGGCACCGCCGCGGTGACGTTGGCGCCGAGCCACGACAGCTTGCGGAAGTTGATCGCCGAGGCGACGCGCTCGGCGTCGGTCATGTCGATCCAGCGCTTGGCGGTGGTGTCGTCGTTCAGGAAGTGCTCCCACACCGCCGGAAAGCTCACCAGGCGCGCGCCGGTGGCGCCGGAGGTGATGGCCGAGAAGCCGATGCCATGCCCGAACTCATGCAAAGCCACGGTGACCAAGTCGATGCCACCGGCTTCGTTGTTATCCAGCCCGTAGTAGAACGGGCTGCCGGCCAGGCAGGTGGGCGCGCCCAGGTTGATGTTGAACTGGGTGTTGATGTCGTCTTCGGCGGGGATCTGGTCCGCACCGGCGATCTTGTTGGCCAGCGCCGAGTGGTACCAGGTGCCGGCAAACGGCGCACCGGGGAAGTCGCGGTTCACGAAGCGGGTACCGGCCGAGGCAAGCGTGGCGCCGGTGGCGGTGCACCCCAGCGGGTTGAAAGCCACGCGGATCGTGAGCGGCACTGTGCTGTTGAGGTTCGCGGCCCAGATGCTGGCAGCGTGCAACAGCGCGATCTGGCGTTGCTGGCCGATCGTGGTGCCGGCATTGCCGCCGACGGGCGCCACCGGGGTCGGATCGTTCAGGCCTTCACCAGGGCCGTCGAAGTTGACCAGCGTGACCGTTGCCGCGGCTGACGCCAGCGTGGCCGCCAGCGTGATGCCGGCACCGACCGCCAAGGCACGGATGAAAGTAAGCTTATCGCACCGCATCGTGACGCTCCAGCATGTTCTTCGCGAACGAAACCCTCTTGCCCTGGACGATGCGATTGGCCATCGCCAGGCTGCCGGCGCACTGGCGCACAAGCTTGCCGTCCTTGCCGCGCACGGCGACCAGGCCGCTCATCATGTCGTCGGTGGTCTCCGAGACCACCGAGCCGTTGGCCAGCGTCCATTGTTGCGGTGTCGGCATGCCGGTCACCACGCCGCGGCTGCCGGCCGTGGCCGAACTCGCGCCGCTCGGGCCCGCCTTGATCGCCCGCGCCTCATCGGCAGTGGCCGCACGCAGCTGGCCGGTGTCGGCGTCACGCACCACGATCGACGCGTTTTGCGCCTGCGCACTCGATGCCGCCATTGCGGCTGCGCAAGCCAGCAGCACCGCACCGGTGCTGCGCCATGTCGCTTGACTCATATTTAATGCTCCTGGTTGGTTCAGTCCGTGCGCCGCTTCAGCGCTGGCGGCGTGTCGCTGCGAGCCCGGCGAGCGCCAGCAGCAGCAATGCCGCCGACGCCGGCACGGGCAGGCCTGCGCTCACCGTGTCGATGCCAATGTAGTCGCCCGCCGCGCTGGTGTCAGCCACGACGTAGCGGAAAGCGTAACGGCCGGCGCCCGCCTGCGGCCCGATGATGAGCGTATCGCCGACCCAGTCACCGGGGTCGGACGGAAAGTCGTAACGCTGGATCAGCGTGAAGTCGCCGGTGGAGGTCGGGGTACCACCCACCGACGCGCCAGTGGTGCTGTAGTAGACCTCGATCGCATCCGGAAACAGGCCGCTGGGGTTGCCGCGCAGCACGAAGTCCAACGCGTTGGAGGAGCTGCTCGAGAAAGCAATCTCCGGCGTGATCAGCCAGTTGCTGATCGAGCCGCCGATCGGTGCGTTCTCGAAGTTCGCGGCAATGTAGGAATCGGGAGCACCGCTGTGGGCCGCGAAGACGCCCGAGTTGCCCTGGAACCATCCCGTCGTGCCGCCGGCAGTGCTGTTGTTGACCCGCAGCCAGCCGCTGCCGGCCAGCGTGCTGATGTCATCGAAGCCTTCCGCCAGCGTGCTCACGGCAGCCGTCGCCGCGCCACCGGCGCAGGCCAAGGCCAAGCCCGTCAACCAGATTCGCATTCCCATCTTCAACCTCGTTTCGCAGTGCGCCGCAACACGCGCCTGTTCCCCCCGCGGGAACAGGGCGTTGCGACGTGAAATCAAATCGCGACGATAGGGGGCGAGCGGCCGACAGGCAACGCCAAGCCCGGTGGTCAGACCACCTGAACGCGGGTGGTGTTTACCTGGGGGCATGGCGGCCTCAGCTCAGCCGCCCATGGCATTGCTTGTACTTCTTGCCGCTGCCGCACGGACAAGGGTCGTTGCGGCCCACCTTGGGGACAGCAGGCAGCGCGGTGGCGGGCTGGGCCTCCTGCGACACCGAACCGTCCTCGTTCGGATGCGTGTAGGTGACGTTCGAGACCTGCGAGGCCCGCGCCTCGATCGCCTCGGCGGCTTCGACGGCGGCCTCCTGCGTCTGGATGCGCACGGTCAGCAGCACGCGCGTGACTTCCATCTTCACCACGTCGAGCAGCTGCGAGAACAGCTCGAAGGCCTCGCGCTTGTATTCCTGCTTCGGGTTCTTCTGCGCATAACCGCGCAGGTGAATGCCCTGGCGCAGATAGTCCAGCGCCGCCAGGTGCTCGCGCCAAT
>JANNQO010000109.1:0-5883 GCA_031400795.1 Rubrivivax sp. | reverse complement strand
GCCGATGGTGCCGTTCTGGCCGCGCACCGTGGTGCCCGAGGCGAACGTGGTCGTGCCGCTGCCATCCAGGTCGATGCGGTTGCCCGCTCCGGTGGCGCCGAGCACGATGCTGCCGCTGCCGGCCAGCGTGCCGTCGCCTTCGAAGCTCAGGATGCCGTTGTTGTTCAGGTCGACGATGCCGTTGAGCGTGAGGCCACCGGTGTTCACGCGCTGGCGGCTGTTGACCACGCTGGACATGTCCAGGTTGCCGTTGAGCGTGACGCCGCTGAGGACGTTGGCGCTGTTGCTGGACACCGTGAACAGCCCGCTGCCGCTGGTGTTGATGGTGCCGCTGATCGTCACACCCTGCTGGCGCACCACGCTGCCGGCGCCGGCGATGATCTGCCCGGACGCGCCGCCGGTGACGCCGCTGTTGAGCACCAGCGTGCCGCCGTTGATCGCCTGCAGGATGCCGTTGTTGGTGATCGCCGATTCGGTGATGGTGATCGTGCCGCCGGCGACATCGGCGCTGATCAGGCCGTTGTTGAGCAGTGTCTGCGTGCCGCCGACGTTGAGCTGCAGGCCGATGGTGCCGTTTTCGCCGCGCACCGTGGTGCTCGATGCAAAGGTGGTGGTGCCGGTGCCATCCAGGTCGATGCGGTTGCCGGCGCCGGTGGCGCCGAGCACGATGCTGCCGCTGCCCCCCAGCGTACTCGTGCCTTCGAAACTGAGGATGCCGTTGCCGTTGAGGTCGATGCTGCCGCCAAGGGTCATGCCGTTGATTACGCGCTGGCGGCTGTTGGCGTTGCTGGCCATGTCCATCAGGCCGTTGAAAGTCGCGCCGCTGAGGAAGTTGGCGCCGTTGCTGAAGACCACCAGCTTGCCCGTTCCCGTCGAATTGACGGTCCCGCCGGTGATCGTGCTGCCGAACTGGTTGAGCACGCTGCCGTTGGCGATGTTGATCACGCCGCCGGTGTTGATGATGTTGTGCCCGGCGCTGACCTGAAGTGCTGCGGTGCTGGGCCCGCCGATGTTGATCGCACCGGTGTTGGTGGTGCCGCCGGCGCCGCTCAGCGTGAGCAGGAAGGCGTCGATGTTCACGCCGCCGGCGTTGGTGAGATTGCGCACCGCTTGCGTGGTGTCGATGGTCACCACCTTGCCCAGCGATATGCTGGCGTCATCGCTGATGCCGGGCACCAAGGCGCAGCTCCAGTTGCCGGCGATGCCCCAGTTGCCGGCGGCCGGATTCCAGGTGCAACTGGCGGCCAGCGCCGGTGGCGCGGGCCACATGCCGAGTGCCAAGGTGGCCGCAATCGCCAGCGACGACTTGCGCGTGCGCAAGGGCAAGTTGTTCATGGGAACTCCCGGTCGGGGTCGGATCGACTGGGGCCGAGCGTGGCAAGCCACCGTCAGGTGGCCATTAGCGGACCGTTAAAGCAGGCTGCCGAAAGCGCTTGGCGGGGCCCCGATTCAGGGGGATCGGCAGCCTGGGACAAACCCGCGGTGGGCCTATCTCGGCGCCGAGGCAGCGGCTGCCGACGCTGTGCTGATCGTCACGCCGCGCTTGCGCAGCTCTTCCACCAGCGCTCGCGCACTGGCATTGCCGGCGTCGGCCAGGCGCTGCGTGTCGGCGGCCAGGCCGTCCAGCGACTGGCGCAGCCTGGCGGCGTTGTCCACGGTCTGTTGCTGCTGGGCGTGGGCGGTCTTCAAGGCCTGGCGGTCCAGGTTCAGCAGGTGCGCCTGATAGCCCATCCAGGCAAGCCAGGCCGCCGCGAGCAAGAGCAGCGGCCACAACGCGCTGGCCTCGTGCCTGCGTCGCGACATCGCTGCTGCGGCAGGAGCCGCAGCGCCACGCGCTGCGGGCGCAGGCTCGCCGGCATCGAACCCAGCGGGACGCGTGTCGATCAACTCATCGTCGGCGATCACGGAGGCGGTGGATGGCTTCGGCATCACGATCACACGCTGGGTCGACATGGCTTCACTTTCGTGGCGGGTTGGACGCGGCGTTCACCGCGGCAGGCGCGGCGGCCGCGGCGTTCATCGTGTAGGTGATGCCGTGCCGCTGCAGCAGCGCGCGCACCTGCTCATCGTTGTTGCGCGCGCCGAGTTCGGCCAGCGTGCGCGCGATCTCGCGGTACAGGCCTTCGAGCTGCAGCGATTGCTGCACGAACTGCTGGCGCTGCGCGACCTCGGCCTGCGCGCTGCGGTTGCTGCTTTGCAGGGCGATGTTGCCGGCGCTGGCCACGACGCCGAGCCCGGCGAGCATCGTGACGGTCCAGAACAGGACGTTGGTCATCGGGCGGGCCTTCCGCAAGCTTGATGCTCGCAAGGCTCGCACTGTGCGGGTGCACCGTTAAGGGATCGTTAGACGCATCGCCTGCGCGCGCACGTCAGCCGGCCGACAAGCGCCGTTCCACGAAGTCCAGCCCCTTCACTTCAGCCTGATGACGATCTTTCCCCTTGCCCGCCCGGACAGGCTGTAGTCCAGTGCCTGTTGAACGTCATCCAGCGCATAGCTTCGCTCCACCAGGGGCTTGATGGCGCCGCGCTCGACCAAGGCGCCGATCTGGGCCAGTTGTTCGCCACTGGGCCACATGAAGAACACTTCGGACCTCACACCGAGCTTTTCAGCTTGGCCGCTGGTGTCGGGCGGCGCGAGCGGCTTTCATGGGCTTTCCTTGGTTGTGGCTCGGGCGTTCGGCCCAATGAGCCCGAAGCCGAATGGGGTTGCCTGCAGGCTGGCCATCCAGCCACCCATGGCCATCGCGGCTTCCATGGCCCTTCGGCCGAAGAGATGTACGAGAAGCTGCCCGGGGTCGGTGCCTTGATGCGCTGGTTGAAGGGACGGACGAGAGGGTAGGCCAGCCTTGGTCTTGACGAGGAATGGAGTGGGCGGCTCCAAAGTAGCAATCTGCGATCCTACTCGCGGCAGGCACCGCAAGCAGGTTCTCGACGCGCTGCGCGAACTCATGCTCCGTTCATTCTGCACTGCCGGGCCAGGGCGCCACGCCGCAGCGGGTAGCTCGGCTCGAACGTTAGGCGTCGCAGAACCCACCGCTGCGGCCTCCAGGCAAGAAACTTGTACTCTTACGCGCCGCGTAATACACTCGCACCGTGATCCAGTCGTTCAAGTGCAAGGATTCAGTGGCGTCTCTGCTTCGTCTGGACGGAAGCTGGCCCCAAGGACGTTGAGATGGTTGACTACCACTGATAGGACTGCCCATGACCAAACCCGTTGATCGGATGCGCCCTGTTCACCCAGGCGAGGTCTTGAGAGAGGACTTTCTAGTCCCGCTGGGCCTGAGCGTCAATGCGCTCTCAGTCGCGCTAGGCGTACCTTCCACACGAATGCATGAAATCGTGAAGGAACGCCGTGCTGTCACAGCCGATACAGCAGCCCGTCTCGCACGCTACTTTGGTGGGGACGCGGCGTCTTGGCTCGCAATGCAGGCCAAGTACGATCTGAAGACCCTGCCTACGCTGGGCAGCATCGAGCGCCAGGTGCATGCTCGAGAGAAGCTCGCTGCATAGTGCGCCATGACGTTGCCGAAGGCCTCGCGCGAAAATGAGTTGATAAAGTTTGAGAAGTGTTTTCCAAAGCGGAATGCAACTCGCAGCCGCGATAGAGCGGATTGAGTCGAAGTACAGATCGCTTGCGTCGGTGCTGGACGAACGAGCGGGCGCGGCGGCATTGGGCGGCAACTGAGGCGCGGGCCTATGGCTGGGGTGGCGTGAGCGCGGTGAGCGACGCCACAGGGATGTCGCCGAACACAATTGGCAAAGGCTTGGCCGAGCTGGCGGTGCGTCTCAGCGCCGCGGCACGCGCGTCGCAACGATCGATCAAGTGGCGCTGCACCAGGGCGTGGTCAATCCAGCTGAACTGCTGCGGCACTTGGCGCAGCTGCTGCGGTCGCAGCAATCGCTTCACTGTCTTCACCGCGCCCCCGGTTGATCACGTCGTGACCCAGTTGTACGAGGCGTCGGGTGGTGGCGACCATGTCATCTTGTAGCGTCAGCTCGAACAGATGCGCGATCAGGCCTGCCAATGCTGGCGGCAGTGTGCTCAAGGAATCTTGTAACGCCGGCGCGGCGGGGGCCGCAGCGCTCTCACCACGAATGCCGCATTCCTCAATTGGATCAGGCACTTGCACGATCAAGAGATCTTGTAACCCCGGCGGTGCGCGGTGCCGGCCGCAGCTGTACCCCGGATGGGCGGCGCGCCAGGCCTGCACACGAGGCGAGCAGGACGGCCCCATCGGCCACGCGCACGCCAGAAGGCGAAGTCTGAAGAAGACGGACATCAACCCCGAAGAAGACGCGTCAAGGACGTCGATCAGAAGAAGACCAAAGACGAAGAAGAGGCACGTTCAAACCGGCTGAAGAAGAGCAGATTCGGATCGGCGCTGACACATGAGCTGCGCGCCGGTGTGGCCGGCCCAGCCCGCCAGCGTCGAGCGCGGCGTGTGCACGCCCGAGCGGGCGTTGATCTGCTCTTGCCGGTAGTAGGGCAAGTGGTCCACGAAGCGGCTGACCACGGTGAGAGCCTGCAGCCCGGGGGTGGGCATCCCGAGCTCGAAGACCTGCGTGGCAGCCGGCTCCTGGAGCATGAGTTGGCAGCACTTGCAAGCCCACTTGCCCCGGATCTGGCGCTGCACAGTGAACTGCGCAGGAATGATGTCAAGTCGCTCGCTCACGTCCTCGCCCACGCGCTGCATCGCCTGGCCGCATTCACACGTGGTGTTCTCGGGCTCGACGCAGTGGTCTACACGTGGCAGATGTGCCGGCAGGGCCTCGTGCTTGGGCTTGCGCTTGTGTGCCGGCTCGCTCGATTCGGGCGGCGGGTTTGCCGTGGCCTGCAACGCCGCGAGCTGCTCCTCCAGGCTGGCCTGGTCGGCGGCCAGGGTCTCGGCGAACAGTTCACGCTGCTCGGCACTCATGCGCTCGGACTTGGCAGCGAGCTTCCAGGCCTTCAGCCGCGCGAGTTCGAACAAGATCTTCTCGATCTTGGCATCGCGCCACTTGATGGCCTGGGCCGCTGAGTCCAGCCGCTTGCCCTGCTGCGCAATATGCTCGATCTGCTCGTCGATATGCGACAGCAATTGCGGAATCATCGCATTCAATTCGGCCCGGCTCAGACCTTCGAGGTCCTGCACTCTGATTAATGACTGACACGGTATCGAGCATGTAGGTATTGTGGGAGTAGAGCGCCGCCAACCCAATGGTAGATATTCAAATTGACATCGGCCGGTAAATGAAGCGCTAATTACATTCGAGTAATCAGCTTGCATTCCTCGAGACGCTGCCAAGGAAGTCCGAGCACCAACGCATCGAATTGTTCTCTTGTCAGCGTCAGAGACGGCGCGGGAGAAGTCGAACTGCGCGTCCACACGAAGTGCCCCGCGTTGAGCCGCCTGACTGCGCACCACACACCAAAGCCGTCGGGCACGAGCAGCTTGATACGCGTGGCCCGTGCATTGGCGAACAGGTAGCCGTGGTGCGCGTGGGCACTGCCGAATACCTGCACCACACGCGCGAGCAGCCGCTCGGCACCGGCACGCATGTCCAGCGGCTGCACGCACAACCACAGAGCGTCGATGCGAATCACCGCAGCAACTCGCGCAGCCAGGCCGCGCAGTGTGCCCCGGCCGAGCTTGGCCAGCTGTGTCAGGAGTCGGCGTAATCCGGCCACGCGGAGTCGGCATATACCGGCCACTTGGCGCGGCGCCCAAGGGCATCTCGAAGCACCCTGTTAACGGCGTTATGTTGCCGTGGTTTCGGCTCCCTTTTGGGCTCCCTTTTCGAGCCGTTTTGCCAGCCCGTTCTTGGCCGCCGGAGCGACCTTCGGATCGCGGTAGGACGGCCCGTCGAGTTCCAGGCAATAGGCGTTGTGGCGCAGCCGGTCCA
>JANNQO010000108.1:0-1739 GCA_031400795.1 Rubrivivax sp. | reverse complement strand
GGCCAGTACAACTTCCTGCAAGGCGGCAACCCCGGCCTGAAGCCCGAGACGGGTGACAGCAAGACCTTGGGCATCATCGTGTCGCCGATCAAGGACATGAACCTGAGCATCGACTACTTCGACATCAAGGTGAAAGACCTGATCAGCATCGTCGACCCGGTGACCACGCTGAACAAGTGCCTGACCACCGGCAACCCGGCGTTCTGCAGCTTGATCACGCGGGATCGCCTGGGCACGCTGTGGCTGTTCGACGACGGTCGAATCGTCGGCACCAATGTCAACATCGGCAGCCTGCGCACCAGCGGCTTCGACATTGGCGCGAGCTACCAGCAAAAGCTCGGCGCGATGGGCAACCTGGGCTTGAGCTACGTCGGGACGCTGCTGAAGAAGCTCGAGACCGAAGAGATCCCCGGCGACGGCACTTACGACTGCGTCGGCCTGTACGGGCCCAACCGGTGCGGCTCGCCGAGCCCGGAGTACCGTCACAAGCTGCGCGCGACCTGGCAGACCCCCTGGAACGCCGATCTGGCCGTGACATGGCGGCACATCAAGGCGGTGAAGAACCAGTCGACCAGCGGCAACCCGCTGCTGGCGGGTGGCGACGACCCGGTCAACCGCGTGCTGCCGACGCGCAACTACCTCGACCTGGCCGCTACCTGGAACGTAACCAAGGGCCTGACGCTGCTGGCGGGCGTGAACAACCTGCTCGACAAGGATCCGCCGATCGCCGCGAACCTCCCCGTCGGCGCCGGCAACGGCAACACCTTCCCGGGTGTTTACGACACCTTCGGCCGCAAGGTGTTCTTCAACGTGACCTACAACTTCTGACCTGCATCCCCTGCAGCAACGGCGAGCTTCGGCTCGCCGTTTTTCTTGGGCTCTGCACAATTCAGCATGAACACCGATCCGAGAGCCGGCGAGCTTGCCGAATACGAGCGACAGGCCGTCGACGCCATGCAACGCGGGAATCAACAGCGGTCCATCGATGCCTGGGCGAAGGTGCTGGCGCTTCAGCCCGATCACGCCGTCGCGCTGACGCAGCTCGGCCAGGTCGCCTTCAAGCAGGGCGACTTCGCATCGGCGCGGCACGCCTTTCAGCGCGCAGCCGATGCCGACGGCCGCGACCCGCGGCAATGGGTCAATCTGTCGCTGGCCTGCCAGAAGCTCGGCGACGAGGCGGCCGAGGAGGCGGCGTTGTTCAGGGCCTTGACTGCCGACCCCGGCGACCTGCTGGCGCTGTTCCTGAGCGGATCGTTCTACGAACGCCAGGGCAAGACGCACCGCGCCGCGTCGGCTTACGGGGCTGCAGCCACGGTGGCGCCACCGATGGACCGGCTGACGCCTGAACTGCGCCCGGCCGTGAGCCATGCGATGCAATTCCGCGAGCGTTACCAGCAGGATCTGGCTGCGTTTGTCGATCGCTTCCTCGAACCGCATCTGGCCGAGTGCGGCAAGACCGAGGTCGATCGTTTCAAACTCTCCATCGACATTCTGCTCGGCCGCAAGCAGCGCTTCGATCCACAGCCGATGCGCTACTACATGCCGCAGCTGCCGGTGGTGGAGTTCTTCGACCGCGCGCTGTTCCCGTGGATGGAAGCGCTGGAGGCGCACACCTTGGCGATCACCGAAGAGTTTCTCGCCGTGCACCGCGAAGACCACGGCTTCGAGCCCTACATCCACTACGGCCAGGATCAGCCGGTGGCGCAATGGGCCGAGCTGAACCACTCGCCGCGCTGGAG
>JANNQO010000107.1:0-11522 GCA_031400795.1 Rubrivivax sp. | reverse complement strand
TAACTTTGGGTACCAGGACGCTTACTCGGCGGGCGCTGCGTGGGCGCCTTTGGGTGAGCTGGCCCCAGGACGGGCCGTGGAAACGAAGGGCCTGGCTTTACCCACGGAGATTACCAAAGTTAACGGTATTGGGTTAGGCCGAGGTTAGGCCGCACTCCGCTCGCTCGCTGGCCCCGCGTGGAGTTTGAGGCCGAGCGCTGCCACCACTTTGAGGATTGTTGCGAACTCGGGGTTTCCAGAAGGGGATAGCGCCTTGTACAGGCTCTCGCGCCCAAGGCCTGCGTCACGTGCGACTTGGCTCATACCCTTTGCTCGCGCGATGTCTCCGAGAGCTGCGGCAACGAGAGCAGGGTCGCCTTCTTCAAGGGCAGCTTCCAAGTACGCGACCATGTCTTCCTCGGTTTCGAGGTGATCGGATGGATCCCAGGGGGTGGTAACGGTCTTGACCATGGTTTCACTCCTACAACTCGCGCGCTAGCGCCTTCGCCTTGCGAATGTCGCCGGCCTGAGATGACTTGTCCCCGCCAGCGAGAAGGACCACGTACATCTCACCCTTCTGGACGAAGTAGATCCGGTATCCAGGCCCGTAGTCCACTCGCAGTTCAGAGATGCCCTCTCCCACAGACTTCACGTCGCCGGCATTGCCAAGTGAGAGACGACGGATGCGGATGTCGATACGCGTCTTGGCTACGCGATCTCGCAGGGCGGCAAACCAGTCCGCGTACGTGGAAGTTTGGCGGACTTCGAGCATGGCGGCACTGTATCACATGGGATACGAACGAAGCAAGCGGAGTGTATTTGTGCGGCCTAACGTTCGAGTTAAGCTACCCGCGGAGGCAGACGGTCCGGACGGGCTCGTCGCATCCCTGCTCTATGGCACCGGCATGCGATTGACCGAAGGGCTGAGACTGCGGACCCGCGGACCGGCAAGGTCCACCGGCACCACTTGAACGAGGCTTCGGTGCGAAGCCCGTTCAATCAGATTTGAGCCCGCGCTGCCGAGCGAACCCCGTCGCACTCAGCCATCGCGAAGCGGTTCGGTTCAACACGCCATCCGATCCACTCGAGCGTTGGCTGCAAGGCTGGTGTTGGGGTGGCCGGCCTTGCTCGCTCGGTCTCACGACGACACTTCAGCTCCGAGTCACCGGCATCTCGACATCACCCATCGCCAAGCCACTGCGCAGCGCCCGCTGCTTGCCCAATTCCAGCTTGGCAATCGCCGCACGGTGCACCTCGTCCGGCCCGTCGGCCAGCCGCAGCGTGCGCGCATGGGCATAGAAGCCCGCCAGCACGAAGTCGTCGGAGACGCCGCCGCCGCCATGCGCCTGGATCGCCATGTCGATCACATCGCATGCAACGTTGGGCGCGACGACCTTGATCATCGCGATCTCGGCCTTGGCGACCTTGTTGCCCACCGTGTCCATCATGTAGGCGGCCTTCAGCGTGAGCAGCCGCGCCATGTCGATGCGGCAGCGCATGTCGGCGATGCGCTCGTGCCACACGCCCTGGCGCGAGATTTCCTTGCCGAAAGCGACGCGGCTGTCCAGCCGCGCGCAGGTCATCTGCAGCGCGCGCTCGGCCATGCCGATGGCGCGCATGCAGTGGTGGATGCGGCCCGGGCCGAGGCGCCCTTGCGCGATCTCGAAGCCACGCCCCTCGCCGAGCAGGATGTTGCCTACCGGCACACGCACGTCCTCCAGATCCACTTCCATGTGGCCGTGCGGCGCGTCGTCGCGGCCGAACACCGTCAGCGGGCGCAGCACTTTCACGCCCGGGGTGGCCATCGGCACCATCACCATCGACTGCTGGCTGTGGCGCGGTGCGTCGGGGTCTGTCTTGCCCATCACGATCAGGATCGCGCAGCGCGGGTCGCCGGCACCGCTGCTCCACCACTTGCGGCCGTTGATGACGTAGTAGTCGCCCCCACCACTTTCACGCTCGATGCGCGTGGCGATGTTGGTGGCGTCGCTCGAGGCCACGGCCGGCTCGGTCATCAGGAAGGCCGAGCGGATCTCGCCGGCCAACAGCGGCTTCAGCCAGCGCTCTTTCAGCTCGGAGCTGCCGTAGCGCTCGATGGTTTCCATGTTGCCGGTGTCGGGCGCCGAACAGTTGAAGACTTCGCTGGCCCAGGGGCAGTGGCCCATGATCTCGGCCAGCGGTGCGTACTCGAGGTTGCTCAACCCCGCGCCGTGGCCCGACTGCGGCAGGAACAGGTTCCACAGCCCTGCGGCGCGCGCCTTGGGCTTGAGTTTTTCGATCGTCGCCAGCGGCTTCCACGGGTTGCCCGCGGCGCGATTCGCGGCCAGCTCTTGCACATAGGCCGGCTCGTTGGGGAAGATATGCTGCTGCATGAATGCCGCGAGACGTGCTTGCAGGTCACGCACTTTGGGACTGTGGTCGAAGTTCATGGTCGGTCCTCGGACGGGGTGTCGAAACAGGACGTTAGGCGTGCTCCACGGGTGCGTCAGTCACGCCCGGGACAAGCAATGCTAGCCTCGCAGCGATGAGATTCAGGGGCATTCTGGCCGGCCTGGTGATGGCTTTGGCGGCGCTGCGGCCGGCCGGCGCCGCCGACCCGCAGCGCGGCGAGCGCCTGTTCATGACGCCGCCCGTTGCCGGCCAGCTCGGCTGCGCCGATTGCCACAGCGACAACCCGCAGCTCAACAACTTCGGCAACATCTGGGTCGGTCGCAACCAGGTGGCGCTGATCCAGCGCGCGGTGCAGAGCAACACCGGCGGCATGGGCTACTTTGCCAGCTACTACGACGAGACCGACCTCGCCGACATCGCCGCCTGGCTGGGCAATGCACCGGCGCGGCTCGTATTTGCGCCCACGGCACCGGGCAGCACCGCGGCCGCGCAGCGGGTGACGATCAGCTCGAGCACGAAAGCCGGTGTGAGCGGCCTTGGCCTGCGCATCGAGGGCGAGTTCGTCGTCGTCGATTCGACTTGTGGCAACGAGGTGGCGCGCTTCTCGTCGTGCACCGTCGAGCTCGCGTTCCGCCCCGCCGCGGCGGGCGGCGATACGCGCGAAGGCGCGCTGCTCATTGGCCACGAGGGCACGCCCACGCCGGTGCGGCTGCCGCTGCGCGGGCAAGTGCTGTTGAAGCCGCCCGCCGTGGCGCGTGTCTCGCCGGCGGCGATCGATTTCGGCAGCGTGGCACTCGGTCTCGAGAGTGCGACGCGGGTCGTGACGGTCAGCAATGGCAGCGCCAGCGAACTGGTGCTCGGGCCGATGGCCAGCGACACACCGGCGTTCGCGATCAGCGGCGGCAGCTGCCATGCCAACCTGGTGCTGGGCGAAGGCCAGGCCTGCCACGTGGCGCTGCGCCTGGTGCCCACGGCGGGTGGCGTGGCAAGCGGCCGGCTCGTCATCACGCACGACGGTGTGGGTGGTGGCGCGGCGGTGGCGCTGTCGGGCAGTGCCGAGAACAGCCCCGGGGCGCGGCTGGTGGCCGAGCCGGCGGCCTGGGATTTCGGTGTCGGCGCGAGCGGCGCGCGGCTGGTGAGCGGCGTGCTGACCATGGCCAACCGCGGCGCGCGAGGGCTGCGCTTGAGCGAGGTGGTGAGCAGCGATGCTGCGTTCAGCGTCGAGCGCAGCAGCTGCGTGGCCGGCACCAGCTTGCTGCCCGGCCAGGCCTGCCAGTTGCTGCTCGCCTGGACGCCGCTGCGCGACGGCGCGACGAGTGCCGAGTTGCGCGTGGCCGCTGTTGGCTTGGCCACGCCGCTGCGCGTGCCCCTGGCCGGACGCGCCGCCACCCTGCTTGTGCAGGCGTCGCCCTCCAGGCTGGCATTCGAAGAGCGGATCGGCGCTACACAAACGCTGCCTGTGCAGCTGGTGAACCGCGGCAACGCGGCGGCGGTTCTCGGTGCGCTCTCGCTCAGTGGACCCGAGAGCAGCGACTTCGCCATCGGCGGCGACAGCGCTTGCCGTACCGGGACACGGCTGGAAGCCGGCAGCGTCTGTACGCTGCGCCTGAGTTTTCGTCCAAGCGCGGGTGGTGAACGCCGCGCGCGCTTGCTGGCCGGCGTGGAAGGCGGCGCGCCGGCGATCGGTGTCGAGCTGTTCGGCCAGGGGCATGCCCGGGCGACACCGGCGCTTTGGCTCGATGCGGGTGCGCTGCGCTTTCGCGAACGAACGCTGGTCGCCAGCACCGCGCCGCAGAGCCTGCACCTCACGCTCGCGAACCGCGGTGGCGCGCCGCTGCCGGCGCCGGCGCTGCGTCTGATCGGCGATGCCGCAGCGGCCTTCGAACTCGCGTCCGGCTGCGGCGCCGATCTGGCGCCCGGCGGCAGCTGCCGCGTCGAACTGCGCTTCGTGCCCGCTGCCCTGGGCACGCACCGCGCCAGCCTGCGCATCGGCGGGCCACTGGGCCGCACGCTGGCCGCGGTATCGATCGAAGGCCGCGCGGTCGTCGCGTCCACGGCGCTGGCCGCGCTGCCGTCAGTCGCGCCGACAGGCCTGGTCTGGGATCAGTCGCACACCGATTTCGGCACCACCGCGATGGGCGAAGCATCGGTCGCGGCGGTACTGAACCTGGTGAATCGCGGCGCCGGCACAACGCTGCCGCTGGTCTTTGCCATCAGCGGCAGCGCCGGTGCGGAGTTCAGCATCGATGCCGGCAGCGCCTGTGCCGGTGCCATCCTTGCGCCGGGCACGGGTTGCGCGCTGAGGCTGCGTTTTCACCCCGCCGCGGGCGGCGAGCGGCGCGCGCTGCTGCAGGCCACCGGCGCCGGGGTGCCAACGATCGAGTTGACTGGAAGCGGCCTCGCCCCGGCGCGTGGCGCGCTGCTCGCCGAGCCCGGGGCAGTGGTCTTCCAGGCGCGTGGCGAAGGCAGCGCAGCGGCCACGCAGCGCCTGCTCATCGCCAACCCGGGTGCGCTCGAGGTGACCCTCAGCGCGCTGGGCCTGCAAGGCAGCGGCTTCACGCTGGCGAGCAGCGGCCCCGATACCTGTCCGTCGGGCGAAGCCGTGCTGCTGCCCGGCGAGCAATGCAGCGTCGAGATCGGCTGGCCGGGCGGCGCCGCGGCCAGCAACGGCGCGCTGCTGGCGCTTACCGCGGCCGAGCCTTTCGCTTCCACCAGCGTGCCAGTGTCGGTCAGCGAAGACCCGGCGCAGCGCAGCAATGCCGGCACCGGCGGCGGGGCGCTCGCGGGGTGGTGGGCCGCAGCGCTGTTGCTGGTGGTTGCGCTTTGCGCCGGGTCGGCTCGCCGACAATGCCGTCATGGTTGATCCCTTTCGACGCACCTTGATCGCCGCCCTGCTCTCGGCCGGTGCGGCGCGCTCATTCGCCCAGGTGCAGCGCCTGGCCGAGATCGCGCTGCGCACCAGCGACGGGCTGCCGGTGCTGGCCGATACGAACAAGTCGCGCGCCACCTACATCGACTTCTGGGCCTCGTGGTGCACGCCGTGCAAGCTCTCGTTCCCTTGGATGAACCAGATGCACGAGCAGCTCGGCGCGCAGGGCCTGCGCATCGTGGCCATCAACCTGGATCGCAAGGAGGCCGATGCGCAGCGCTTCCTGGCACAAGCCCCGGCGCGCTTTCCGATCGCAATGGACCCAGCGGCCGAGACCGCCAAGCTGCTGGCGATCCAGGCCATGCCCACCTCGGTGCTGGTGGCAGCCGATCGCACGGTGCTGTTCACGCACCGCGGCTTCAAGCTCGAAGACCGCGCCGACCTGGAAGCCAAGCTGCGCGCTGCATTGAGATGAAGCGACTGCTGCTGCTCGCGCTGCTGCCGCTGGCCGGCTGCACCTTCGCCCCGCCGCAGGCCTGGGAGAAAGACCTGCTGGCGCTGCCCGCGATGGCGATGGACGGCGATCCGCTCGACCAGCGCTTCGTGCTGCACATCTACGCCAGCAAGGAGAACTCCTCCGGCGGCAACGGCGTGGGCGGCGGCGGGTGTGGCTGCAACTGACGCACAGCGCTGGGGCTCGGTGGTGGCCGCGGCGATGCTGCTGCCGGGTGCTGCTGCCGCACAGTCCGAAGGCGGCCCGGGCCCGGCCAGCGTCGCTTTCAAATGGCTGTCGTACGAGGATTGGCAACCGGGATTGCAGCGCATCCGCGTCACCTCGCCATCGCTGCTGGCGCGGCTGCCGATCGGCGAACGCTTCGGGCTCGAAGCCAGCGCCACCATCGACAACGTCGCCGGCGCTTCGCCGCGCTGGCACAGCGCGATCTCCGGCGCATCGCGCATGCAAGACCGGCGCGAAGCCGGCGACGTGAAGCTCACTCGCTACGGCGAGCGCCACAGCCTCGCGCTGGGCGTGGCGGTGTCGGACGAAGACGACTACGTGTCGCGCGCGGTGTCGCTCGAAGGCCGCTGGTCCAGTGACGACAACAACCGCAGCTGGAACGCCGGCGTGGCGCTCACGCGCGACCGCATCGGCTCCAGCGACGACTTCACGCTCGCCGAACGGCGGCGCACCGTGGAGGCCACCGCCGGCGTCACACAAGCGCTGTCGCGCACCGACATCGTGCAGTTCGGCCTGACCCTCTCCGAAGGCCGCGGCTACTACAGCGACCCCTACAAGCGCATCGACCAGCGCCCCGCGCAGCGCCGCCAGCGTATCGCCACCTTGCGCTGGAACCACCACGTCGAGCCGCTGAACCTCACGTTGCGCAGCCACTACCGCGCCTATGGCGACAGCTTCGGCGTGCGCTCGCACACGCTGCTGCTCGAGCCGATGTTTGCCGCGGGCGAACGCTTCACGGTGACACCCTCGCTGCGCCTGTACAGCCAGAGCGCGGCGCGCTTCTACTACGACCCGGTGTACTCGTTCGTCGGCGAGCCGTTCCCGCCCGGCTACTTCGAATCGCCGCCGCGTTTCCTGTCGCCCGACCAGCGTCTGTCGGCCTTCGGCGCGCTGACCCTCGGGCTGAAGCTGCAGGCGCGCCTGTCCGATGCCTGGACGGCCGACGTGAAGTTCGAGCGCTACGAGCAGCGCAGCGCGTGGCGCGTCGGCGGCCCGGGTTCGCCGGGGCTGGCGCGCTTCTCGGCTCGCTTCGTGCAATGGGGTCTGGCGCGCAAGTTCTGATCGAACTCGGCTTCGAGTTCGGCGCGATGGCTTGCCCATGCGAGCTGCGGCTGGTCGGGCCGGGTGATGTCGAACTGCAACGCGCCGCTTCGGCCGCCATTGCCGAGGTCCGGCGCATCGAGAAGAAGTACTCGCGCTACGACGCGGCCAGCATCGTCTCGCGCATCAATGCCGCGGCCGGCAGCGGCGAATCGATCGAGGTCGACGACGAAACCGCAGCGCTACTGGACTTCGCCGCGCAGCTGCATGGCGCGAGCGAAGGACGCTTCGACATCACTTCGGGTGTGCTGCGCCGCGTCTGGAACTTTCGCCAGGCGCGGCTGCCGGCGCAGCACGACATCGCCGCGCTGCTGCCGCTGATCGGCTGGCCGATGGTGCAGTGGCACGCGCGGCGCATCGCCTTGCCGCTCGCCGGCATGGAAATCGACTTCGGCGGCTTCGGCAAGGAATACGCCGCCGACCGTGCCGCGCAGCTGCTGCACGAGGCCGGCATTCGGCACGGCTTCGTCAACCTCGGCGGCGACATCCGCGTCATCGGCCCGCGCGGCGACAGCAGCCCGTGGGCGATGGGCCTGCAGCATCCGCGTGCGCCGGGCCAGTTGCTCGGCAGCGTGGCGATTCGCGACGGCGCGCTGGCCACCAGCGGCGACTACGAGCGCTACATCGAGGTCGACGGGCAACGCTGGTGCCACGTCTTCGACGCGCGCAGCGGCTGGCCGGTGCAGCACTGGCAATGCGTGAGCGTGCTCGCGCCGACCTGCGCCGCGGCCGGCGCGGCAAGCACGCTGGCGATGCTGTTCGGCGCGCAAGGTCAGGACTTTCTGCGTGAGCAGCGGCTGTCGTTCGTGGCGCGGCGCGCCGACGGCACGCTGGTCGACAGCGGCACGGCACCCGCGCCCAACCGCAATACGTTGAACGAATGATGTCGGCCCACGGTCAGAGACCCTCGAGCGTGGTTCGGGTGACCCTGCCCGCCTTGGCCGCCTTGATGGCCGCGCTGGTGGCCGGGTCGACACGGGAAGGAACATCGACGAAAGTCCCGCCGTGACAGCCCCTGCCCTCGCCGCAGCCGTCGCCGCCTACTTCCTGCTGCTGCTGTGCGTCGCCCGGCGCACCTCGCGCGGCGCCGACAACCAATCGTTCTTCATCGGCAACCGCACGAGCCACTGGGCGCTGGTGGCCTTCGGCATGGTCGGCACGTCGCTGTCGGGCGTGACCTTCATCAGCGTGCCCGGCGCGGTGGGCAGCACGTCGTGGCACTACCTGCAGATCGTGCTCGGTCATCTCATCGGTTATGGCATGGTCGCCTTCGTGCTGCTGCCGCTGTACTACCGATTGCAGGTGACCTCGATCTACAGCGCCTTGCACGAGCGGCTCGGGCCCACGTCGTACCGCACCGGCGCCGCCTTCTTCATCCTGTCGCGCACGCTGGGCGCCACCGCACGGCTGTATCTGGTGGTGCGCATCCTGCAGGACATGGCGCTCGGCGATCTGGGCATGCCGTTCTGGGCGACGACGCTGATCATCCTCGTGATGATCGTGCTCTACACCTACGAGGGCGGCGTGAAAACCATCGTCTGGACCGATACGCTGCAGACCGCGGGCATGCTGATCGGCCTCGTCGCCTGCACGGTCTTCATGCTCGCGCGGCTGGAGCTGTCGCCCGCGCAGGCCTTCGATGCGATGCGCGCATCGAACCTGGCCACGGTGTTCGGCACCGACGTCGACAGCCGCCACTTCTGGGCCAAGAACATCGTCGCCGGCATCTTCATCACCGTGGCGATGACCGGGCTGGACCAGGAGATGATGCAGAAGAACATCTCGGTGCGCACCTTGCACGACGCGCAGAAGAACATGCTGGTGCTGGCGGCGGTGATGTTCGGCGTGGTGCTGCTGTTCCTGTTTCTCGGTGGCCTGTTGCACCTGTTCGCCCAAGGCAACAGCGTCGATGCGCGGGGCGACCGGCTTTTCCCCGCCGTGGTGATGGGCCACCTGCCGGCCTGGCTGCAGCTGGTCTTCGTGCTGGCGCTGATCTCGGCGCTCTTCCCCAGCGCCGACGGCGCACTCACCGCGCTCACCTCGTCGTTCTGCATCGACCTGCTCGGCTTGCAGCAGCGCAGCGCGTGGAGCGAAGCCCAGCGGGTGCAGGTCCGCCGTGCCGTGCACCTGTCGTTCGCGCTCGTGTTCCTGCTGCTGGTGCTGGCTTTCCGCTGGCTCGACGATCCGAGCATGATCGGCTTGATCCTGAAGATCGCGGCCTACACCTACGGGCCGCTGCTGGGCATGTTCGCCTTCGCCATCCTCACACGGCGCGCCGTTCATGATCGCGCGGTACCGGTGGTGGCCATCGTCGCGCCGCTGCTGTGCGCGCTGGCCGACAGCCAGCAGTCACGCTGGTTGGGCAGCTACGAGGTGGGGTTGGAGATTCTTCTGCTCAATGGCGTGCTGACGTTCATCGGACTGTGGGCGGTGTCCACAGGCCCGGAAGGCTCGGCGCCGCTCAGGATCCCATGAGCCGTGGCCCCTGGTTCAGCAGCTCGCTGGCACGGGGCGCGATGATCTTCCGCGTGTCAACGAGTGCGCCACGAAGCGCTACCGCTGCGGCATGTCCTTGGCCGAATAGCCCAGGCTCACGGTGGCATCGTCGGGAATCGGCGGCATCGTCGCGTTCCAGCGCTCCCAGGCCTCGCGCATCGCCGCCAGGCGCTGCGGTTCGAGTGCGGCGCGGTTGGCGCGCTCGCGTTCGTCGGCCGTGATGTCGAACAGGTAGTCGTGGCCGTCGACCCTCAGGTACTTCCATGCGCCCAGGCGCATCGCACGCTGGCCACGGTGGTTCATGCGCCAGAACATCGGGCGCTCGAAGCGGTGCGAGGCATCGTGCAACACCGGCAGCAGCGACACGCCGTCGAGCGGCCAGGCCGGGTCGGGCGCGGCGCCCGCGGCGGCGAGCATCGTCGCCGACCAGTCCATCGTCAGGCAGTGCTGTTCGCTCACGCCACGCGGTGCGATCAGCGCCGGCCAGTGCACGATCCACGGCACGCGGATGCCGCCTTCGGTGAGGTCCATCTTGCCGCCCACCAGCGGCCAGTTGTCGGAAAAGCGCTCGCCGCCGTTGTCGCTGGTAAAGACCACCAGGGTGTTTTCGGCGCAGCCGGCCCGGCGCAGCGCCTGCATCACCTGGCCGATGCCTTCGTCCATGTGATGGATCATGCGGCGATAGCTGTGGATGTTGCCGCCGTGCAGGTGGAAGATGTTGTCCTGCACTTCCTGCGCCAGCGCTTCGTCGTCGCGTGTTTCCCAGGGCCAGTGCGGTGCGGTGTAGTGCAGGCTCAGGAAGAACGGTGCGGGCTGGGCCGACACGCGGCGCAGCCAGTCGACCGCGCGCTGAGAGAGCAGATCGGTGAGGTAGCCGACTTCGTATTGTTCTGCTTCGCCAACCCAAAGGTCGTGCGCCCCGCGCGAGTTCTTGTGCGTGAAGTAGTCGACGCCGCCCGACATCGGCCCATAGAACTCTTCGTAGCCCGAGCGCAGCGGCCCGAACGCCGGCGGGTAGCCGAGGTGCCACTTGCCGATCAGCGCCGTACGGTAGCCAATCTGGCGCAGCAACGAAGGCAAGGTGGGGTGCGCGGGTGGCAAGCCGAGTGTCGTGCTGCCTTGGCTGCGGCTGTTGATCGGCTCCTCGGCCGCGCCGCGCAGGCGGTATTGCCAGCGCGCCGTCATCAACGCGAAGCGCGTCGGCGAACATACCGGCGAATTCGCATAACCCTGCGTGAAGCGCAAGCCGTTCGCGGCCAGCGAGTCGAGCACCGGCGACACCGGCCCGAATGCTGCGTCGCGCCCGCCGTAGCAGCCGAGGTCGGCAAACCCAAGGTCGTCGGCGACGATGAAGACCATGTTCGGGCGCTGCGCCGTCATCGCAGCGTCCCCGCGCGGCGGCAGCGTATCGGGCAGGGGTTCATGCCGACGCCCGCGGTGGCACGTAGCCGCCGATCTCGCGCACCAACCGGACAGCGACGAAGCGGAGGCCGAAATCGTTCAGAACTTGCCCTTCAGCACCAGGCTGAATTCTTTCTTCTCGAAGCTGACGTCGCCCCAGAGCTTCGCGTCGCCGGCGAGATCGATCCCTGATTCCTTGTCGACGAGGTCCGCGTACCACTTGGCGAGGCCCCGCGGGTCCTTCGGCTCGAGCTTGTACTTCTTCAGGCTCTGGGTGAGACAGGAGCCGGTCACGCCGACCTCCTTCATGCAGTCGGCGGTCAGCTTCTTCAGGCGCAGGTCGATCTTCTTCAGGCGTTCTTCGTCCGCCTTCTTGTCGAGATCGGCCTTCTCGAGCCGCAGCGCGATCGCCTCGGCCAGCGTCGGCTTGGTCCTGGTCCGAAACTTCGAGAGTTCGAACTTGAAGTCCTTCTGGAACAGGTCTTCGTCGCCAGGCATGGTGCATCCCCCCGTGTTGGGTCGGGCATCCTAGCGCGCGCGTGGCCT
>JANNQO010000106.1:0-14902 GCA_031400795.1 Rubrivivax sp. | reverse complement strand
GCACGATCGCGATCGACCGCAGCGACCCGGTGCTCTTCCAGCGTCTCACGCACACGCTCGTGCGCGGCGAGCGGCTGGTGCAGCTCATCTACACGCTGTGGTTCCCCGAGCGGCCGTCACGCGGCGCCTTCGACCTGCTCGCCGGCCAACTCGACGGCGTGATCCTGCGGATGACGCTGGCGCCCGACGGCACGCCGTGGATGCTCGACACGATCCACGCCTGTGGTTGTTATCACCTGTTCTTCCCGGCGCGCGGCGTGGGGCTGCGCGACAGCGCGCCCACCGACGAAGAATGGGCCTTCGTTCCGGCCGCGCTGCCGACCCTCGCACCCGGCGAGCGCTTCGTGATTCGCCTGTCGTCGGTGGCGCACCAGGTGATCGGCGTCGGCACCACGGCGGCCACCGACACGAGCGCCACCCGCTACCGGCTCGCGCCCGAAACGCTGCTGCGCAGACTGCCCTGGCCCGGTGGCGGCACACGCAGCCTGTACGGCGCGCATGGCCTGGTGGCCGGCAGCGAACGCGGCGAGCGACTCTTCTTCTGGCCGATGGGCATCGCCAACGCCGGCGCGATGCGGCAATGGGGCCACCACGCCACCGCCTTCGTCGGCCGGCGGCACTTCGACGATGCCGATCTGCTCGATCGGCGATTCGTGTTCCCTGGCCTCGGCGCGCCCTAAGGGCTTGTCCGCCCCCCCAACTCACGACACCCCAACTCACGACACTAGGCAGCGCGTCCCCTGCGTGGCAGACTGCCGCCCAGCGGCGTGACATCGCGGAGGGGCGCATGACTCGCATGAAGCAGTCGGGCGCGACGATGAACGACACAAGAGCCGATCCCGAGCCGTTGCATTTCGGTGCCGAGTTCGAAGACACGCTCCAGGCATTGCGTTGCCTGCTCGCGCCGGAGTATCTGGCTGCGATGCGTTCGGCCGCTTCATTGCTCACCGAAACCCTGGTTCGCGGCGGCAAGCTCCTGCTCTGCGGCAACGGTGGCTCGGCCGCTGACGCTCAGCACATCGCGTCCGAACTCGTAGGACGATTCAAGGCATCGCGGCGCGGCTTGGCGGCCGTGTCGCTGACGGCCGATTCTTCGGTGCTCACCGCCTGCAGCAACGACTTTTCGTACGACACCGTGTTCAGTCGCCAGGTCGAATCGCTGAGCCGACCTGGCGATCTGGTTTGGGGCCTGTCGACTTCCGGCAACTCGCGCAACATCGTCGAAGCCTTCCTGGCGGCACGCCGCTGCGGCTGCCGCACGCTCGGACTGCTCGGGCGCGATGGCGGCGCTTTGCGCAACCTGAGCGACATCGCGCTGCTCGTGCCCCTGGACGCGACGGATCAGATCCAGACCGCACACCAATTGTCTTATCACGCGCTCTGTGCCCATCTGGATGCACATTTCGCGCAAGGCGCCTGAGTGGACGGCCTGCTCGACGAGTTCTGCACGGTCCGCGTGTTGATCGTCGGCGACGCCATGCTGGACCGCTACTGGTTCGGCGACGTCCACCGCATCTCCCCCGAAGCACCCGTTCCGGTGGTCCGTTTGCAGCGCACCGAGGCACGGCTCGGCGGCGCAGCCAACGTGGCGAGGAACGTGACGGCGCTCGGCGCAACGGCGACGCTGTTGTCCGTGGTCGGCGACGACAGCGCCGGGCGCGAGGTCGCCGAGCTGGCACGCTTGGCGGGCATCGACGCAGACCTGCAGATCGACGCCAACACCACGACGACGGTCAAGTTGCGCATCGTCGGGCGGCAGCAACAGCTGCTGCGGGTCGATTCCGAAGCCAAGCCAACGCCCGCCTCGCTTCGCGTCAGTGTGACGGCATTCGAACAGCGGCTTCGCGCTGCCGACGTGGTCGTGCTGTCCGACTACGGCAAGGGCGGTCTGGATCACGCCAAGGAATTGATCGGGCTGGCTCGCAAAGCAGGCAAGCCCGTGTTTGTCGATCCGAAAGGGAACGACTTCAGCCGCTACGGCGGCGCCACGGTCGTCACGCCCAACCGGGCCGAGCTCGGCGGCGTTGTCGGGCCGTGGGACTCGGAAGAGGAACTGCAGGGCAAGGCACAGCGGCTCCGGCAGGATCTCGGCATCGAGGTATTGCTCGTGACCCGCAGCGAGGATGGCATGACGCTGTTCAGCGCGAACGGCACGCATCACGAGCGAACCCGGGCACTCGAGGTCTTCGACGTTGCAGGCGCCGGCGACACCGTGATCGCAGCCTTGGCCGTTGCGCGCGCGGCGGGCGCAGATTGGCCCGAAGCGGTCGGAATTGCCAATTGCGCGGCCTGTATCGTCGTCGGCAAATTCGGGACTGCGGTGGCGTCGCCGGAAGAACTGCGGTCCTCACTGAGGGGGCGCAAGTGAGGATCGCCGTCACCGGCGCCGCGGGATTCATCGGGTCGAATCTGGTCAGGGCCCTAAACGCGCAGGGCCAGACCCGCATCATCGCCATCGACGACCTGACCGAAGGCGACAAGTTCAGGAATCTGCGCGATTGCCTGATCGAAGATTACGTCGACAAGCAGTCGTTCCTGATCGAGTCCGGCCTGTTTGGCGACACCATCGACGCGGTCTTGCACCAGGGTGCGTGCGCCAACACGATGGAAACCGACGGGCGCTACATGATGGAGAACAACTACCGGTATTCGCTGGCGCTGCTCGAATGGAGTCAAGCGCGGGCAACGCCCTTCATCTACGCGTCCAGTGCTGCGGTCTACGGTGAGTCGAATACCTTCGCCGAGGATTCGGCGAACGAGTTGCCGCTCAACGTCTACGGCTGGTCCAAGTTGCTCTTCGACCAGGTCGTCCGGCGCCGCTTGCAATCCCCCGCGGCGGCTCCGATCGTCGGGTTGCGCTACTTCAATGTCTACGGCCCCGGCGAAGCGCACAAAGGGAACATGGCGTCGGTGGCATTCCATCTTTTCCATCAGCTGCGCAACGATGGCTGCGCGCGCCTGTTCGAGGGCTCGCATGGCTGCGCCGCAGGAGAGCAGCGCCGTGATTTTGTCTGGGTCGGTGACGTTGCGGCTGTCAATCTGCATTTCCTGGGCAATTCCGCTCGATCGGGTATCTACAATCTCGGAACGGGACGGTCGCATTCGTTCAATGAGCTCGCCATGAGCCTGATCAACGGCTGCCGACAACAGATCGGCCAATTGCCGATGGCGCTGAACGAGGCGCTTGCCCAGGGCGTGCTGCGTTACGTGCCGTTCCCGGAACGTTTGCGGGACAGGTACCAGGCGTTCACCTGCGCGGACATCGGCAGCTTGCGCGCTGCCGGCTTCCTGGGCCCGATGACCGATGTGCAAGACGGGATCGCCCAGTACATCGATCGGCTCACGCCGCGGCCGACATGAACAAGCCGGCCGATGCGAAGCGGAGTGCCCAGGTGTCCGACAAGGTCGTCACCGGCGATCAGCTGCTGCCCCGTGCGGCACAACTCGGGCGGCCGATGGTGTTCACGAACGGCGTCTTCGATTTGCTGCATCGAGGCCATGTCACCTACCTTCACGAGGCGCGCCGGCTCGGCGCCTCGCTGCTGGTGGCCGTCAACTCGGATGCTTCAGCGCGGCGATTGGGGAAGGGCCCGAACCGCCCGCTCAACACGCATCTCGACCGAGCGATGGTCCTGGCGGGTCTCGAGGCGGTGGACCTGGTCACCTGGTTCGACGATCCGGTGCCGCTGCCGCTCATCGCACGGTTGAAGCCGGACATCTACGTCAAGGGGGGCGACTACCGGATCGATCAATTGGCCGAGGCCCGCCTCGTGCAAAGTTGGGGCGGCACCGCTCGAGCGATCGACTATGTGGAGGGCTGCTCGACAACAGACTTGGTGGATCGAATTCGCGGCGCCGGACAAAAGGCCGCATTTCTCGACCGCGACGGCGTGATCAACCTGGACCGCGGCTATTTGTTCCGATGGCAAGACTGCGAGTGGGTACCGGGCGCGCTGGAGGGCATGCGGCTGTTGCAGGCCGCGGGCTTTCTGCTCGTCATCGTCACCAACCAGTCGGGAATCGCACGGGGCTACTTCAGCGAATCGCAGTACCAAGCCTTCACGGATCGATTCGTCGACGCATTGGCCGGCGACGCTATTCGTATCGAGAAGGTTTACCACTGCCCCCATCACCCGGAAGGATCGGTTGCGCAGTACGCGGTGGCGTGCAACTGTCGCAAGCCCTTGCCCGGGATGCTGCACCGTGCGATTCGCGACCTGTCGATCAGTGCCGTCGATTCGATTCTGTTCGGCGATCAGCCTTCCGATGTCGCGGCGGGTCGGCAGGCCGGCATCGGCCGCGTGATCGGTGTCCGCACCGACGGCCATCGAAACCTGGCGCCTGTGGAGGGGGCCGACGAGACCCATGACACCCTCTTGGAAGCTGCCTCCGCGCTTCTTGGTCAGTCTGGCAGGGTGCCGAATTGAATCGGAGCAGCAACGAACACATGGGCGCCGCGCGCGTCGCGGGCTACGACGCGACCCTCGATGCCGGGCAAGCCGATGGCCCCTCCCCGGCACGTTCGGCACCCGGCGCTGTGGTCGGCTACGCGGGCATGGGCAAGGCGAAGGCCCGGTTCGTCTGCCAGGCGTTTGTCGATGGCTGTGGCGGAGGTTCGGTGCTCCAACCGCCACCGCGCCGGCTGCGGCCCGGCTCGGCAGCGTTCTTCGGCGTGACCGAGGCGACGCAAGCTCTGTGGCAGCAGGCCCAGGCCGAAGGACGCGACTGGTACTACCTCGACAACGCCTACTTCGACGCCGCGCGCGGCCGCGCATTCCGCGCCACCCGCAATGCGGTGCAGGCGAGCGGCGACGAAGCCCCGGACTGGCCGCGCTTTGCCCGGCTCGGCCTGCGCATTGCGCCGTGGCGGCGCAGCGGCCGGCATGTGCTGGTGGTGGTGCAGTCGCAGACCTACATGCGGGTCGTTGCCGGCACGCGCGGCAGCTGGTGGCGCGACGCGCTCGAGCTGCTGGCGCAGCACACCGACCGCGACATCGTCGTTCGTGGCTGGCGCAGCAACAAGCCGGCGCTGGCGGCCACGCTCGCCGACGCGCTGCGCGACTGCTGGGCGCTCGTCACCTGGTCGAGCGCGGCGGCCAACGAGGCGCTGCTCGCCGGCGTGCCGGTGTTCGCTGCCGGGCCCTGCGCGGCATCGGCGCTGGCGCTTTCGGACCTGCGCCGGATCGAATCGCCGATCTGCCCCGAGGGCCGCGCGCGCTGGGCAGCGGCGCTGGCCGGGCGGCAATGGACGCTCGAAGAATTGCGCGACGGCACGGCTTGGCGCACGCTGCACAGTTGAGCACGCAATGGGCTGGGGCGACGAAATCATCGTGAGCGGGCTGGCGCGGCGCGCGCAGCGCTCCGATTCGCGGCGCGTGCGCGTCGTCGACGCAAGGGGTCGGCCGCGCTGGAGCGCGATCTGGGACCACAACCCGCGCTTCGCACGGCCGGGCGACCCGGGCGCGGTGCAACTGCTCGCGAGCGCCCGCGGCCTGCGGCCCTACATCGAACGCGAGACTTCGCGCTGCTGGCTCTGGCACGACTGGGTCTGCCCGGTCGGCGAGATCCGCCTCGGCGTGGACGAACAAGGCTTCGGCCATGCCGGGCGCGGGCAGGTGATCGTCGAGCCGCAACTGAAGGACGGCGCCAGCCCGAACAAACAGTGGGGCCGCTCGCGCTGGGTCCGGCTGGTTGCCGCGCTGCGTCGCGACGGTCACCGGGTGGCACAGCTCGGTGCGCCGGGAACGCCGCTGCTGCCCCAGGCCGAGCTGATCACCACGCGATCGTTCCGCGAGGCCTGCGCCGTGCTCGGCCAGGCCCGCCTGGCGATCCTGCCCGAGGGCGGCCTGCACCATGCCGCCGCCGCGCTCGGCACGCCGACGATCGTGCTCTTCGGCGGCTTCATCTCGCCGCGCCAGACCGGCTATGCGCACCAGTTGAATCTGTTCACCGGCGACGCACCCTGCGGCATGCGCAGTCGCTGCGCCCATTGCGCGCGGGCGATGGCACGGATCGAGGTCGAGCAGGTGCTCGAACATGCGCGCCTGCTGCTCGCCGCGGTTCCCGAAGACTGGCCGGACTGACAACATGACAGCGCAGATCTTCGTCGGGTTCGATTCGCGCGAGGTCGCCGCGTACCAGGTCTGCGTGCAGTCGCTGCGCGAGCGTTCACCGCACCCGCCGGCGATCGTGCCGCTGCTCGAGCCGCACCTGCGCGCGCTCGGCCTGTATCGCCGGCCGCACGAGCGGCGCGACGGCCGGCTCTGGGATCCGCTGTCGGGTGCGCCGATGTCGACCGAGTTCGCGCTGACGCGTTTCCTCGCGCCGCTGCTCAGCGCAGCCGACTGGGCGCTGTACTGCGACTGCGACTTCCTCTGGCGCGCCGACGTCGGCGAGTTGCTGCGCATGGCCGATCCGCGCTTCGCGGTGATGGTCGTGCAGCACGACTACGCGCCCACCGAGACGGTCAAGATGGACGGCCAGCTGCAGCTGCAGTACCCGCGCAAGAACTGGTCCAGCCTGATGCTCTGGAACTGCCGCCACCCGGCGCATGCGCCGCTGGCCGACATCGTCAACACCTGGGCCGGGCGCCGGCTGCACGGCTTCGAATGGCTCGACGATTCGCTGATTGGCGCGCTGCCGCAAGCCTGGAACTGGCTCGAAGGGCATTCGCCGACTGGCCTCGAACCGAAGGCGGTGCACTTCACGCGCGGCACGCCCGACATGGCCGGCTACGAGGACGCGTGCTATGCCGACGAGTGGCGGCGCACGCGCGAGCGCATCGGCCGAGCTTGACGCGCGCGCCGCGTATGCTTGCGGGCAGACCTCGCGAGCGGGGCCGACAGGAGACAAGCACCATGACGACGATCCGCCGCCTCTTCATCATCATCGCGCTGGGCGGGCTGCCGCTGCTGGCCGCGGCACAAGCCCCGTGGCCCAGCAAGCCGATCCGCTACATCGTGCCGTTCGCGCCCGGCGGCACCACCGACATCCTCGCGCGCGTGGTCGGCGAGAAGCTCGCCATCGCACTCGGCCAGCCGCTGGTGATCGAGAACAAGCCCGGCCAGGGCGGCTCGGCGGGCGCGGCCGAACTGGCGCGCGCCGCGCCCGACGGCTACACCATCGGCGGCGGCACGATCAGCTCGCACGCGATCAACGCCACGCTGTACGACAAGCTCAGCTACGACCCGGTACTCAGCTTCGCGGCGATCACGCTCTATGCCACGCAGCCCAACGTGCTGCTGGTACACCCCAGCGTGCCGGCCACGAGCGTGCGCGAACTGATCGCGCTCCTGAAAGCCAACCCCGACAAGTATTCGTTCGGCTCGGCCGGCAACGGTACCTCGCAGCACATCTCGGGCGAGATGTTCAAGACCAGCGCGGGCGTGCGCATGCAGCACATCCCGTACCGCGGCAGCGGGCAGATGATCCCCGAGCTGCTGGGCGGCACGCTGCTCGTGGCGGTGGACAACATCGCCACCGCGTTGCCGCACATGAAGGCCGGCAAGCTGCGCGCGCTGGCCGTCACCACGGCGCAGCGCTCGGGCGCGGCGCCTGACGTGCCGACAATGGCCGAGTCGGGCCTGGCGGGCTACGAGCTGAGTTCGTGGCAGGCCGTGTTCGCGCCCGCGGGCACGCCGGCAGCGATCGTCGAGCGCTTGCATGCCGAGATCGCACGCATCCTGAAGATGCCCGACGTGAGCAAGCGCCTCACCGATCTGGGGCTGGACCTCTCCGGCATGCCACCGGCCGAATTGGCGGCGATGGTCAAGGCCGATGTGCCGCGCCTGGGCAAGGTGGTGCGCGACAGCGGCGCGAAGGCTGAATGATGGCAACTTCCAAGCAGCCCAAGACCGCCAGCGCGAAGTCCGCGCCTCCTGCGGAGAACACCCTGTGGCGCGGCGGCCAGCCGATCGTGCTCGAAAAGCAGGAAGACCGCTTCACGCTGTTCAAGCCCAGCGCGCTTCAGCTCGAACAGCTGAAGACCGTGACCGGCGTGCAATCGATCAAGCGCGTGAACCGCCAGGTGTGCAAGGTGGAGACCGCTTCCAACGATCGAGACAACGTGATGGCGACGATGCGCGCCGAGGGCTTCCGCGCCGTGGTGCACCACGCCTACAAGCCGGCGGGATCGGAAGGCACGGTGTACTACCTCACCGACAAGATCGTCGTCGCCTTCAAGCCCAAGGCGACCACGAAGCAGATCGAAACGCTGCTGGAGAAGTACAAGCTGGTGCTGCTGAAGGAGTACGCCCTGCCCGACACGGTGCTGGTGCAAGTCACGCCCGCGAGCGGCGCGAACCCGCTGAAGATCGCCAGCCGGCTGGCCGCCGAGAAGATCGTCGCCAGTGCCGAGCCGAACCTCGTCAACCGGCATGCCTCGGCCTACACGCCGCCCGACGGGCTCTTCAAGCGGCAGTGGCATCTGCAATCGAGGCGTGCCGCGCAACTGGCCGCCGATGCGTCGGTGGACGCAACGAAAGCCTGGGACGTCACGCGCGGCGTGCGCAGCATCGTCGTGGCCGTGGTCGACGACGGTTTCGACATCGACCACCCCGACTTCCAGGGTGCGGGCAAGATCGTGCAGCCGCGCGACTTCGTCGACGGCGACGCAAAACCCTTCCCCGGCGGCGAGGACTACCACGGCACGCCCTGCGCCGGCGTGGCGATTGCCGAAGAAAACGGCCGCGGCGTGGTCGGCATCGCCCCGGGCTGCGCTTTCATGCCGGTGCGCATCTCGATGGCCGAAGACGACGACCAGAGCGCCGAGATCTTTCTCGAAGTGGCCGAACACGCCGACGTGATCTCGTGCAGCTGGGGGCCACCGCCGGTGTTCGCGCCGCTGTCCACGCTGGTGGCCAGCACGCTCGCGCACATCGCGCGCAAGGGCGGCCCGCGTGGCAAGGGTTGCGTGGTGTGCTTCGCGGCGCACAACTTCAACGCGCCGATGCGCGACCTCACGCTGCCCAACAACGTGCGCTGGAAAGACGGCAACGTGCTGCGCATCACGAAAGACCGCATCGAAAACGGCTACGCCTGCCACCCCGACGTGGTCGCCGTCTCGGCCTCGACGAGCCTGAATCGCAAGGCGCAGTACAGCAACTGGGGCGATCAACTCTCGGTCTGCGCGCCCAGCGACAACTGGCACCCGCTGGACGACACCGCCTACACGCCCGGGCGTGGCATCTGGACCACCGACAACGAAGCGGTGGGCAGCGGCTTCACGAGCAACAGCCGGTACACGGGGGCTTTCGGCGGGACGTCGTCGGCGACGCCGCTGGTGGCGGGGGTGGCGGCGTTGGTGCTGTCGGCGAACCCGAAGCTCACCGCGCTGCAGGTCAAGTCAATCCTGCAATCGACGGCGGACAAGATCGTCGACAAGCGCACCGATGCGATGACCGGGAATGCGTTCGGGCCGTACGACAGCAAGGGGTACAGCCGCTGGTTCGGGTTCGGGAAAGTGAATGCGGCGAAGGCAGTGGCGGAGGCGGTGAGGCGGTTGTAGGGGTTCGCGCCGGGCGAAGCGATGGCAGCTGCGGTGCGGCGGTTGCAGGGGCCGCGGTTTTCGTCCCGCGGAGCGGGTGGCTGAATCGGCGCCGCTCAACGAATCCTGTACGCGTTGACCTGCGGGTCGAAGCGGAAACCGGGCGCCTTCTCCCCACGCTCACCGCTGAGCACAAGCTGGAAGAACTCCTTGACCGCGTCGTTCTTCACCTCACCCCACAGTTGGTGCTTGTTGCCGACACCTTTGCCACCGGTGAAGTCGAAGTACAGGGCCCTCTTGCTCTCCAGGTTGGCCAATGTCTTGCCCAGCCGCGGCGGGTTGATGGACTCGGACCAGCTCAACACCTTGTCCTTCTCGTTGATGGTGGCGTAGGTGCGCTGCGCGACCACGACCTGGTCGACCCACTTGATGTGGTTGACGCTGTTGACGTCGGCCTGGCTCAGCACGACGTTGGTGAACAGCCGGGTCTCGGCCTGGTAGGCGGAGCTCAGCACGTAGTGTTCGAGCAGGTAGCTGCCCAGACTGTGCGCCAGCAGATTGGTGGTTGAGCCGCAAGCCAGCAGCGCACTCTCGTCGAGCGGCGTCATCCAGTCCTTGAAGTAGCGGCCGAACTTTTCCAGCAGCGAGTCCAGTGCACCGAACGACGCCTGTGCGACCCGGCGCGCCTGGCGGTACTCGACCGGTGGCGGGCCACCGGTGTTGGACGGCCAGGAGAACAGCACGACCTCGACGCCATAGCGCTCCTGAATCAGCCAGGCTTGCTCGAGCGTCTCGGCGAACGGCTTGTTGTAGCCGTGGATGTAGAAGACACAGTGCTTGTTCGCCGCGATGCAGCGCTTGGCCAGACGGGCGAACTCGCCTTTCGACGGAAGGTTTTCGGGGTCGAGGATCGCCGGCTCGGGTACGAGAGCCAGCCTCCAACCCGCCTGAGGGCGGGTGACCCGGGCGAAGCGAAGCTCAGTGGGGCCCTTCGCATTGACCTCTTCGCCGAACCCTCCTTCGTCGCCGACGCCGTTCTTGAAGTTGCCGGGGTTCAGGCAGCGATTGGTGGCCAGCAGCATCGACGACTCCTTCAGCGCAGCCCTGTTCCAACGGGAACCAACGGCGACGCGGGGGATCGCCGCTGTCGGTCTGCGCGGGAAGTCTACGCGCGGCGTCGTCGCGAATCGTCATCAACGCTGTCGAGGCGGTACCCCCGGGTCTCTCAACTAGGGATGGCTATCGGCCCCCCAGTTCCTACAGTGCAGGCCTGCGCCCCAATGCCACGCCGACGAGGCCCGCCATGACCCAAGTCCCGGTGAAGAAACTCAAGCTCGAAGAGACGCGCCCGTTGTCGCCACCGCTGCTCGACGAGCCGCTGTACCAATGTGCCAGCGCCGTCACCGTGCTCGGCTTCGTGCCGCAGGCGAAGCTCGATGTGCAGGTGGGTGGAGTCACCGTCATCGCTGATGCGCCGGGCGGTTTTCCGCAGCCGCAAGGCGCCACGCTGACTCTGCCGGCGCCGCTGGTTGCGGGTGAACAGGTGCGGGCGCGGCAGAAGTTCGGCGGCATCACCAGCGGCTGGTCGCCGGTGGTCACGGTGCGCGACCACACCAAGGACTTCCCCGCGGGCCCGCCGCGCCCGCAAATCGACCCCGCGCCCGTGCTGGAGTGCGGCGCGCGCACCGGCGTGGCCAACCTGCTGGTGGGCTGCAACGTGTGGATCACGGCCGATGCGGTGGAAGTCGGCCGCGTCGGTGGCGCGGCAGCGCATCAGGGCGTCAACGTCACGCCCGACTACGGCCTCGCCCAGGTGGTGCGCGCCCAGGCCGACCTGTGCGGCGACAAGAGCCCGCTGTCGCAAGCGCACACCACGGTGATGGGTCCGAACCCGCTGCCCGCGCCGGCCTTCGACCCGGCCTACGACGACGGTGAGCAGATCCGCATCACCGGGCTGGCCAACGGTGCACGCTTCGAACTGTCGCGCAACGGTACGTCGCTGGGCACCTGGCGCACCTGGGGCCAGGCGCATCTGGTGGGCATCAGCCCGCCGCTGGTGGACGGCGATCACTTGAGCGTGACGCAGCGCTTGTGCCCGGGCGACCCCGAAAGCCCGCCCGGCGACACCACCGTGCTGCCTTGCTCGGCCCTGCCCGCACCCGAGGTGGCGCCGATCGAAGGTGGCGCAGACCGCGTGACCATCACGCAGATGGCGCCCGGGGCCACGATCAAGGTTTACCTGAACCTGGTCAAGGTGGGCGAAGGAGGCGGGCCGGTCGTGCTGCTGTCGCAGACCGTGAAGCTCGGCGACACCGTGCATGTGCTGCAAAAGCTCGGCGGCTGCGTGGGGCAATTCGCGCAGGAGATCCGCGTGGCCTGCGTGGCGCCCCCCGTGGCAGGCAACCCGGCGGGGTTGGACCTGTTTCCGGTCGGCAATCTCGAGTACGACGGCGGCACGGTGAACGTGGGCGGCGCCACCTTGAACGTGCGCGGCTCGGTGTACTACCCGGCCGAAGACGACGGCCAGGGCACGGCGTGGCACGAACGGCTGGCCCGCCTCGGCCCGGTGCCCATCGTCTTCATGGCCCATGGCAACCACAGCCCGAGCGACCCGAGCTACCTCGGCTACGACTACTTCCAGATCGCGCTGGCACGCATGGGGATGGCGGCCGTGTCGGTGGACTGCAACCAGCTCAACGGCAGCGCCGCGGGCTCGGGCAACATCATCGACCGCGCCGACTTGATCAACGCGTCGATCGCGCACTTCATCGCACTCGCCGCAGCCGACCCGATCTTCGGCGGGCACATCGACTTCAGCCGCGTGGGCTTGATGGGGCATTCGCGTGGCGGTGAAGCGGTGGTCATCTCGCCTGGCCGCGCCAGCCTGCCGGGTGGGGTGTCGATCAAGAGCGTGCTCGCGCTGGCGCCCACCGATTGGGGTGCGACCAGCGGCCCACCCAGCGGCTATGACTTCATGACGCTGTTGCCCGCAGCTGACGGTGATGTGCGCGACAACGACGGCGCCAAGTACTACGACCGTTGCCTGCCGGTCACGTACAAGTCCCAGCTCTACGTGCACCAGGCCAACCACAACTTCTTCAACCGGGAGTGGCTCAATAACGACAACAACGGCAGCCTGCCCACGCTGCCGCGCTGGCGCCACGAACAGACGCTGCTGGCCTATGGCTGCGCTCTCTTTCGCCACAGCCTGCTGGGCCATGGCACACGTGGGCACCTGTCCGGCCATCAGCGGCCCGCGGGCGTGCTCACCGACCAGGTGCACCTGTCGTTCAAGCAGAACAAGGCGATCACGGTGGACGACCACGAAGACGGCAACACGATCCACACCAACTCGCTGAACGGTGCCACCACGCAGAGCGGACTCGCCGCCGACGAACATGGCTTCTCGCAATTCGCTGCCAACTCGTTCAACGGCTCGTTCTTCGGCGACAGCGAAGGCATGGTGGCGGTGCCGAAGAAGAAGAACGGCACCTTCCGCTCGCCGCTGGTCACGCCCAAGCCGATTTCCCTGCTCGGGCGCGAAATCTGGATCCGCGCAGCGGATGTGTTCGAGGGCAGCGTGGCTGCCGCCACCACCGGTTTCGAACTCGGTCTGGAACGCTCGAACGGCACGGTGAAGTGGGTCGACAGCGACGATGTCGGCGGCGTACCCTTGCCCTTCGACCGCGGCGGCGCGACCAAGACCATGCCCAAGACCTTGCGCTTCAAGGTCGCCTGCTTCGGGCTGAACCGGGTCGAATTGCGCCGGGTGCGGGCGATCCAGTTGCGCTTGAACCGCAGCAAGGCGAGGCCGCTGGCTTTCGATGACTTGCAAATCGTTTGAGCAACTGGAGACCCTGCCATGACGTCCGCCGACCATGCACCCGCCCGCCGCGATGACGGCGAGCCCCCGCCCCCGTTCCCGACGCTGCGCAAGGCCGAGGCCTACCGCATTCGCTTCAGGCGCGCGCGGCGGTTTGTCGTTGCTGGCAAGGAGGCGAGCTTCGAAGAAGCCACGGCCGTGGACGTGCACACCGAGGGCGAACTGCCCGCCATGGGCGTGGGCCTGGCGCTGTTCATCGGCAACGCCGTGCTGGTGGAATCCGAGCGGCTGGAGAAGAACCGCTACCGCTTCTACGCGCCGCCCGGGCTGGCCTGGAAATCCGGCGCCGCCTTGTCGCTGGGCCTGGCGGGCTCGGGCCTGCCGACCCCGGTAAGTCGCAGCACGCTGAAGCTGGCGCCGATCGACGAGCGCGAAGCGCCGCGGCCCGAATGAGGGCACGCGCCGCGCGAAGCAGCGCATCGCCCTCTCCCGCCTCGGCCAGCGGCTCTCATCGCTCGAGAAAAAACCGCACGATCTCGGCGGAAGCATTCGGGCCCTGCGCGCTGGCAAAGGAGCCTTGCGTACTTCCGCCCGACCAGGCGTGTCCGACGCCGTGCACCAACCAATGCTCGACATGCGGCCGCCCGGCCTGATCGCGGTACTCCGTGCGCGTGTACTCGCTGGTTGCCGTGGTCGCTTGCTCGAGCGCGCGGCCCTGCTCCGCGGTGATGGCTTGCCCAACGATGGCGCTCGAGTTCGCCGCGCTCACGGTGTGGTCCTGATCGCCGTGGAAGACGATCGTTGCGATGCCCGCCGCCGGCCGGCCCGGCAACGATGTCTTGCTGCCGTGCATGGCCGCGAACGCTGAAGCCACATCGTGGGCGGCGCCGTACGGCAGCCCCGAATGCGCGCCGACCGCGGCAAAGACCTCAGGGTAGGTGACGCCCAAGATCACCGCCATTGCGGCGCCTGCCGACAAGCCCGCGACGAAGACGCGGCGCGGGTCGATCCGATACTGCTCGATGACTTCGCTCGTCAAGCCGGCCAGGATCGAGGGCTCGCCGTCACCTCGAACCTGGTGCCGCGCTTCGAACCAGTTCCAGCAGTTCGACCCGTTGGCACGGGCTGTTTGCTCGGGATAGACGACCAGGAATCCGTGTTGCTCCGCCAACTCGTTCATGCGCGTGCCGGCGGCGAAGTCATCAGGGCCCTGCCTGCAGCCGTGCAGCATCGAGATCAGCGCGATGGGCTCGCCGCAGCAGCTCGACGGAACATAGAGCTTGTAGGCGCGGCTGCCTGCGGCATTCGAGAAGCGTCGTGTGAGGAACTGTCCGGGCGCCGCGACTTGCCGCTCTGCCACCTCGCCCATGCGCTTCGGCGCAGGCCGTGGGCGAGCGGGTTGCGGCCACTCGCGCGCGAGCCCCGCGGCGGCCAGGGCCCGTTGAATGGTGTCGGCAACGCCCCGCAGCGCCGCTGATCGAGGACCGAGCCCGGCCGACGCCAAAGCCCGATCGATGGTGTCCGAAATGCCTTTGATGGTCACGCTGGGTTTTCAAGAATGGTGCAGTGCAGCATAACGCATCGCACCCTCCCCT
>JANNQO010000105.1:0-13576 GCA_031400795.1 Rubrivivax sp. | reverse complement strand
GAAGACAGCGCACAGCGCGAAGGTGGTGGCCATCACCGCCAACCCGATCTCGTCGGTGCCTTCGCGTGAGGCCGTGTGGTGGTCCTTGCCCATGCCGATGTGGCGCACGATGTTCTCGCGCACCACGATGGCGTCGTCGATGAGCAAGCCGATGCACAGCGACAGTGCCATCATGGTCATGAAGTTCAGCGTGAAGCCGAACATGTAGACGGCGATGAAGCTCGAGATCACCGCGATCGGCAGCGTCAGGCCGGTGATGATCGTGCTGCGCCAGCTGTGCAGGAACAGGAAGACGATGGCGATGGTCAGCAGCGCGCCCTCGATCAGCGTGTACTTCAGGCCGTCGAGCGAGCCTTTCACCCAATCGCTCGAGGCGTAGATCAGCTTCAGTTCGACGTCGGGTGGCAGCGTCTTTCGGATCTCCTCCATCGCCTTCTTCACCGCATCACCGGCGACGACGATGTTCGCGTCCTGCTGCTTGTAGACGTTGAAGTTGATGGCACGCTGGCCGTTGATGCGCGCGGTGGAGTCGGCTTCGCGTTCGCGCTCGACCAGTTGGCCCAGGTCGGCCAGCACCAGCGGCAGGCCGTTGCGGCGCGCCACCACCGTTTGAGCGAACTGCTTGGGGTCGCGCACGCGGCCTTCCACGCGCAGCAGCGAGTCTTGCGTGTTGTCGGAGAGCAGCCCCACCGGCTGGTCGGCGTTGGCTTCTTTGAGCGCGCTGGCGATTTCGGCCGGCGTGACGTTGTAAGCACGCAGCCGCACCGGATCCAGGTCGATGCGCACTTCGCGCGTGGACAGGCCCGAGATCTCGACTCGCGCCACGCCTTCCACGCGCTGCAGCCGCTTGCCGACGCTGTTCTCGCCGAGCAGCGAGAGTTCACGCGGACTGCGGGTCTTGGAGAGCAGCGCCAGGTTCACGACCGGCTGCGCGTTGTCGTTGTTCCAGCGCGCGATGGTCGGCGCGCGCACCTCGCGCGGGAAATTCGATTGCACCGCGGCCACGCGGTCGCGCACCTCCTGCATCGCGCGGCCCATGTCGGCGTCGAGCGCGAACTCCACGCTCATCGTGCCTTGCCCTTCGCCGCTGCGCGAGGTGATGCGCTTCACGCCGGCGATGCTGTTCACGGCTTCTTCGATCGGCTTGATGACCTCGCGCTCCACCGCCTCGGGGCTGGCGCCGGGGTAACGCACCTCCATCCAAGCGCCGGGAAAGCTGATGTCGGGCATCTGCTCGACACCCAGCTTGGCATACGAGAACAGGCCCAGCACGCACAGCGCCACCATCATCATCACGGCGAAGACCGGGTTCTGGATCGAGACGCGGGTGATCCACATGATCGTTCTCCCTGGCGTTCAGCGCAGTGCCGGCGTGGACGCCGCGGCCGACGCCATCGACGACGACTTCGCTGCCACCACCAGCGCCTTGGCGCCTTCGCGCAGGTTGTCGAAACGCGCCGCCAGCACGGTGCTGGTGGGCACCACGCCGGCCAGCACTTCGACCCGGCCTTCGCGTTCATCGCGCCGGCCGAGCTGCACCGCGCGGCGCGCCAGCACGCCGGACTCGATGACCCAGACATGGTCTTGCCCGGAGGTGTTGCCCACCGCGGCGACGGGCAGCGTCAGGCGATCCTTGTCGTCAGCCAGCACCACGCGCGCCACGGCGTACTGGCCGGCGCGCAGCATTTCCTTCGGGTTCGTCAGCGCAATGGTCACGCCGATGGAACGGGTGCCCGGCTCGGCCGCCGGAGCGATGCGCGCGATCCGCCCGGCCACCGGCGCCGCCACGCCTTCCACCTGCACCTGCACCGGCATGCCGGCGGCCAGGCGCGAGACTTCGTGCGTGCCGATGCTGCCGGCGAGTTCCAGCGTGGCCAGATCGACGATGGTGAGCAGCGGCTGCTCGGCGGAGAGCCGCTCGCCCGGCACCGCCTGGCGCTTGGCGACGATGCCCGAGATCGGCGCTATGAGCGCGGCATCACGCACCGTCACGCGCGTGCTGTCCAGCGAGGCTTGTGCAGCGGCCACCTGGGCGCGCGCGGTGTCGACCGCCATGCGCGAGTTCTCCAGCGCGATCGACGAGATGAACTGTTGCTGCGCCAGGCCTTGATTCGACTGATGCGTGCGCTCGGCTTGCGCCAGCGTGGCACGCGCCGATTCGACGTTCGCGTTTCGCTCGGCCACGCGCGTGCCGAGTTCGGCCAGGTCGATGCGGCCGAGCTGCTGCCCGGCCACCACGCGGCTGCCTTCGCCGACGGCCAGCGCAAGCAGCGTGCCACCGGTCTTGGCGCGCACGATGGCCGTGCCCGGCGCCACCAGCGGGCCCGAGAACTCGATCACGTCGACGAGCTTCGCCAGCTGCGGCTGCACCACTTCGCGCGTGATGAATTCGAGCGGCACGTCCTTCTTGCCGTCTTTGCCGTCCTTGGACTTGGACGCCTGGTTTGCCGCGGGGCTGCCGTCTTGCCCAGGCAATTTCAGCAGGCCGCCCATCCAGGCGCCGGCCAGCGCCGTGACCACGGCCACCACCCCACCGGCTGCTATCCAGCGCTTTTTCATCGTTCGCCCTCGTTGGTTGTATCGCGCCCCGGGGCAGGCCCCGAAACGGGCGGCAGTGTCGCGGCCCGGTTGACTGGCCGCGTTGCGATTGCGACGAACTGCGTTCGGTGGCGGACAGGATGCGCCGACTGCGGGTCGGCCGCCCGCTGCTGCGTCGGGTGCCGCCGGCGCCGTTGGTGTTAGTGCGGCCGGCCGCTCAACCAGGCGTCGACGCCGGCGGCATCCAGCGTCGCGGCCGCCCAGTCGCCCTGCGCGCTGGCCACACCCAGCGCGGCCAGCGCCTGCTGCTGAAGCGCGCTGTCGCAGCCGTCGGCGCTGGTGTGCAGTCCCTGCTGCGCCGCCAGGCTGACGATGGCCTGGATCAGCATGGCATGCGCATCGTGCCCGGGCAACTGCTCGACGAAGCGCTGGTCGATGACCACAGCGCCGAGCGCCAGGCGCGGCAGCCAGGACAACGAGGCCGAATCCTGGCTCAGGCTGTGCAGCGTGACCCGCACGCCCAGCTCGCGCAGCGCACACAACGTCGCCATTGCGCTGTCGGCATCGGCGGCACCCGGTTCGGCGATCAGCAGTTCGAGCGCTGCGGGCTCCAGTTCGCTGGATGCGAGCAACTGCTGCACCTCGGCCAGCGTGGTCGCCGTGATCGGCATCGGCACGCCGATGCGCGCGCCCGCCGGCGCCAGACTTCGCCAACGGACGAAGTGCCGCAGCGCCTGGCCGTGCAGTTGTTGCAGCAGCAGCGCCGCGCGGTCCGCCTCGGCGGCCAGACGCATCAGCTCGCCGCCGGCCAGCAGGCCCAGCGCCGGGCGATGCCAGCGCAGCTCGGCGCGCCAGCCGAGCAGCTTGCGGTCGTGCAAGCCCAGCACAGCGCGGTAGACCACGCCCAGTTCGCCACCACGCAACGCCGCGTCGATCTGCTCGGCCACCCCCTGGCGTTGCGCATCGCGCTGGCCGAGCTCGGGCGTGAAGAACACGATGCTCCCCGGCGTGGCCGCGGCGCAGGCCAGCCGCGCGTCGCGCAGCGCGCCGGCCGGCTGTCCGTGGCCGGTGGCGGTGTCCACCACGCCCAAGCGCAGCGGCGGCTGCACCGGGTGGTCGAGCACCGTGTAGGCATCGGCGATGTCGTCGAACAGCGATTGCAATGCCGCGGGTGGCTGCGAGGCCGCCGCCAGCACGATCAGTTCGAGGCGTTCGGCGTGCGGTTCGCCGAGCGCGATCAGGTCGCCGCCGTGCAACTGCTCGCGCAGCCGGTGCACGGCCTGGCGTTCGAGATCCAGGCGCGCTCCGTCGCCGATCTCGGCCAGCAGATCAGCTCGGCATTCGAGCTGCAGCACCAGCAGCAACGGGGCCGGCAGCTGCTGGCGCGCGGCCAGATCCCAGGCCGTGGCCAGGCGCTGCTGCAGCGCGGTTGCATCGATCAGGCGGGCACTGCCGTCGCTGGCCGCTACGGGCGCAAGCTCCGCCGGTACCGCGGCCTGAAGGCTTTCGGCTTCGGGCTGGGCAACGTGGGCGCGGCGCAGGCCCAGCGCCAGTAGGCCCAGGCTCGCCAGCGCCAGCAGCACCCCCGGCCGCGCGCCATCGGCAGCGGGGCGGTCGCGTGCTTCAGCGCGCTGGCGCAAAGCCTCCATCAGCCGCTGCGCGGCAAGCGCTGCTGCAGCTGCATCGTCGCGCAGGCGTCGCGCCGACTCGGGTGACGGGGTTCCGTCCAGCGCCAGTGACGTCAGACGTTGCTGAGCGCCGGCCCAGGCCTCGCGCGCGGCTTCCAGTGGCGCTGCAGGCTCGAGCTGCGCCTGGCGCTCCATCAAGGCCAGCACGCGCGCCGTGTCGGCACGCCAGGCGGCCAGGTTCTCCCGCGTCGGGCGGATCGACGACGTGTCGTCAGCGGCCGGCGTTGCCAGCGCCCGGGCGTCGGCCCAGCGCAGCGCCACGCGCAGCATCACTTCGGGGTCGGCGGCGCGGGCTTCTTCGGTGCGCTGCCCGCTCCAGCTGAAGTGCGCCGCGGCAGCGGCCAGCACCAGGCAGGCCGCCAGCAGCAAGCCACGCCAAGGCGCCAGAGGCAAGCCTTGGCGCCAGCGCTGCGGCGCGGCGCCGCGCGGGCCGGGGGTGGAAGCAGCTCGAAGCTCGGGCATGGGCGGTGCGATGCGGCCCACTTGCGGCCGCTCGTGCTGCCGTTATCGGCTCGAGGTTTTGTGGCTTGAGCTTCAAGCAGGCAACGCCCTCGCCGCGCGCTCGGCCGCGCGGGCACACGCCCAGCCCAGCACGGCAGCCACCGCAGCCGCCCAGAACACCGCCGCGAAGTCGATCCGGGTGCTCAACCAGCCGCCGCCCAGCCCGCCGAGCACGCCCGGGATGCCATAGCCCAGCGTGGTGTAGAGGGCTTGACCGCGCCCGCGCAGCGGCCCCGGAAAGTGCCGGTGGATGAGCACGATGCAGGCCACATGCTGTGCTGCGAAGGTGATGGCGTGCAGCGACTGCGCCAGCACCAGCGCTACCGGTGAGGCACCGAACGCTGCGGTGGCGGCGAAGCGCAACACCGACAGCGCCGCCGCCCACTGCAGCCAGCGGTGCGGCTCGAGGCGCCCGAAGTAGTGGCCCTGCGCCCAGAAGAAGGCGATCTCGGCAGCCACCGACACCGCCCACAACAGCCCCACTGCAGACTTGGCGTAGCCGAGTTGATCGAGGTAGAGCGAGAAGAACGCGTACAGCGAGGTGTGCGCCAGCACGGTGAAGAAGATCGAGCCGAAGAACCAAGCCACCTCAGGCCGGCGCAGCACCGCCAGCACCGGCGGCGCCTGCTCCTGGCCCGAGACATCGTCGCGCGCGGCCGGCAGGCGCAGCGTGACCAGCCACAAGGCCGCGTACATCGCCACCACCAGCACGGGGAACCAACTGATGCCGGCGAACTGGAACAACAGGCCGAACAGCGTTACCGAAACGATGAAACCGACCGAACCCCACAGCCGCACGCGGCCGTAACGGCCGCTGTCCATGCCGCCGTAACGGCCGCCGCCCATACCGCCGTAGCGGTCGCTGTCCATGCCGCTCGCGCTGGACGAGTCCGCCTGCAGATGCCGCGCCAGCGTGGCTTCGGACAGCGGCACCACCGCGCCGTTGGCCAGGAACAGCAGCACCGCACACAGTGCCACCAGCGCGTAGTCGCGCGCCACCAACAGCCCCGACGCGGCCACCACCGAGACCAGCGCGCCCAGCCGGATCAACCGCACGCGTTGCCCGCTGTGGTCGCCCAGCCAGCCCCAGCCGTAAGGCGCGAAGACACGCGTCCACGACAGCATCGCGGCCAGCGAGCCGATCGCCAGCGTGGAGAAACCGAGATCCTTGAACCACAGCGGCGCGTACGGGTTGTAGGCGCCGATGGCGGCGAAGTAGCAGAACCACAGCGCGCCGAAACGCGACAGCGGTGCGCCGGCGCCGCTCATCTGCGCAGCGGCGCGGCAGCACCGCTCATGTCGAACGTTGGGCGGCGATCGGCGGCAGCGGCAGGCTCACGTCGGCGTTCTGCGCCCGCTGCCGCAGCGCATGGTCCATCACCACCAGCGCCAGCATCGCCTCGGCGATCGGAGTGGCGCGGATGCCCACGCAGGGGTCGTGGCGGCCGAAGGTTTCCACGGCGGTGGGCGCGCCGCTGCGGTCGATCGACGCGCGCGGCGTGCGGATCGAGCTGGTCGGCTTGATCGCGATCGCCACGCGCAGGTCCTGGCCGGTGGAGATGCCGCCGAGCACGCCGCCGGCGTGGTTCGTCGCAAAGCCCTGCGGCGTGAGTTCGTCGCCGTGAAAGCTGCCGCGCTGCGCGACGACGCCGAAGCCGTCGCCGATCTCCACGCCCTTCACCGCGTTGATGCCCATCATCGCGTAGGCGATCTCGGCATCGAGCTTGTCGAAGAGGGGCTCGCCCAGCCCTACCGGCATGCCGCGCGCGATGACGTGGATGCGTGCGCCGCAGGAATCGCCGGCTTTGCGCAGCGCGTCCATGTGCGCCTCGAGCTGTTCGACGAGCGCGGCATTCGGCGCGAAGAACGGGTTCAGCGGAATCTGCGCTTCGTCCTCGAACGGGATCTCGATCTCGCCCAACGCGCCCATCCAGCCGAGGAAGGTCGTGCCATGGTGTTCGCGCAGCCACTTCTTGGCCACCGCCCCGGCAGCCACCATCGGTGCCGTGAGCCGCGCCGAGGCACGGCCGCCGCCGCGCGGATCACGCAGCCCGTACTTGCGCCAATAGGTGTAGTCGGCATGGCCGGGGCGGAAGGTGTCGAGCAGGTTGCCGTAGTCGCGGCTGCGCTGATCGGTGTTGCGGATGAACAGCGCGATCGGCGTGCCGGTGGTCAGGCCTTCGTAGGTGCCGGAGAGGATCTCCACCGCATCGGCCTCGTTGCGCTGCGTCACATGGCGGCTGGTGCCGGGGCGGCGCCGGTCCAGGTCGCCCTGGATGTCGGCGTCGCTCAAAGCCATGCCGGGCGGGCAGCCATCGATCACGCAGCCGATCGCCGGGCCGTGGCTTTCGCCAAAATTGGTGACGCGAAACAGTTCGCCGAAGGTGGAGCCGGACATGGGTCGTGCAGTCTACGGGCTCGGGCACCGGGTCAACCAACGCGGCTCAGCGACGATGCAGCTCGATGTTCTGCCGCGCATGCACGCGCAACGCGTCGCTGGCCAGCCAGGCGATCGCCGCCGGCTTGCGCTCGACCAGCGCATCGAGGAAGGCCAGGCTCAGCGACTCCAGCGCGTTGCAATGCACCTGCTGCGAGACCGTCTGGCAGCCGTCGGGCTCGATCGCCATCGTGGCATGGTTCGGTCCGCCGTCGGCCTTGGTCGGCGACCAGGCCAGGTACTTGTTGCCGCGTGCCGCCGACAGGAAAGCCGAGGAGCGCGACACCACCACACCATCGACATCGCCCCCGATGTCGTTGGCACCGCTGATGAAAAGGAAGGGGCGATCGTCGATCGAGGTCAGGCTGTCGGGCTGGAAGCCGCTGCTGAAACTGCCCCACGCAGGCCCCCGCGGTGCATCGTTGAGGAAGGCCACCACGCCCGGCACGTTCACCGCGTTCAGGCGCACCGGCGCGACGCTGCCCAGCGCTGCCGGCCCGCTCCACTGTTGCCACGCGCCGGCGATGTTCTGCGCCGACTCCGAGCCGCCCGACCAGCCGCCGACGGCGATGCGGTTGCGATCCGGCGTGCCGGTGAAGCCCGGCAGCATGCCCAGCTGGTACTGCGGCAGCACGCTGGCGATGAAGGCCACGTTCAGCGGGCCGTAGAGGTGAAAACCGATGAACTCCTTGCAAGTCTCCGTTGCGACGACACCGAGCCGCGAGCACTCCTCAGACTGCGCCACGGACAAGGTCTCCACCGGCAAGCGGCCGACGTGGATGACGATGTAGCCGGCGCGTGCGAAGCTCTCGCTGCGCCGCTCGCTGCCGGTCTGGCCATGGCTGACGGGTGTGCCGCCCGGCGTGGCGACGATGTTGGTCGTGCTGCCGCCATGGCTCCAGATCACCACCGGCCGCGCGCCGCTGGCGCCGCGCGGGTAGCGCACCCTGAACGGCACCAGGTGGTTGGCGCGCGAAGGGTCGCGCAGCGCGAAGTCGACCACCGCGGTCGTGTAGTTCGGCGAAGCGCTGTAGGCGCAGCTGTCGGGCGCCGCTTCGACGCAGCCGGGCGGCAGGATCAGCTGGGCGAGGACCAGCGCGGGGCAGGCTGTCAGCCAGGCTGCCAGGCATCGCAGAAACAGTCGCATGAAGGTTCCCCTCGGTGTGGTCAGTCAGGCCGGCGGGTGCCTCGCCGGCAGCATCAGTCAAGCCGGCGGGTCCCCCGCCGGCAACATCAGTCAGGCCGGCGGGTCCCCCGCCGGCCAGTCGCGGATGTAGGCCTTCAGCATCCTGTTCTCGAAGTCCTGCGCGTCCACCACCGCCTTGGCCACGTCGTAGAACGAGATCACGCCCATCAGCGTGCGGCGTTCCAGCACCGGCAGGTAGCGCGCATGTCGCTCGAGCATCATGCGGCGCACTTCGTCGAGTTCGGTCTCGGGGGTGCAGGTGAGCGGCGCATCGTCCATCACCGTGCGCACGATCTTCGTGCTCAGCGCACCGCCCTGCCCGGCCAGCGTGCCGATCACCTCGCGGAAGGTGAGCATGCCCACCACCTCGCCATGCTCCATCACCACCAGCGAGCCGATGTCCATCACGGCCATGCTCTTCACCGCGTCGGCCAGCGGCAGATCGGGGCTGATCGTGTACAGCGTGTTGCCCTTGACGCGCAGGATGTCGCTGACTTTCATCGGGGATGTCTCGCGGGAAATGTCGAATCAATATAGCCCACAATGATTCGCATGGCCGGCCCCACAGACCCTGGTTTCGACACCCTCGCGCTGCACGCCGGCGCCGCGCCCGACCCCGCCACCGGCGCGCGCGCGGTGCCGCTGTACCTGTCCACGAGCTTCGTGTTCGAGAGCACCGAACACGCCGCGAGCCTGTTCAACATGGAGCGCTCGGGCCATGTTTACAGCCGCATCAGCAACCCCACCAACGCGGTCTTCGAAGAGCGCGTGGCCGCACTCGAAGGCGGTGCGGGCGCGATCGCCACCGCCAGCGGCCAGGCGGCGCTGCACCTGGCCATCGCCACGCTGTGTGGTGCCGGCTCGCACATCGTCGCCTCGTCGGCGCTGTACAGCGGCAGCCACAACCTGCTCGCCTACACGCTGGCGCGCTTCGGCATCGAGACGACGTTCGTCAAGCCTTTGGACATCGACGCCTGGCACGCCGCGCTGCGCCCGAGCACGAAACTCTTCTTCGGCGAGACGCTCGGCAACCCGGGCCTGGACGTGCTCGACATCCCGACCATAGCGGCCATCGCGCACGAGGCCGGCGTGCCGTTGCTGGTGGATTCGACCTTCACCACGCCCTGGCTGATGAAGCCTTTCGAGCATGGCGCCGACCTGCTGTACCACTCGGCCACCAAGTTCCTCGGTGGCCATGGCACGGTGATCGGCGGCGTGCTGGTCGACAGCGGACTGTTCGATTGGGAGGCCAGCGGCCGCCACCCGGAACTCACGCAGCCCTACGCCGGCTTTCACGGCATGGTGTTCGCCGAAGAGAGTTCGGTCGGTGCCTTCCTGCTGCGCGCGCGCCGCGAAGGCCTGCGTGATTTCGGTGGCTGCATGAGCCCGCACACCGCCTGGCTGCTTCTGCAAGGCCTGGAGACGCTGCCGCTGCGCATGGCGCGGCACATCGAGAACACGCGCAAGGTCGTGGCGTTCCTCGTTGCGCATCCGCTGGTGGCGCGCGTGGGCTACCCTGAACTGCCGGAGCACCCGAGCCATGCCTTGGCGAAACGGCTGCTGCCGCGCGGCTGCGGCGCGGTCTTCAGCTTCGACATCAAAGGCTCGCGCAAGCAGGGCAAAACCTTCATCGAAGCGCTGAAGATCTTCAGCCACCTGGCCAACGTCGGCGATTGCCGATCGCTCGTCATCCACCCGGCGTCGACCACGCATTTCCGCATGGACGACGCGGCGCTCGCTGCGGCGGGCATCACGCCGGGCACGATTCGCCTCTCGATCGGCCTGGAAGATGCCGACGACCTGATCGATGACCTGAAGCGCGCGCTGAAGTCGGCGGAGAAGGCGCAGTGAACCTGCTCGTTGATGGCCGCAATGCCTACGCCTACACCGGCGGCAAACCCTTCGACGCGAGCCTGCCCTGCGTGGTGATGATCCACGGCGCCAGCAACGACCACAGCGTGTGGACGCTGCTCGCACGCTGGTGCGCGCACCACGGCCACTGCGTGCTGGCCCTCGACCTGCCCGGCCACATGAAGAGTGCGGGCCCGCCGCTGCACGACGTACCTGCGTTGGCGCGCTGGGTGCTCGCAGCGATGCATGCTGCCGGCGTGCAGCGCGCCGCGCTGGTCGGCCACAGCATGGGCTCGCTGATCGCACTCGATGCCGCCGGCCAGGCCCCGGATCGGGCCAGCGCGCTGGTGATGATCGGCACCGCCTACCCGATGAAGGTCTCCGATGCGCTCTTGGGCACGGCACGCGGGGCCCCCGAGCGCGCGATGGCGATGGTCAACGCCTGGTCGATCTCGACGCTGGCCAGCAAGCCCGGCTTTCCGTCGCCGGGCAGCTGGCTGCACGGCGGCGCGCTGGCGCTGATGCGGCGCGTACAGCGTTCCTCTGACAACGCCAACTTGTTCCTGCACGACTTCGAGGTCTGCAACGGCTACGCCGGGGGCCTGGAGGCGGCAGCGAAAGTCAGTTGCCCGGCGACGATGATCCTCGGCCGCAACGACCAGATGACCCCGCCGCGCGCGGCGAAAGAGATCGCTGCGGCGCTCGAGGCGTGCACCGTGCTGGTGAACAGCGGCCACCACCAGCTCGCCGAAACCCCCGATGCCACGTTGGCCGCACTGCGCGAAGCGCTGGCGGCCACGCGGCCCGGTTCGATGCCGGGCTGAGGTCGGATTCGCCCAATCCTTGCGCCTCTGCGCCTGTCCAGCACAGCGCGGCGTGAAGTCCGACCGGCACTCTACTCAGGTCGCGCCCCGCGCGGCCGACAATCGATTGAGGCGATCGTTTGTGCGCATCGCCACCACTCGCTGCAACCCCTGTCCATGCCCATTTCGCGCGTCATCGGCTCGCTGAAGGCCAAGCTCGTGCTCGGCGGCGTGGCCGCGCTGGTGCTCGGCATCGCGCTCACCACAGGCGCGCTGCTGGTGGAACTCGAACGCCGGCTGCTTGTCGAGCGCCGCCAGGCCGAGCTCGGCCATGCGCAGCTCCAGGCCGCGCAGCTCGAGGAGCGCCTGGCCGGCTACCACCGCGCGCTGGCAGCGGTGGCACGCGGCATCGGCGCCGACCAGCTGGCCAGCCAGGCCGCGCTGAACGCGCTGCTGGAGTCCAAGCCGGTTCTGCGCGATATGTTCGAGTCGGTGTTCATCGCCGACCTCCAGGGCGAGCTGCTGGTCGTGCACGAGGAGCGCGGCGGCTACCGCCGGCCCGGCGTGCGTATCGCCGATCGCACCTACTTTCAGCGCGCCGCTTTGGGCAAGTACGCGATCTCGGAGCCGATCGTCGGGCGCATCAGTGGCCAGCTGCTGGTGCTGCTGGCGCAGCCGATCGTGCTCGGCGGCCGTGTCGTGGCGGTGCTGGGCGGATCGCTGCCCCTGACCTCGGGCGAGCTGCTGAACGGCATCGCCGATGTCGTGCACGGCGATGCCGACCAGCTCGTCGTGGTCAGCGACACTTCGGGGCGCATCCTGGCGCACCCCGATGCCCGGTTGCTCACTGCCAGCGTCGAGAAGGAGCCGCGCCTGGCGGCAGCGATGCGTCGCCTGGTGGCCGACGGCGCGCCGCTCGGGCCGCAAGGCGCCGACCTGTCGAGTGACGATCATCTGGTGACCGTGGCCGCCTTGCCCTCGGGTGAGTGGTGGGTGTGGCGGCATCGCTCGCGCGAGGCGGTGCTGGCGCCGCTGGCCGCGGGCCGGCGCGATGCCTTGATCGGTGCGGCGCTGCTGGTGGTTGTGTTGTCGGCCGTGCTGACGCTGGTGCAGAGCAGGCTGCTGCAGCCGCTGGCGCAGCTGCATCGGCGCGCACAACGGCTCTTCGACAGCACGCTGCGCGCCGACGAAGACTGGCCCGGCGGCAGCGACGAGATCGGCCGCCTGGCCGCGGTGTTGCGCCAGGTGGGCAGCGAGCGCTTGGAGCAGGAGGCCACCCAACGCGACCTGGTGCAGCGCATGGAAGCGGTGATGACCGCCGCGCCGGTGGGCATCCTGTTCACGCGCGCGCAGCGCTTCGAACTCGTCAGCGACGAGTTCTGCCGCATGCTCCAGCGCGATCGTTCGGAGCTGATCGGGCAGCTCACGGAACGGGTGTTCGCCTCAGCCGAGGACTACCGCCAGCTCGGGCCAGCGGTGGGCCAGGCTTTCTCCGCCGGCAGGCCCTACGACGGCGAATGGGCCATGCGGCGCGCCGACACCACGCAGGTCTGGACGCGCCTGCGCGGCCTGCCGGTGAATCCGCAGGACGCGGGCGCCGGCACGGTGTGGACGGTGCAGGACATCACGCAGGACATGGTGGCGCGCCAGGCACTGGAATGGGCGGCAGCCCACGATCCGCTCACCGGACTGGCGAATCGCAAGACCTTCGACGAACGCCTCGCGCAGGTCTTCGCCGCGCAGCCGCAATCGCAGCCGGCGGTGCTGCTGCTGCTCGACCTCGACAGTTTCAAGCCCATCAACGACGCGTTTGGCCATGCTGCCGGTGACGCCGTGCTGTGCGCCGTCGCCCAGGCCATCGCCGGCCAGGTGCGTGCCGGTGACTTGGTGGCGCGTCGGGGCGGCGACGAGTTCGGCGTGCTGCTCGAACGCTGCCCGGGCGAAGTGGCGCAGCGCGTGGCGGAGACGGTGCGCGTGGCGGTGGCCGGACTGCAGATGCCATGGCAGGGCCAGCTCTTGCAGGTGGGCGTGAGCGTGGGGGTGGCAGCGCTGGAAGACCTGCCCTTCACCAGCGCCGCCGACTGGATCGCCGCCGCCGACCGCGCCAGCTACGACGCCAAGGCCGCTGGGCGCAACCGCGTGCATCGGGTGGAAACGCAGCGCTTGAAGGTGGTGCACGGCTAGCCGGGCCGCGGCGGCAGGCTGGCGCGATAGGCCTGCACACGCGGCCACAAGTCCTGCCAACGCACGAGCGCCTCGGCCTGCCAGAGCTGCTCGCGCTCGTAGCAGTGCACGGCATCACCAAGAAAAAAGCACCGAGCGTCTCCGCCAAGTGCTTGTTCTTCCTACCGAATTTGGTAGGCGCGATTGGACTCGAACCAACGACCCCCACCATGTCAAGATGGTGCTCTAACCAGCTGAGCTACGCGCCTGATCAGCCAAAAATTATATACGACGGCCTGTACGCACCTACCTGCGGGTAGTGCCTCAGTTTGAAATCTGAGCGGCGCGGCGGGCGCGCGCGGATCGGCGAACAGGCGACTTCAGTGCAGAGTCCCGAGCCCTAGCTCTT
>JANNQO010000104.1:0-12149 GCA_031400795.1 Rubrivivax sp. | reverse complement strand
ATCGACGGCTACCAGATGGCGCGCCAGGGCCGTGCCGGCGCCGCGCTGGCGGCTGCGGGCCTGGGCTCGTTCTTCGCCGGCACGGTGGGCACGATGATCATCGCGGCCTTCGCGCCGCCGCTCACCGAACTGGCCTTCAAGTTCGGCCCGGCCGAGTACTTTTCGCTGATGGTGCTGGGCCTGATCGGCGCGGTGGTGCTCGCCTCGGGCTCGCTGCTGAAGGCGATCTCGATGATCATCCTCGGGCTGCTGCTCGGGCAGATCAACACCGACGTGATCTCCGGCGTGCCACGCTACAGCTTCGACGTGCCCGAACTCACCGACGGCATCGGCTTCGTGGCCATCGCGATGGGCGTGTTCGGCTTCGGCGAGATCATCTCCAACCTGAGCCGGCCGGCCGAACACCGCGAGGTCTTCACGAAGGACGTGAAAGGCCTGTGGCCGACCTTCGACGACTTCAGGCGGGCCTGGCCGGCGGTGGTCCGCGGCACGGCGCTCGGCTCGATCCTGGGCGTGCTGCCCGGCGGCGGGGCGCTGCTCGCCTCGTTCGCGGCTTACACGCTCGAGAAGAAGATGCCCGGCAAGCCAGGCGAAGTGCCTTTCGGCAAGGGCAACATCCGCGGCGTGGCCGGCCCCGAGGCAGCCAACAACGCCGGTGCGCAGACCTCGTTCATCCCGATGCTGACGCTGGGCATTCCGCCGAATGCGGTGATGGCGCTGATGGTCGGCGCGATGACCATCAAGGGCATCCAACCCGGCCCGCAGGTGATGACGAGCAACCCGGAGCTGTTCTGGGGCCTGATTGCCAGCATGTGGGTCGGCAACCTGATGCTGATCATCCTGAACCTGCCGCTGATCGGCATCTGGATCAAGCTGCTCACCGTGCCCTACCGTTTCCTGTTCCCGGCCATCATGGTCTTCTGCTGCGTGGGCCTGTACACGCTGAACAACAACGCCTTCGATGTCTACATGGGTGCGATGTTCGCAGTGGTCGGCTACGCCTTCTACAAACTCGGCTGCGAGCCGGCACCGCTGCTGCTGGGCTTCATCCTCGGGCCGATGATGGAAGAGAACTTGCGACGAGCCTTGCTGCTCTCGCGTGGCGACTGGACGGCGTTCATCACGCGGCCGCTGTCGGCGGGCCTGTTGATCGCCGCAACGCTGATGATCGTGGTCGTGACGCTGCCGGCGATCAAGAACAAGCGCAAGGAAGCATTCCAGGACGCCGACTGAGGACGCGCAAGCCTGCCTGCGCAGGCTTGTGCGCCTCAGGAGGGGCCCGAGCTCTGCTCTTCGCCCATGCCGCTGCCCGCCGCCCTGGCTCCGCTGAAGAGCCCCGTCTTCCGCGGTCTGTGGTTCGCCTGGATGGCGGCGAACATGACGATGTGGATGAACGATGTCGCGGCCGCGTGGCTGATGACCTCGCTCACCCGCGACCCGGTGATGGTGGCCCTGATCTCCACGGCGAGCACCTTGCCGGTCTTCCTGCTCGGCCTGCCCAGCGGCGCGATGGCCGACATCCTCGACCGGCGTCGTTACTTCGCCGCCACGCAGCTGTGGGTGTCGCTGATCGCGCTCGTGCTGGCGGCCGTGGCGCTGGCCGGCAAGCTCACCGCGCCGCTGTTGCTGCTGCTCACCTTTGCCAACGGCGTCGGTCTCGCGATGCGCTGGCCCGTGTTCGCAGCGATCGTGCCGCAGGTGGTGGGGCGGACGCAGCTGCCGACGGCGCTGGCGCTGAGCGGCATCGCGATGAACCTGTCGCGCGTGGTCGGCCCGGCGCTGGCCGGTGCGCTGCTGGCGGCGTGGAGCGCGGCGGCGGTGTTCGTGCTCAACGCGCTGCTCGCGGCGCTTGCTTTCACGCTCATCCTGCGCTGGAAGAGCGAGCCGCGCACCAGCACGCTTCCCGGCGAGCGCTTCGTCGGCGCGATGCGCGCCGGCGTGAACTTCGCGCTGCAATCGCCGCGGCTGAAGATGGTGCTGCTGCGCGTGTTTCTGTTCTTCACGCAGGCCTCGGCCCTGGTGGCGCTGCTGCCGCTGGTGGCGCGCGAGCAGCACGGCGGCGGGCCGGGCAGCTTCACGCTGATGCTGTCGATGGTGGGCGCGGGCGCGATCGTCGCGGCGCTGTACTTTCCGCGCTGGCGCGAGCGCTTCACGCGCGACCAGTTCGTGCTCGTGGGCACGGTGGTGCACGCGCTGTTCTCCACCGCCATCGTGCTGGTGGACGAGGTCTGGCTGGCCGTGCCGGCGATGTTCGTCATCGGCATGGCCTGGATCTCGGTGGCCAATTCGCTCACCGTGGCGGCGCAGACGGCGATGCCCGACTGGGTGCGTGCACGCGGCATGTCGATCTACCAGATGGGGCTGATGGGCGGCTCGGCGGCGGGCGCGCTGCTGTGGGGACAGGTAGCCGCCTGGAGCAGCGTGCAGGTCGCGATCATCGCTGCTGCGGTGTTCGGCGTGGTGGTGCTGCTGGCCACACGCCGGCTGTCGGTGCAGTGGGCGCAGGAGATCGATTTCACGCCGGCCCAGGGAGGATCGGTGCCCGATCCGGCCTATGCGATCGACGCCGACGAAGGTCCGGTGATGGTGACGCTGGAGTACCAGATCGACCCGGCGCGCGCGGCCGCTTTCTCCGTCGTCATGCAGCGCACGCGCCGGGCGCGGCTGCGCCAGGGGGCGCTGTCGTGGGGGCTGTTCCGCGACACCGCGCTGCCCGGGCGCTACGTCGAGTACTACGTCGACGAAAACTGGCTCGAGCACCAGCGGCGGCTGGAGCGTTTCACCGCATTCGATGCCGAGTTGCGCGCGCAGCGGCTGGCCTTCCACGTGAACAGCGAGCCGCCGGTGCTGCGGCGCTACGTCGCCGATGGCAAGGCCCATCCGCCCGGGCTGCCGCTGTGAGAATGCGTCGGTTGCTCTGGAGGATCTCGATGAACAAACGCGCCTGGTTCGCGATGGTGGGCTGCCTGTTCTCGGCCGCGGCCCTCGCACAAGCGGGCTATCCGAACAAGCCGATCCGGCTGGTTGTGCCGTTCCCGGCCGGCGGCGCCACCGATCTGCTCGCGCGTGCCATCGGCCAGCGCGTCGCGAGCAGCCTCGGCCAGGCGCTGGTCATCGAGAACAAGGCCGGCGCCGGCGGAACGCTCGGCTCGGCCGAGGTGGCCAAGGCCGCGCCCGATGGCTACACGCTCTTGATCGCCACCAGCAGCACGCATGCCATCGGCCCGCATCTCAACGCGAACCTGCCCTACAAAGCCAGTGGCCCCGACGCCGACTTCACGCCGATCGCCCATGTGGCCAGTGCCACCAACCTGGTGCTGGTGCCGCAGACGTTGCCGGTGAAGGACGTGCGAGAACTCATCGCCTATGCCAAAGCACGTCCCGGTCAGCTGAACTACGCCAGTTCGGGCAACGGCACCATCGTGCACCTCACCAGCGAGGCCTTCAAGACGCAGGCCGGCCTGTTCATCACGCACATCCCCTACCGCGGCACCGCGCTGGCCATCCCTGACCTGGTGTCGAACAAGGTGCAGCTGCTCTTCGACAGCGTGGTCTCGGGCATGCCGCATGTGAAAGACGGCAAGCTGAAAGCGCTGGCCGTCACCGGCCGCACGCGTTCACCGCTGGCCCCCGAGCTGCCGACGGTGAGTGAGTCGGGGCTGCCGGGGTTCGAGTCGACCACCTGGTTCGGCATCTACGCGCCCAAAGGGTTACCGTCCGACATCACACAACGACTGAATGCCGAGTTCAACGCCGCGATGCGCTCGGCCGAGGTGCAGGAGCGCCTGGCGCGCCTCGGTGCCGAACCCGCGCCGGCGAACAGCGCCGCGCAGTTCGCTGCGCTGGTGGCCGCCGACAGCCAGCGCTGGGCGAGCCTGATCCGCGAACGCAAGATCACCTCCGAGTAGTCGATCATGAACAACCCTTTCGATTGGACCGCGGGCTACGCGAGCCGCCGCTCGCCCGTCTTCGCGCGCAACGTCGTCGCCACCTCGCACCCGTGGGCGGCGCAGGCGGGCTTGGTCGTGCTGCAGCGCGGCGGCAACGCCGTGGATGCCGCGGTGGCCACCGCCGCGGTGATGACCATCGTCGAGCCGTGCAGCAACGGCCTGGGCTCCGACGCTTTCTGCATCCTTTGGGACGGTCAGCAGTTGCACGGGCTGAACGCGTCGGGCAGCGCGCCCGCGGCCTGGACGCCCGAGTACTTCCACCGCAAGTACGGTTCTGATGCGAAGACGCCGCCCAAACGCGGCTGGGATTCGGTGACTGTCCCCGGCGCGGTGGCGGCATGGCGCGCGCTGTCCGATCGTTTCGGCAAGCTGCCGTTTGCCGATCTGATGGCGCCGGCGATCGACATCGCCGAGCGCGGCTACGCAGTGCCGGTGGTCGTGCAGCACAAGTGGAGCGCCGCCGCTGGCCTGCCTGAGCTGACCACGCAGCCCGGCTTCGCGCAGGCCTTCCTGCCCCGGGGGCGCCAGCCGAACGTCGGCGAACGCTTCGTCTTCGCCGAAGCCGCGCGCACGCTGCGATTGATCGCCCAGACGAAGGGCGAGGCGTTCTACCGCGGCGAAGTGGCCCACGCCATCGCGGCGCATGCGCGCGAACACGGCGGTGCCATGAGCGAAGCCGACCTCGCGGCTTACCAGCCCGAATGGGTGGGCACCGTATCGCGCCGCTACCGCGGTCACGAGCTGCACGAGATCCCGCCCAACGGCCAGGGCATCGCGGCGCTGATGGCGCTGGGCATGCTCGAACACTTCGACATCGCTTCGCTGCCGGTGGACGGCTTCGCGTCGCAGCATCTGCAGATCGAGGCCATGAAGCTGGCCTTCGCCGATGTCTACCGCCACGTGGCCGAGCCGAAGGCGATGCGCATCAGCACGGCGCAGATGCTCGACGACGGCTACCTCGCGTCGCGCGCCAGGCTCATCGACCCGAAACGTGCCCAGCATTTCGGCACCGGCCTCGCGCCGCAGGGCGGCACGATCTACCTCAGCGCGGCCGATGCGGGCGGCTGGATGGTCAGCTTCATTCAGAGCAACTACATGGGCTTCGGCTCGGGCGTGGTGATCCCCGGCTACGGCGTGAGTTTGCAGAACCGCGGCCACAACTTCACGCTCGACCCGAGCAGCGACAACCTCGTCGGCCCCGGCAAGCGGCCGTTCCAGACCATCATTCCTGCCTTCCTGACTCGCGACGGCCAGCCGCAGATGAGCTTCGGTGTGATGGGCGGCGACATGCAACCGCAGGGCCACGTGCAGACGCTGGTGCGCATGCTCGACCACCAACAGCACCCGCAAGCCGCCTGCGACGCGCCGCGCTGGCGCGTCAACGCCGGCCTGCTGAACTGCGAGGCGGGCATGGGCGCGGCCACCAGCGAAGGCCTGCGGCGACTCGGCCACCAGGTGCAGCCGTTCGACGACAGCTACCAGGACTACGGCGCCGGGCAGTTCATCTGGCGGCTGGGCGACCCGGCGGTGGAAGGGTATGCGGCGGCGAGTGATCCGCGGCGCGATGGGCAGGCTGCGGGGTACTGACCCTTTGCAAGACGGGCTGTTGCGCGAGCACGACCTGCCCGGCGCCGACCCCGAGCAGCTCGCGATCGTCAGCTACCGCAGCCTGCGCTTTCGGCAGATCGACGGCGACTGGTCCCTGCAACGCAGGTCACCCGCGGACCAGGGCTCGGTGTGAACGCCGATCGACGATCGATCGGCCCCGGCCTGGCGATGGCCGCCGCGGGCGCGATCGCCTTCTCGGGCAAGGCGATCATCGTCAAGCTCGCCTACCGCCACGGCGTGGACGCGGTGACGCTGATCATGTGGCGCATGCTGATGGCGCTGCCACTGTTCCTGCTGCTGGCGTGGTGGGCCGGGCGCGGCAAGGTCAGGCTCGAAGCGCGCGACTGGAAAGCGGTGATCGGCCTGGGCTTCTGTGGCTACTACCTGTCGAGCTTTCTCGACTTCGCCGGCCTGCAGTTCATCACCGCGAGCCTGGAGCGGCTGATCCTGTACCTCAATCCGACGATCGTGCTGCTGATGGGTGTGCTGCTCTTCGGCAAGCGGGTCAGCCGCCGCCAGTTGGTCTCGTTGGCGGTGAGCTATGCCGGCGTGCTGCTGGTCTTCGCGCACGAGCTCGGCTTCGAGGGCGGGCAGACGCTCATCGGCGCGGCCCTGGTCTTCGCCAGCGCGGTGAGCTACGCGGTCTACCTCATCTACAGCGGCGAGGTGGTGCAGCGCCTGGGCGCGCTGCGCCTGACGGGTCTGGCGACGTCGATCGCCTGCCTGTTCTGCATCGCCCAGTTCCTGCTGTTGAAGCCGATCGCGGCCGCGGCCGTGCCGGCGCCGGTGCTGTGGCTGTCACTGCTCAACGCCGTGGCCTGCACCTTCGCGCCAGTGCTGCTGGTGATGATGGCCCTCGAGCGCATCGGCGCGGCGCTCGCCGCGCAGACCGGGATGATCGGGCCGCTGGCCACCATCGCGATGGGGGTGGTGATCCTCGGCGAGCCGCTGAACGCGTGGATCGTCGCCGGCACGGCATTCGTGCTCGCCGGGATCTGGATGCTGGCGGCGTCGCGCTGAACCGGAAGGGCGTGGCTCTCGATCGAGCGGCTCCATCACCTCTTGGTCATCGCCGAGACCTCCTTCCTGGCCTTCTCGGCCGAGATCCGCACTGCATCCAGGAAGCTGCTGGCCGCCTTCTCCGACGTGACGCCCTTGTCCTTCATGAGCCCGGCGACGCACTTCAGCACCGTTTCCAGTGCCTTGAGCATCTCCGCTGGCTCGGCAACGCCGAGCTTCTCGCACCGGCCGAGCGCGCTCACCAGGCCGTTGTCCTTGATCTGGTACTTCAGCATCAGCGATTTCCATTGCGATGCGGTGGGAAGCGGATTTGCCATGGTGACGATGCTCCTGGAGTTAATTGCGCAGTTGGCTTTGCGCGCGGGTGAGCTGGCTCTTCAGCGTCGAGAGTTGCCGCTCGTGGGACTTGAATTCCGGGTGTGGATTGGTGTTGATGAGGCAACGAGTCAGCGCCAGTTCAGCGTGGCTCGCGTTGTTGATCGCCGCGATGAGGTTGTCCAGCATCCGGCGCTGGGACTCGCTGCTGCCGGCTTGTGTGAGCTTCTTGGCGGCCTCGGTGACGCGCTTGAAGGACTCCACGTGCAACGTCCGGAAGGTCTCGCAGGCGCCACCGCCGTTCTTGCCGAGATCTGCCAGCTCGTCCTCGGTGGACCTGGCCAGCTTCTCCGTCTCGCCGCAGAGACCCTTGATCTCGGACAGGTTGGCCTCCTGCGCCTTGGCAGCCGTCGCGGCGTCCTTCTTCGCCGTGTCGGCGCCCGCCTCCAGCCCGTCGAGGAACTTCGCGACGTCGGCATTCGCCGCGATCGCCTTGTCCTTGCCCAGCCCCGAGGCGAGCTTCTTCACCGCGTCGAGCGCCTTGACCTTCTCCTGCGACTTGTCGTCACCGAGCTTCTCGTACTCGGCAAGCGCCTTCTGCAATCCGTTGTCCTTGATCTTGCTCTTCTGCACCACTGCCTTCCATTGCGACTCGGTCGCGAGCTGGGCTGTCATGTCGATCTCCTTTGAAACGATGGGTGGACTCGAGCTCACTGCTGGGGCCGGCCTGCCGCAGCAGGTAGTGCGCCAGCGCCTCGGCTTGCGTGAACCACGCAGACTGATCGGTCCCGGCGCGTTGAACCGCGGCGCGAAACGACGCGCCCGGCCCGTTCGCGAGCCACAGGCGAACGATGAACACGCTGGCCTCCTGCATGTGCGCTCCTGACTGATCGGCGCCAGCATGGGCGAGCGGCGTTAGGCGGGCGTTAGACGGGTGTTCGCGTCAGCACGAGGACAACTGCGCGACGGTGGCGTCGACCAGCGCCTCGAACGAGGTGTTCTCGCCGGCGGTGCGCGTGGTCTCGTCCTCGCTGACGTTCAGGCCCAGACGGGCGACGCCGTCCTCGGCATCGGCGAGCTCCATCGCGTCGCAAAGCGGGTGACGCATGACGATGCGCCACAGCGTGGCCGCCTGCAGCCGCTGGCCGCGTGCGGCCAGCGCCTCGGCGCGCACGTGCAGGGCCGCCAGTTCGCACAAGATGTACGTCTTGCCCTGCGCGCGTACCAGGGCTTGGAGGGTGTGCTCGTCCGCTTGCCGATGGTCGCCTCGTCGCGTGGCCAAGCGGGCCAGCGCCAGCAGCGCCATGATCCCGATCAGCGGTTCGCCATGCGTGCGTGCCTGCTCCAGCCCTTGTCGTGCGAAGTGCTCACAACGTTCGAGCTGACCCAGTTCGAGCGTCGTCAGGGCCAGGTTGACGAGCAGGAACACGGCAGGCGCCGCCAGGCCGCAGGTCTGCGCGAGTTGCAGGCCTTCCTCGAAGCAGCGCATCGCCGCCGTCCAGTCGCGCCGGGCGCGATGCAGGTTGCCGAGGTTGTTCAGCCGCGTCACCAGTCCGCGCTGGTCGCCGCTCTCGCGCTCGATCGCCAGCGCTTCTTCGTACAGCTCGGCGGCGCGCGTGTAGTGGCCTTGGATCTTCTCGATGATCGCGAGGTTGGAGTTGAACTTCGAGACACCTTCGCGGTCGCCGTCGGCGTGCGCATGGGACAGCGCTTCCTCGTAGTACCCGCGTGCCTCGTCGTAGCGGCCCATCTGCCACAAGGACATGCCGATCAAGTTCAGCGCTGCCTTGATGCCGCGCCGCTCGCCCGCTGCGCGGGCCATCGCCAGCGCCTCGGTGGCACGCAGCTCGGCGGCTGCGAAATCGGCGCGGCGCCACAGCAGTGCGGCCAGCGCATTGCAGACCTTGACCCGCGTCGCCTGGCCCGCCGTGTCGTGCGCGTCGAGGACGGCGAGCGCCGCCGACAGCAGCTCCACACCCTCGCTCCAGCGCCCGGTGGCCTCGAAGAAGTGCCGCAGTGCAGGCGCCATGCGGTCGATCCAGGTGGCGGACCGGTCGGCCAGCGCCTGCTTCCAGGCCGCGCGGCAGTGCGTCAGTTCGAGTTCGACCTCCGCGATCACGCGCCGATGATCGGTCTGCCTGAACTCCGCATGGCGCTCGAGAACGCGGGTGAAGTACTCCGCATGCTGCCGGCGCAAGAGCGCCGCATCGTCGACGTAGTGCGCTGCGCACTGGCGGATGAGCGCATGCAGCGAGAAGCGGCCGCTGCCGTCGGCGCGCACGAGCGACTTGTCGACCAGCGAGGCGAGCAGCGCCAGCGGCGCATCGCCGATCGCGTGCGCGGCCTCGCGCGAGAACGTGCCATCGAAGACCGTGCAGGCGGCCAGCGCGTGCCGCTCGCGCGGCGCGAGCAGTCGCCATGAATGTTCGAAGCTCGCGCGCAGGCTGTGGCGGCGCGCCGGGTCGTCGCTCGCCGGTTCGATGATGTCGATCGACTCGGCGAGATCGCGCGCGATCTCGGCCAGGGGCAACAGCCGTACACGGGTGGCAGCGAGTTCGAGCGCCAGCGGCAGCCCTTCCATCGCGCGCGCCAGCGCCGCCGCGTCGGCGGCGCCTGCGGCAGCGTCGTACGCCGGTTGCTGGGCACGGGCGCGCACTTCGAACAAGCGCACCGAGTCGTAGGCGCGCAGCACGTCGGGTTCGGTCTCGTCGGCGTCCGGCACCGGCAGGCCTTCGAGTGGTAGCAGCCATTCCTCCGCCGCGCCGACTCGCCCGCGCGACGTGATCAGCAGCCTGATCCCGCCGCACGCCCACAGCAGCTCGTCGACCCAGCGGTCAAGGCCGCCGAGATGTTCGGCGTTGTCGAGCACCAGCAGCACCACGGCGGCGCGCAGGCGTTCGACGAGCTGCTGCAGCGCTGGATCGGAGCCGCGCAATTCGACGCCGAACGCGGCCAGGCAACGTTGCGCAACTTGGTCCAGGCTGTGCAGATCATCGAGCGCGATCCAGACCGCTCCGGCCGGGAACTCCCCGGCCAGGCCGCGCAGAGCGGCTCGCGCCAGCGCACTCTTGCCAACACCTCCGAGGCCGGTGATGGTCAGCAGACGGCAGTCGCCGCCGGCGAGCAACTCCCTGATCCTTGCCAGTTCGACGCGGCGACCGACGAAGCCCGGCTCGCCCGGACTCGCCGGCTGCGCGACCACCGTGCGCTGGGTGGCGGTTCGAGGCTGCGCGATCTGGCGCGCCAGCTCGCGCAGCGCCGCCGACGGCTCGACGCCGAGCTCGGTGGCCAGGCGAGCGGCGTAGTCGCGATAGTCGCGCCGTGCCTCGTCGCCGCGGCCGAGTCCGGCCAGCGCGCGCAGGCGAAAACCCAGCGCCATCTCGTCGAGCGCGTCGGTGCGCAGGGCGCGCGCCGCCAGCGCCGCGCAGGCCTCGGGTTCATCGGACACCTGTTGCGCCAGCCGCGCCGCCAGCGCGTCGTGCCACTGCGCGTGCAGCCGCATGCGTTCGAACTGCAGCCATTCGGCGAACGGCGCGGGCGCGCCACGCTCGAACCCCTCGAGCAGCGGGCCGGCGTACGTGTCGATGGCGTCCGGCCAGCGGCGATCGGCCAGCGCGCTTTCGAAGCGCCGCACGTCGTTGTCGATCGTCCAGCGCAGCGAGTCGGTTCGCGTCTCGACGCTGTGCACCCGCTCGAGCCGCTTGATCTGTACCAGGACGAAGCGCAGATTGGCGCGCGAGGTCGATAGCTCTCGTTCCGGCCAGAACAGCGTGGCGACGACCTCGCGCGAAACCCAGCCGCCGCGGCACGCAAGATAGGCGAGCAACTGATACGGCCGCTCTGCCGGCAGTGGCTCACGTGCCCCCGAAGTGTCGAACCCGGGTGAGCCGAACATGCACAGGCCGGGCAGGGCCTGCTGCGTCGTGGTGCCAGGGGCAGATCGTTTCATCGCGCCAGCGAAAACCTCCGGTGCGTGCGCCGGGCACGGCCGTACTGTATGCCTGCGGGTGCACCCCGAGGGTCGCGCGGCGCCACGCGACAATGCCCCGTGACGGTGGACTCTTCAGGAGCTGATCGATGGATTTCGGACTGAACGGCAAATGGGCCTTGGTGTGCGCCGCGAGCAAGGGCCTGGGGCGCGGCTGCGCCGAGGCGCTGGTGCGCGAAGGCGTGAACGTGGTGGTCACCGCGCGTGGGGCCGATGCGCTGAACGCCACTGCGGCTGCGCTGCGCGGCTTGAACCCGACCGTGACGGTGCACGCCGTGGCCGGCGACATCACCACGCCAGACGGCCGTGCCGCCGCACTCGCCGCTGCGCCGCAGATCGATATCCTGATCAACAACGCCGGCGGCCCTCCGGCGGGCGATTTCCGCGACTGGACGCGCGAGCATTGGCTGGCGGCGGTGGAGGGCAACATGATCACGCCGATCGAACTCATCAAGGCCACCGTCGACAAGATGGCCGAGCGCGGTTTCGGACGCGTGGTGAACATCACCTCGTCGTCGGTGAAGGCGCCGATCGATTTCCTGGGCCTTTCCAACGGCGCCCGCTCCGGGCTCACCGGTTTCGTCGGCGGCCTGGCGCGGCAGCCACGGCTGGCCGCGCGCAACGTCACCATCAACAACCTGCTGCCGGGTTCGTTCGACACCGACCGGCTGCGCTCGGGTTTCTCCAGCGTCGCCGCCAAGTCGGGTCAAACGTTGGAAGACGTGCGCGGCACGCGTGTGAAGACCATTCCCGCCGGCCGCTTCGGCAGCGCCGAAGAGTTCGGTGAGTTCTGCGCCTTCCTGTGCAGCGCGCAGGCGGGCTACTACACCGGCCAGAACGTGCTGCTGGACGGCGGCGCTTACCCCGGCACGTACTGAAACAACAACGCTTCACCTGAGGCCGATGCCGCGGTGGCGGCCAAGGTCCGGGAAGCGAATCGGCACGGTACTCGAGCTGAAGCGCGGAGCGAGGCGGGAGTCGAGCCACCGTCGAACCGATGGTTACGCTGTCGAACACACCAATTTGTCATCTGCACTGCGTAGCATGCGCACCGGCGATGATGCCGAAGCTCGAGGAGACAAGCATGCGATTCCGTCCAGATCGAACGTTGGGCATGAAGGCGTTGCGCAGCAGCGCGGCCTGGTGCTGCGCAGTGCTGCTGAGCGTGGCGGCGCCGCCGGCTCTGGCCGACAGCCCCGGCGGCAGCGACCGGCACGACGCCAGGCCACCGGCACGCCCGCTGGTCATCGGCCACCGCGGCGTCAGCG
>JANNQO010000103.1:0-4815 GCA_031400795.1 Rubrivivax sp. | reverse complement strand
GTTCTACCTGAACGTCAACTTCGACCTCGGCAAGGCCGGCCCGGGCGGGCACCTGGGCGGCGTGAAGGCCTGGGACCCGGTGGCGCAAAAGCAGGTCTGGTTCAACAAGGACGAGCTGTTCTTCGGCGGCGGTTTGTTGACGACGGCCGGCGGGCTGGCCTTCCATGGCGATCTGAAAGGCTGGTTCCACGCGCTGGACGCCAAGACCGGCAAGTCGTTGTGGAAGTTCAACACCGGCTCGGGCATCTCCGCCGCGCCGATGACCTACGTGCTCGACGGCAAGCAGTACGTGGCGGTGGTCTCGGGGCGTACCCTGTCGATCCCGGCGTTCTTCGGTGCGTTGGGCGAGAAGATGGTCAACGCCAGCCCCGAGGGCGGCACCTTGTTCGTGTTCTCGTTGAACTAGAAGGACATGACCCCCCCCGTAGCGCCTTCGGCGCTCCCCCCCAGGGGGGCGCCGCCAGCGGCTCGGCAAAGCCGGCTCCGCGGCGGCCGCTTGGCAGCGCTGCTTGCGTGTGTCGCGACTGCCGCCGGGGTTGGCGCGCAACCGTTGAAGTTCTGCGCCGACCCCGACAACCTTCCCTTCAGCAAGGCCGAGGGCCCGGACCGGGGCTTGTACGTGGAGGTGGCCGAGCTCGTCGCCGACAAGCTCGGCCGGCCGATCGAATGGGTCTGGTACTACACGCAGAACCAGCGCCGCGCGCTGCGCAACACGGTGGGCGACAAGTCTTGCGACGTGGTGGTGGCGCTGCCCGCCGACTACCGCGCGCGGGTGGTGGCGAAGACCACGCCTTTCCTGCAGGTGGGCTACGCCGTCGTGTCCGCGCCGGGCTTCGTGTTCAAGAGCCTCGACGATCTGCGCGGCAAGCGGCTGGCGGTGCAGTTCGGCAGCACGCCGCACATCCTCGTCAACACGCTGGAAGGTTTTCGCAGCAGCACCTTCAAGGAGTCGGACGAGGTCTTCGCGGCGCTGGCCAGGGGCGAGGCCGATGCGGCGTTCCTGTGGGGACCGGCCGCGGGCTGGGAGAACAAGACCCGGCACGGCGGCCGCTGGCAGATCACGCCCGTTTCGGGCCACGACTTGAGCGGCGAAGTCGGCATGGGCGTGCGGCGCGACCTGGAAGCGCTGGTGGCGCCGATCAACGCCGCGCTGGCGGCGCTGAAACCACAGATCGCGCAGCGTGCCGAGAAGTACGCGTTCCCGAGCGCCAAGCCTGTCGAACTGGCACACGCACGCGCCAGCGTGCGTTCCTCACCGGTGGCACGGGTGTCTGTGTCCGTGCCGCAGGCTTGGGTCGCGCGCGTCAACGACGGCACCGAGCTGGTGAAAGCCGGCCGCGTTCGCTTCAACGATCAATGCTCGCATTGCCACGGTGCCGACGGCTTTTCGCCGGTGCGTGAGCGCGACCTGCGCCGCCTGGTGATCCGCCACGACAAGAAATGGCAGGACGTGGCCCTGACGACGATCAAGAACGGACGCAACGATCAAGGCATGCCGGCCTGGAAAGACATCCTGAAGGAGCCCGAGATCCAGGAGGTGATGGCGTTTCTGAAGACAATCCAGAAATGAAATCCATCCTGTTCGCCGCATGGCTGCTCGTCTCGGCAGCCTGTTGGGCCGCCGACCGGCCGTTCCTGCTCACGAACTCGGCCGCGGCCGAAGAAGACGACGACAACGCCTGGTCCGTCGAGACCGCCTGGACACGCATCGGCTCGACGCGCAGCATCAGCGTGGCGCCCGAATACGCGTTCTCGCCCACCGATTCGTTGCAGTTCGAGATGACACGATCGAAAGATCGCTCCGGCGGCGGGCGTGTACTGGCGGTCGAACTCGAAGCCAAGCACCTGTTCAACCACATCGACCGCGACGGCTGGGGCATCGGCGTGGTGGCGGCACTCGGCGCGGCGCGCCAGGACGGACAACACTGGCGCAGCGATTCGCTCGACCTGCGCCTGCCCGTCAGCTGGAAGCTCGGCGAGTCGGGCAGCGTGCTGCACCTGAACCTGGGCGTGGAAAAGCCGCGCGGCGAGCGCCGCCTGTGGGGCAGTTCGATAGCCCTCGAAGTGCCGCTGCCTGGCCGGCTCACGGCCTTCGCGGAAGCGGGACGCGGCGGCGGCGAGCGCCTCGTGCATGGCGGTGCACGCTGGTGGCTGAAACGCGAGAAGCTCGCGCTGGACGTGAGCCTGCTGCGCCTGCGCGGCGGCGGCGAGCGGCACAGCGGCGCGCTGATCGGGGTCGGCTGGTACGACTTGTAGAGGCTCCGGGCGAACTTACCCCGCTTTTCTGATATTTGCGGGGTAATGATCTAGTTACCCCGTAAAGTCGAAAACTGCGGGGTAAGATCGAAATCATGCTTGCGGAAGCCGCCGCCCCTCTCTACCAACTGCACGAACTGGCCTTCCGCACACAGTACGCGGAGCTGAAGGAACGCTGTGCCGCGGCCGGCCCGTTGCTACCCGGCACGCCCGGCCGCCTGGCATTGCGACAAGGCACCGGCTACGGCTACTGGTATCGCAGCTACTACGCGGCACCGGGCCGTGAAGTCGAAGACTACGTTGCCAAGGACGGCGACGAAGCGGCGCTCGATTCCGCACGGCACGGCATCGATTTCGCCGATTGGGCGATGCGGCAGGTGCGCGACCTGCGCCGGCTGCAGTTCCAGGTCGCCGACAAGGCGGTGGCACGCGTGCTTGTCGAACTGCACAACGCCGGCTTGTTCGACGCCGGACTCGTCGTCGTCGGCACCTTGGGCTATGTGGCCTGGCTCAACGAACTCGGCGCCAAGACAGTCGTGCCGCGCACGCAAGACATCGACCTGGCGCGCCGGCAAAGCTTGAAGCTCGCATCACCGCGGCGCCTGATCGAGACACTGCGCGCGACCAAGCTCGACTTCGCGGCCGTGCCGGGCATGCCCAGCGGCGTGCCGTCGACAGCCCTGAAACTCCCTGGCGCCGAGGGCTTGCGCGTCGACATGCTGACCCCGGGCAACCGGCTCGGCCAGGTGCTGCCGATCCCGGAACTCGACTGGCATGCGCAGGCGATTCCCCACTACGAGCACCTGCTGCGCGAGCCGCGCCAGGCGGCGATTCTGGCCGGCGGTCACTGCATCCGCGTGAACCTGCCCGCGCCGGATCGATTCGTCTGGCACAAGCTCTATTCGAGCGCCGCCCGCAAGGCTTTCCCGGAAAAGGCGCAGAAGGACCTGGTGCAAGCCGCCACGCTGGCAGCGGTGCTCGTCGAGCAGGACGACGCCGTGCTTTCCGAGGCGCTGCGCGACGCGCCGCAAGCGATGGTGACCCGCGCCCGCTCGCGGCTGCCCGCGTTGCGCAGGCTGCTCGCCAAGCACCCGCAGGCGCTGGAACAGTTCGAACTCGCGCTGCGCCTGAGCGCCTGATCGCCGAACTCTGCTGACCCGCTTCACTCTCGAAACGGATCGACAACCCGCAGCGTGCCGAAGCGCTGCCCATGCGTCAGGTCTTCGGTGAAGAGCGTCGTCACCCTGGCGCGCAGTGCTGCTTCGACGATCATCGCGTCCCAGATCGAGCGCTTGCGGCACCACCTGCGCGCGCAGCTTGGCGTTGGGCGCCAACACGCCGTGCTCGCGAAGCGGGGGTCCGCTCACTTCGCGCAGCGAAGTTATGCGGACACCAAAGCGGATCAGGTGCAGCCGTGGCCGTGGCACCAGCGCGGCCAGCCGCTGCATGAACTCCAGCGGGCTCATCACCAGGTGCGTGGTGCCGTCGCGCCAGGGGGTCTTGAGCTTCGGCACCACCTGACCCGCGGCGTTTGTTTGTACGCGCTCGCTGGCCAGCGCCGGGCGGGTGATATAGCGGCACAGTTGCTCCAGCGCCTGGCGGTTGTCGGCACCGCAGCGCACGGCGGCGTGCAGGCTGAAACCCTGCATGTCGGCGCACAGGGTCTGATTGAAGTCGGTCTCCCTGCAGCGCGCGTGGTTCGGCACCGATCGAAATCCGGGAATCGTCCCGCACCGGATGCGAACCTGGGGGCTTCCCGGCGCGCCGCAGGCCGTTCAGACTGCGCCCGTGGGCCGCCGGCCCAGCCCACGGGAGAGCACGATGGACTCACGCCAGGGGTGCACAGTCGCAATCGTCGGCCTCGCCTGGGTATCGGTGGCCCTTGCCCAGCCGGCGGCCGACCTGGAACTGCCGAGTTGCGTCGCCGGAAGCCCGCCGCTGCGGGTGTCGTCGGGCGCGGAGCAGGCCCGGCTCCACGCCGCCGACCGCGAACACTTCCACGAGGCTGCCCAGGCGCGTTTCGCGCTTTGCCTGCGCGGCGGCCTGGTGCCCTCGCAGGTTCTGTTGCTGCACCGCGGTCGCCATTGGCAGTACGTGACGCTGTGGCAGCGCGGAGCCTCCGAGCTGTGCTTCAGCGCCGTGTTCGCGGCGGATCGTTTCGGCTTCACCGCGGACTGGATCGCCAAATACAAGCCGCGCGCTGCCCAGCAGGACGACTGAGCGCACGCTTGACTTCGAGCGGCAGTCGGGCTGCGGCGGCTGTAATTTGAATGAAAGAGGTCATCGGCGCGGCGATGTTGTGGGCGATCGGACGACTGGAAGTGGCCGGGGGGCGGTGCTGGTGGCCGGCGGCTTCATGGCGGTCCGATGCGACCGACCGGTGCAGGGCTGCGTGATCGAATCAGCGAGAGCGCGCTCTCGACCCCTATGCATAGACCTCAACTATGCGTAGATCCGCGGCGCCCGGCACCGCTGTTCACTATGTCGACAGCGGTGGTCGAGGTCGCGGCGCTTTGCATAGTTACAGGGCCTGCAGGAACTTCATCAAGTCGTCGCTGG
>JANNQO010000102.1:0-3512 GCA_031400795.1 Rubrivivax sp. | reverse complement strand
CAGGGAGTACGCCTTGGCGCTTGGCGTCAATCCTGTAGGCAAGTCATGGCGCAACTTATACGATGTCTGATATATTATCTCTCGCATCAGACTCCCTGCCAACCAGTGGCCGCCACGCGATACCCACCGCAAGGCGTGCGGGGTGTCTCGGTGTCGCAGCACAGCAACCGCTATGGCAGCGTGCCGCGTTACTTCGAAGAAATCAAATCAACGAGCACATCAGCGTGGTGGTGCAGATTGAAAGCCGCGCGGGTGTGGCGGCGGCCGACACGATTGCGGCGGTGCCAGGGGTGGATGCCTTGTTCATCGGCCCGTCGGACCTGGCGGCCGGCTACGGACACCTGGGCAACGCCGGCACAGGCACGGCCAATCTCCATGTGCAAGCTCACAGATCGGGCGCGTAGCGTTTGGCCATCTCTTCGTGGGTCTCCGGCGCCAAGACGATCCCGGTCTGATCGCTGATCATCTTGGATACCGTCGGCAGCGCGGCGCGATCGACCCGCGACGAAGCCTCCCAGAGCTTGGAGCGCATGAAGGCCTTGGCGCAGTGCAAGTAGGCTGCGGCCACCGACACTCGCACCACGAGCTTCGGCGCACGGCGCTCGTTCGTGCACGCCGCGATGTCGTCCGCGGCGGCCGACAGCACGGCGCTGCCATTGACACGAAGCGTCTCGTCGAATCCTGGAATCAGGAACAGCAGGCCGACCTTCGCCGTGGCCACGATGTTCTCGAACGAGTCGAGCCGGTTGTTGCCCGGCGCGTCGGGGATCAACAGCTCGCCCCCAGCGGTTACCTTGACGAAGCCTGGTACGCCGCCGCGCGGCGAAGCGTCCAGGTCTTGCGCGGCATCGGAGCTGGCGACGATCACGAACGGCGACAGCGCGATGAAACGCCGGCAATGCGCGTCGAGCACCGCGATCTGCTTCTTGACGGCTCGCTCTTGCGGTTCGGCGTACAGGCCACGAAGCGCTTCGAGCGACCGGATCTCCATGGTGTTGCTCACGCCTGCTCGACCGGCGGAACGGGTCGCAGCTTGCCTGCATGCGGGCCCGGCACATAGATCGTCAGGCCCATGGCGGAGCCGCCGAGTTGCTGGCCCGTGGGCAGCGTCGATGCAGGCGTGCCGGCCAGCGCCTCGAAAGGCACGATCACTTCGTACTGATCCGGCCCGTGGCCCGCGCTGGCCAGCGCGAACCAACCACCGCGGTCAGTCTCAGCGCTCCAAGTCAGCGCGACGAGGAAGTCGCCGGCCGCGAGCGGGTGCGGCTGCACCGGTTGCGCGAGGTCGAATGCCGCCAGGGCCTGGCCGATATCGGCTCGCGATTCACCCTGCGCCTGCAGCAGATCGACGACATGTTCGCTCACGAGCACTTGCATGATGACGCCTTTCGGATGCCGCGGATTCTGCCGCTGAACGCATGAATCAGAATTGCCGCATGAGCACCTCTGACACCCAGCGCTGGAAACTCGACGGCGTGCGCGTCGTACCCGGTAACCAGCTCGACGCCAACACCGCGCAGACGCCGGGCATGGACCGCAGGGCGGCGATCAACTTCGCGCGCGTCGGCGCGCAGAAGCTGTGGGCCGGCACCGTGCACATCCACGCCAACGCGAAGACCGGCGCGCACCATCACGGCCCGCTGGAAAGCGTGATCTACGTCGTGAAGGGCCGCGCGCGCATGCGCTGGGGCGAAGCACTCGAATTCACCGCCGAGGCCGGCCCGGGCGACTTCATCTACGTGCCGCCGTTCGTGCCGCACCAGGAGATCAACGCCAGCGCCACCGAAGTGCTGGAGTGCGTGCTGTGCCGCAGCGACGGCGAGGCGGTGGCGGTGAACCTGGACATCGAGCCGGTCGAGAAGCCCGAAGACGTGGCCTGGGTCGACCCGACCCATCCTCGCCCACCGCGCTGACCTGATCAACCGGCGGTCACGCCGAGCTGGCGGCGATCAACTTCGGCAGGTTCGCCATCGCGGCCATGGCCTGCTCGCGAAGCCGGGCGATGATGGCCAGCTTCTCGGCGTCTTGCGGATCCACGCCCGCCATGGTCTTGCTGAAGCCATCGAGCCGGCTCCCGCGGATCCACTTGCGCAGCTCCCGGTCCTGCCCCCAGTTGAACTGGTTCCACATGTTGACCAGGATCGAGCGCGGATAGTCGGCCAGCGTGTGCGGGAACGGCACCGTGCCGCAGAGTCGGTTCTTCTGCGCGTCGTTCTCGTAGTGCGCTTCCACGTAGGCCACCAGCGCTGAGCTGAAAGCCGGCTGCGGCAGCCGCACCAGTTGCAGCAGCAGCTTGTCGCCCTGGAAGATGGGCTGCGTCTCGCGCGGCTCCACTGCCGACGCCGTGCAGTCGATGTACAGCGCCTGCGCATCCATCGTCACGCGTCCCTGGTCCAGTACCATGCCGTCGGCTTCGATGGCCTGAACCCGGCCCATGCGGATGACGTTGCGGATGCGGCGCAACACTTCCACCTCGCCCAGCGTGGTGGTGGCCAGGTGGAACATCGAAGGCTTCTGGTCAGCGTGGATTCGAAACACCGCGCCGCAGGCCTCGAGCCGCGCAAACAAATCGTCGATGGACGTGGCCTGGGCGAAGGCCGCCATCTGCTCCGCCTGCCCGCCGATCGACTCTGTGAAGAACTCCGCGCCGGGTTGCGTGGTGATGCGGTTCACGAGCCAGGAATCGCGCGGCATCACCCAGTGGATCGCGTCCGGGTCGGCGCCCGCATTGACGAGCCACACGCCGGCGTCCATCGCCGTCTTGCCGGCGCCGACGATCACGAACCGGCGTGGCAGGCTGCCGCCGCGCAGGCCGTGCCACAGCTGCGGCAGCGCATTCGGCGGCACCAGCCGCACGCCGGCGGCCACGCGCAAGCGCGGTGTGTGGGTCGACGGCACCGACGGGCTGAAATAGGTGGCGTCCACCAGCTTCTTGCGCACCAGCACCTGCGTGCGGGCGCCGGACAGCAGCGACTCGAAGCAGTGCTCGCCCAGGTAGTTGCACATCGGGCGGTAGGCCACGCGACCGCTGGGCAACAGCTTGTGGTTCATCACGCGGTCGAAGTAGCCGGCGACCTCAGGCCCCGAGGCCAGTTCGTACAGCCCCTGGTTGGGGCCCATCACGTCCTTGCGGCCGGTGCCCAGCTCCATCGAGTTGACGCCGTAGAAGGCCGAGGGCTGGTGCAGCGTGACGAACGAATAGGCGTCGTTCCAGTGGCCGCCGGGCTTGCCGTGCCGATCGACGATGGTGATGTGCGCATCGCTTTGGTCCAGCAGCGTGTCGGCGAATGCCAAGCCCGCGGTGCCGCTGCCGATGACGAGGTAGTCGGTCTCGATCCGGTTCATGGTGCCTTTCAGTGGAGCCGAGACTCTAAGGTCCCAGTCGACGCTGCCATTCGGTCGGAAACAGCGTGCGAAAGGCGCTGATCGTTCAGAACCATACGTCCCGAATGCACATGCCGTCCCGCGGCAGATCTTCCCACTTGTCGAGCCCGTCAAAGTGATGAAGCGCA
>JANNQO010000101.1:0-36504 GCA_031400795.1 Rubrivivax sp. | reverse complement strand
TTGAAGCGGTAGCCCTTGGCCTGAAGCTCGCCGCGCAGCTCGCGGTAGTTGTAGATCTCGCCGTTGCACACCAGCCAGAGCTGCTCGTCAGCGCTGGAGATCGGCTGGTGGCCGCCGGCCAGGTCGATGATCGACAAGCGGCGCATCGCGATGCCGGCGTTGCCGTCGACATGCAGGCCTTCGTCGTCGGGCCCGCGGTGCGCGGTGATGCGGCCCATGCGCGACAGCAGCGCCGGGTCGACGGGCTTGCCGTCGAGATGGATGAGGCCGTGGATGCCGCACATGGTTCAGCTCAACGCCGCCACGGCGCGGCCACGGCCGGCCAGTGCCCGGCGATAGACCTCGCGGTAGCGCGCCACGCTGTTCGCCCAGGTGCGTTCGCTCTCGACAAAGCGGCGCGCCTGTTGGCGGATGCGCGGCCAGTCGGCGCGGCGAGCCAGCACATCGTCGATGGCGGCCACCAGGGCGGCGGTGTTGCCAGCCTTGAAAAGGAACCCGGTCTCGCCATGGCGCACCAGTTCGCGGTGCCCGCCGACATCGGAGGCGACGAACATGCGCCCTTGTGCCATCGCTTCAAGCGGCTTCAGAGGCGTCACCAGTTCGGTCAGCCGAATCGGCAAGCGCGGGTAGGCCAGCACATCGATCAATTCGTAGTAGCGCTGCACTTCCCGGTGCGGCACGCGGCCGGCGAAGATCACACGCTCGGCCAGCCCCAGCCGCGCGACCTGCTCTTTCAGCGCCTGCTCGCGCGGGCCGCCGCCGAGCAGCAGCAGGCGCAGGCTGGGGTGCCGGGGCAAGAGCTGCGCTGTGGCGTCGACGAGCAACTCCAGGCCCTCGTAGCCGTAGAACGAACCGGCGAAACCGAGCACGGTGGCGCCTTCCAGGCCGAGGCGGCTGCGCAGTTCGGCATCCGGCTCGGCGTCCATGCGAAAGGCCGAAACGTCGACCGCATTCGGAATCACCGTGATGCGCTCGTCGGCAATGCCGCGCGAGCGGATGTCGCCGCGCAGGCCCTCGCAGATCGTCGTCACCTGGTCGGCGCGCGCCAGCGCGAAGCTCTCCAGCGCGCGCGACGCGCGGTAGCGCAGGCTGCCTTCGTGCGTGCTGCCGTGGTCGACGGCGGCATCTTCCCAGGAAGCGCGCATCTCGTAGACCACCGGCAGCCGCTGCCGGCGGCCGACCCACAGGCTGGGCAGCGCGTTCAGTACCGGCGAGTGGGCGTGGATCAGGTCGGGCTGCTCCTGTTCGACCAGTTCATGCAGGCGCTGCGCCGTGCGTTGCATCTGTGCGATCAGCCCGAGCCGGCCGTTGTTGGGCGTGCGGTGAAAGATCCGACCGTCGATCGTTTCGCTCTTCGCTTCGCTTGCGCCCTGCTTCGGGCTGGTCAACTGCAGCGTCTCCCAGCCCAGCCGGCGTTGCTCGCGCAGGATCGCCAGCGTGCGGAAGGCATAGCCGCTGTGCAGCGGCGCCGAGTGGTCCAGCACGTGGAGGATGCGCAGGGTCATCAGCGCGATGTCAGGCGGCCATGGCCAAAGGGCGGCCGTGCGCCGCGCCCTTGGAGAGCGGCGCGTCGACCACCTGGCGCAGGAAGGCCTCGAACATCATCAGCGTCCACAGCGGCGCGCTGTAGTCGCGCGCGCCCGACTGGTGCGCGTCGAGCAGGTGTTCGAGGTAGGGCCGGTTGAACCAGCCGGTCATCGCCAGGCGCGGGCCGAGCACGGCCTCGCGCACGCGCTCGCGCAGCGGCCCGCGGAACCAGCGCGCCAGCGGCACCGCGAAGCCCATCTTTGGGCGGTACAGGATGTCGCGCGGCAGGTGCGGCTCCATCGCCTTCTTCAGCAGGAACTTGCCTTCCTGGCCGCGCACTTTCAGCGACGAAGGCAAGGTCGCCAGCCATTCGACCAGCGGGTGGTCCATCAGCGGCTCGCGCACTTCCAGCGAATGCGCCATGCTGGCGCGGTCGACCTTGGTGTTGATGTCGCCGACGAGATAGGTCTTGATGTCCAGGTACTGGATCAGCGCCAGCGGATCCTCGGTGTCGGCGCGCGCGGCATGGCGCGCAAAGACCTGCATCGCGTCGTAGCCACCGAGCTCCTGCTTCAGGCGTGCGCTGAAAAGCTGCTCGCGCATCGGGCCGCGCAGGATCGACACCGAGTGCATGTAGGCCTCGACCGAGCTGCGCGACATGCCCTCGAACGTAGTCTTGGCGCGCAGCATCCGCGGCGCCCAGTCGGCTTTGGGATAGATCTGGCCGAGCAGCCCGAAGAGGGGCCGGCGCAGCGCCAGCGGCAGCGCATTGCGCATGCGCTCTTCCATCAGGTGCAGCCGGTAGCGGCGGTAGCCGCCGAACATCTCGTCGCCGCCGTCGCCCGACAAGGCCACCGTGACATGCTTGCGCGCCAACTGGCAGACGCGGTACGTGGGGATCGCCGAGCTGTCGGCGTAGGGTTCGTCGTACAAGCGCGCCAGCGTGTCGATGAGGTCGAAGTCTTCGCTGTTCACCGTCTCGACGCGGTGGTTGGTGCGGTAGCGGTCGGCCACTGTTTGCGCAAACGCGGCTTCATTGAAGGTCGGGTCGGTGAAAGCGATCGAGCAGGTGTTGACCGGGCCTTCGGATTGGCCGGCCATCATCGCCACCACGGCGCTCGAGTCGACACCGCCGGAGAGGAAAGCGCCCAGCGGCACCTCGGAGATCATGCGCAGTCGCACCGATTCGCGCAGCCGCTGTTGCAGTTCGACCTGAGCGTCTTCGGCGCTGATCGTGCTGCCTCCGGTGAAGCGCACATCCCAGTACTCGCGCGGCGCCGGCAGCGGCTTGCCGTGGCGCACCAGCAGCGTGTGCGCCGGCTGCAGCTTCTTCGCCTGGCGGAATATCGTGCGCGGCTCGGCCACGTAGCCCAGCGCGAAGTATTCCTCCACCGCCAGCGGATCGAGTTCACGCGGCAGCGCGCCATGCGCGAGCAGCGACTTCAGCTCCGAGCCGAACAGCAGCGTGCCGTCGTCGAGCAGCGCGTAGTACAGCGGCTTCACGCCCAGGCGGTCGCGCGCGAGGAAGAGGGTCTGCCGGTTGCGGTCCCACAGCGCGAAGGCGAACATGCCGCGAAAGCGGCTCACACAGTCTTCGCCCCAGGACTCCCACGCGTGCACGACGCACTCGGTGTCGCTCTTGGTGTGGAAGACATGGCCCAGCGCCTGCAACTCCGGGATCAGTTCCTGGTAGTTGTAGATCTCGCCGTTGTAGATGATGGCCACCGAGCCGTCTTCGTTGAAGAGCGGCTGCTGGCCCGTGGCCACGTCGATGATCGACAAGCGCCGGTGCCCGAAACCGAGCCCCGGCTCCATGTGCAGGCTGCCCTCGTCGGGGCCGCGGTGCGCTTGCGCCTGGTTCATCCGGCGCAGCACCGCGTCGTCCACGGCGCGCTGGCCGCGGGTGTCGAAGATGCCGGTGATTCCGCACATGGTGATCAGTTCATCCTTTCGCTGCCGACCGCCAACAGCCGGTCGTACAGGGCCTCGTACGCTGCCACCATGGCCTGCAGGCTGAAGCGCGCTTCGACCTCGCGCCGGCCCTCGGCACCCATGCGTGCCGCAGCTTCGGGATCGCTCGCCGCCTGCACCAGCCGCGCCGCCAGGGTCTCGAGTTCCGCACTCGGAACGATCAAGCCGGTGCGGCCGTGGGCCACGAGTTCCGCGTTGCCGCCGACATCGGTGGCGATGACCGGCAGCGCACTGGACATGGCTTCGAGAATGGTATTCGAGATGCCTTCGGCCAAGGATGGCAACACGAAACAATTCAGGCCGCGCATGACATCCGGCACATCCCCTCTTTCGCCGGGCAACCAGGCCAAGGTGGCAGCCCCCGCGGCATCCAGCAGCTGCTGCAATTCGGCGCGCATCGCACCGTCGCCGACCAGCACCAGGCGCAGCCGATCTCGCAGCTCGGGGGCGAGTTGCAGCGCGCGCAGGAAGGCACGCGCGAGCAGGGCCTGGTTCTTCACCGTCTGCATCCGGCCGACACTGCCCACCAGCCAATGGCCGCGTGCCGCGGAGAACGGGCAACCCTCGATGCACGAAGGCCCGGGCGCGGCGGGCGCGAAACGCTCGCTGTCCACGCCGTTGTAGATCTGCGTGATGCGCGCAGGCGGCACGCGCACCTTGTCGATCAGGTAGCGTTCCAGCTCGCGCGACAAGGCCACGTAGTGCGTGATGCAGGGCTTGTACAAGCGGCGCAGCCGCTGGTGATGCAGGCTGCTGCCGTCGAGATCTTCGATGTCGCGGCCGTGCTCGCCGTGCACGCGCACGCGTACGCCGGCCAGGCGGGCCGGCACGGCCGCCTCCAGCGCCGCCAGATTGCGCGTGTGCACGATCGCCGGACGCAAGCGCCGAAACAGCCGCCACAAGCGCGGATACAGCGGCAGCGCGTGCCCCGGCGCCTTGTTCAGCGCGATGAACTCCACGTCCGGTACTTGCACGCGGCGCTTGAACTCGGTGACCTCGGTGAGTGCGATCACCGCATGCCGCCAGCGTTCAGCGGGCAAGTGGTTGATCAGGTTCACGACACCGTTCTCGAGGCCGCCGGTATCGAAGCGAAACACCACATGCGCCACCCGCGGGCGCGGATCGGTGGCCATGCCGGACTTCAGAGTCTCCAGACCCGGTAGCCGGCACCCTGCAGGCGATCGGCGTCGAAGGCCGCCTTGACGTCGATGAAAGCGCCGCCTTTGACCAGCCTTCGGGCGATGTCGTCCAGGCCCAGCCCGGCGTACTCGCGGTGCGCCACCGCGGCGACGATGGCGTCGGCGCGCGGCAACTCGTCCCAGCGCATCAGGCGCACGCCGTACTCGTGCATGGCCTCGTCGGCGTCGGCCTGCGGATCGGTGACGCAGACCTCGACACCGTAGCTCTTCAGCTCGCGGATGATGTCGATGACCTTGCTGTTGCGCAGATCGCCGCAGTTCTCCTTGAAGGTCAGGCCGAGCACGTTGACCCGGGCGTCCTTGACGTGGCTGCCGGAGGCGATCATGTGCTTGATGGTTTGCTCGGCGATGAACTTGCCCATGCCGTCGTTGATGCGCCGCCCGGCCAGGATCACCTGCGGGTGGTAGCCGAGCATGTCGGCCTTGTGCGTCAGGTAGTAGGGGTCCACGCCGATGCAATGCCCGCCCACCAGGCCGGGCTTGAACTTCAGGAAGTTCCACTTCGTGCCCGCCGCTTCGAGCACTTCGCTGGTGTCGATGTGCAGCTTCTCGAAGATGATCGCCAGTTCGTTCATCAGCGCGATGTTCAGGTCGCGCTGCGTGTTCTCGATCACCTTGGCTGCTTCAGCCACCTTGATCGAACTGGCGCGGTGCACGCCCGGCACGATGATCTTCTCGTAGAGCCGGGCCACCTTCTCCAGCGTCTCGGGGCTGTCGCCGGAGACGATCTTCAGGATCTTGGTGAGCGTGTGCTCCTTGTCGCCCGGGTTGATGCGTTCGGGGCTGTAGCCGACGAAAAAATCGCGCTTCCATTTCAGGCCCGACTCGCGTTCCAGCACCGGGATGCAGACCTCTTCGGTGGCGCCCGGGTAGACAGTGGATTCGTAGACCACGGTGGCGCCCTTTTTCAGGTGCCGGCCCAGGCTGGTGCTGGCGCCCACCAGCGGCCTGAAGTCGGGAATGTGCGCGTCGTCCACCGGCGTGGGCACGGCGACGATGACCATGTCGGCATCGGCGAGCAGCTTCGGGTCGTCGGTGTAGATCGCGTGCTTGGCCGCGGCGAGCTGGGCATCTTCGAGTTCACGCGAAGGATCGGTGCCGCGCCGGCAAGCCTCGACTTTGGCGGTGGCGATGTCGAAACCGATGGTGCGCATCTGCTTGCCGAACTCCACCACCAGCGGCAGGCCCACATAGCCCAAGCCGATCACTGCAAGCGTCTGCATCTCGATGAATCCTCTCTCGGTGTGGTGGCCGGCCTGGGCCGTCAAGGCTCGCCCTGCAACGCCTTCAAACGCTCGGCCAGGGTTGCCAGGTTGTCGTTGGCGAAGGCCTCGAGGCCGGCGCGCGCGCGCTGCTCGTCGTCGTCCACCACGTGCAGCATCACCATCGCACCGTCGTCGCCGCGGCCTTGCAGCCGCGCCAGTGCCGTAAACCACTTGGCCTGGTACGCCGACGTGGTGAATCTACCGCCCGCCCAGTAGGTCTGCGCGACAAGAATCTTCGGCAAGCGTGAATTCGACAGCGTGGGCGCAGTCTGCAACAAGCTCGTGCGCCAGCTCAGCGCGCCGGTGCGCAACTCGGCCGCCCCTTGGCGGTTCCAGTGTCGATCGTCGGCCGGCGTGATCAGGTGCATGGAGTTGACGAGCTTGCTCTCGTAATCCTGGGCGCGGAAATAGGCCAGGTGCACACCGACGGTGCCACGCGCTCCTGCATAGTGGCGCAACAGCGTGGCGCGCGGCGCCTGGAAGTGCGGCGCCCAGTCCAGCGGGGCCTTCGGCGATTCGATGCTTTTCCAATCGACGGCCAACTGATCCGGCAGCACAAGCTGCGGCGCACTCGCGCTGCGATCGCCACGCTCCAGCGCCCACAAGCCAACCTGCGCGCTGGCCACCAGCAGCACGCCGGCCAGCGCGGCAGGCCAGCCGGCCGGGCCGATGGCTTGCGACGTGGCCGTGCCGGCCGGTGCGCTGGGCAGCGGCGCATCGGGCTCGGCCCAGCGTGCGCCGATCCAGAACATCAGCATGATGACGATGCCGAAGAACACCCAGCCATAGACCAGGTGGTCCACGCCGACGGCAATCTTGTTGTTGGAGAGATGGCCGAGCATCACGATCATGTAGGCACGCAGCCAGTTGGCGACGATCGGCACCACGATCGCCACGCCCACAAACACCCAGCGCCGCCACATCGCGCGGTAGTTGAGGTACGCGAACAGCGTGCCCACCATCAGCGACGCGATCAGGTAGCGCACACCGCTGCAGGCCTCCACCACCGACCAGCTGCCGCTCGGGATCACGAACTGCAAGCCTTCGCGGTACACAGGGATGCCGCTCAAGGTCAGTGCCAGGATCGTGAAGTCGGCGGTGGCCTCCATCAGCGCAGGCAGCAGGAAGTCGCCGATCGGCACCGCGAAGAACAGGAAGCCGAGCGGGAACAGAATCTCGCGGGCGGCCTGCCAACCGATCACCAGCGGCACGGCCATCACGATCAGCGCCACCAGCGCGAACTGGGTCACCGAGTTGACGGTGACCAGGTTGCCGGCCAGCCAGGCAAGCACTGCCAGTGCCATCGGCGCGAGCAGCCACCAGGCGGGCCGCGGCGTGGTGAGCGCCAGCGCGTGGCGTTGCCGCCAGAGCAGCCACAGCGACATCGGCGGCACCAGGAAGGCATGCGCGAAGGTCTCGGAGTTGCTCCAGGTGCCGACCATCAGCGTGGCGGTCTCGCGGTACAGCAGCAGGATCGCAGCGATGAGCAGAAGCAAGGCCGGCCAGGCGCGGCGCCAGGCTACGGACCAATGCAGTGCGGGTGTCGAGGTGCTCACGGCGCTCATCCCAGGCTGCGCACCACGAACGGCCCGAGCCAGTTCGCCAGCGACAGCGGCAGCCGCCGCCAGGTTTCGATGAGCAGCCGGTACTTCGGTGCCGAGGGGTTGTTCTGCGGCACCGTGTCGCGCTTGTAGAGCTGGTACTCGTAGTGCAGCGGCGTCGGCTCGAAGCCCCAGTTCTTCTTGAACGCGAACGAGCCCGTGCCTTGTTTGCTGCGGCCGTAGTCGAAGACCTTGGCGCCGCGCTCGCACGAGCGGCGCATCAGCTCCCAGTACTTGAAGTCGTTGGCGGCGAGATCGCGCGCCATGTCGTCGTCACCGGCGTAGTAGGGCAGCACTTCGTCGCGGAAGTAGAAGGTGAGCACGCTGGAGAGCAAGCGGCCGTCGGCCGTGGTGACCGTCATCACCTCGCAGTCGGCGCCGAACTCCTCGCGCAGTGCTTCGAAGTAGCGCTTGGGCAGCGCCGGCGTGCCGTGGCGGTGAACGTTGCTCGCGTAGAGCGCGAAGAAACGCTCCACGTTGGTGTCGATCGTGCTCACCAGAGCGTTCTTGATGCCCTTGCGCACCATCGCGCGCTGCTTGCGCGGAATGGCCAGCATGTTCGCTTCCACCTCGGGCAGGATGGGCTTGCGGAAGGTGACGTACAAATCTTGCCGCGGCCAGTCGGCATGGCGCTGCTGCACATGGCGCAGCTCGAGGTGCGGCACGCTCAAGCGCCCGGCCAGCCGCCCAGCTTCGGCTTCCAGCTCCTGCGCCGCGGCCTCGCTGTTCGCAGCCACACCCCCGTACACCGCGAACGGCAGGCTGGTCAGCGAATCACCGAACAGGAAGCTGCGCACATGGGCCAGCGGCAGCACGCCTTCGATGCGGCCATCGGTTTCGGCGTAGAGAAAGTGCGTGTCGTGCTTGAAGACGTTCTTCAACACACGCTGCCAGCCGGCGCGATGGAAGAAGGTGGCTTGCGGGCAGCCGAGCACGAAAGCCTCCCACGACGCTTCGCCGCGGGCGTCGTCGGGCAACAGACGCTTGACTTGCAGCACGATCGGCGATCAGGCCGCTGCGTCGCGCGCCATGCCCGGCGCCACCGCTGCGACGCGGCTGCGATCGGGCCGCGGCTCGGGCTTGCGGTCGAGGAAGATGTGGTCCATGCGGCCCCAGCGGAAGTCGTCGAGCAGTCGCGCGATCTTGGCCTGCGTGCGCGGGATGTTCACATAGTGCCGAAAGCGCGTGCGCAGATCGATGCCGCTCGGGCGCGGTTGGCCCAGGTCGAGCTCCCAGGGGTGGAAGTAAAAGATCGCGCTTTCGCGGTCACGTTGGTTCACCTGCTCGAGCATCCAGCGCGAGACGGCGTAGGGCAGCAGGCGGAAATAACCGCCGCCGCTGGTGGGCATGTTGCGGTTGGCCAGGCGCAGTGTGGTCGCCGGCACTTCCAGCAGCCCGGTGCCGACGCGGTAGGCGAAGCGCGGCGAATCGGGCATGCCGTAGTGGTCGTGGTGGATCGGATAGACGCTCGAGCTGTAGTCGTAGCCGGCGCGCGCCAGCGCTTCGAAGGCCCACAGGTTGCCGACGCTGATTGAAAAACTCGGCGCGCGGTAGCCGCGCACCGCGCGGCCCGACAGGTCTTCGAGCAGTTTCTTGGCACGGTCGACATCGGCGCCGAACTGCGCCTCGCTCAGGTCGCTGGCGCGTTCGTGGCCGTAGCCGTGGCTGGCCAGTTCGTGGCCGCCGGCAACGATCTCGCGCACCAGTTGCGGGTAGCGTTCGGCGATCCAGCCGAGCGTGAAGAAGGTGGCGTGGATACCGCGCTCGGCGAGCATCGCCAGGATGCGCTGCACGTTGGCTTCGACGCGGCACTCGCAGCGCTCCCAGTCGGCGCGGCGAATGTAGGGCGCAAACGCCGAGACCTGGAACCAGTCTTCGACGTCGACGGTCAGCGCATTGGTGATGGTCGAGGCGGGCATGGCGTCGATGCTAGGCCGGCTGCGGCTGCAACCAGCGGTGCAAATCCGCGGCAATGCGCTCGGCGGCGTGGCCGTCCCACAACTCCGGCGTGCGGCCTTGTTTGCCGCGCCCGGCCAGGATGTCCGCCACGCCGGCCAGGATGGCAGCCCGGTCGCGGCCGACTAGGGTGTTGGTGCCTTGTTCGACAGTGATCGGCCGTTCGGTGTTCTCGCGCATCGTCAGGCACGGCACACCCAGCGCGGTGGTCTCTTCCTGCACGCCACCGGAGTCGGTGAGCACGAGCCGGGCCTGCGACATCAAGCCGACCATCTCGAGGTAGCCCTGAGGCGGCAGCACCGCCACGCGCCGCGGATCGAGCAGCCCGGCATGGCCGAAGCGCTCGATGTTGGCCCGGGTGCGCGGGTGCATCGGGAAGACCAGCGGCAGCTGCGCCGCCACTTCGGCCAATACCGCCAGCAGGCTGCCGAGCGTGGCCGGATCGTCGACGTTCGATGGCCGGTGCATGGTCACCAGCGCGAAGCCACGCGGGTCGTCGAGCAACGCGGCGTCCTGTTCCAACGCTCGAAGCGTGGCCGCCGCAGGGCGCGCCATCTCACGGCTCGCGAGCAGCGAATCGATCATCACGTTGCCGGCGAAACAGATGCGCGACGCGTCCACGCCCTCGCGCAGCAGGTGCGCCGAGGCGGTGCGCTCGGTGGTGTACAGGCGGTCGGCCACCTGGTCGGTGAGCACGCGGTTGATCTCTTCGGGCATGCGCCGGTCGCCGCTGCGCAGGCCGGCCTCGACATGCACCACCGGCACGCCCTTCTTCACCGCCACCAGCGTGCAGGCGAGCGTGGAATTGACGTCGCCCACCACCACCACGCAGCGGGGCTTGGCCTCGTCCAGCGCCGGCTCGAAGCGCTTCATCACCTCGGCGGTCTGCACGGCATGGCTGGCCGAGCCGACCTCGAGGTTGATGTCCGGCCGCGGCAGGCGCAGATCGGTGAAGAGCCGGTTGCTCATGTCCTGGTCGTAGTGCTGGCCGGTGTGCACGAGCAGCGCCGGCAGCGGCGGCTGGTGCGCTGCCAACGCGCGCAGCAGCGGCGCCATCTTCATGAAATTCGGACGCGCACCGACCACGCACATCACCGGAGCCGTCATGTTTTGGGCTCGCTGCCGCCTGGGCGGGAGGCGGCGTTGACGAGCTTTTGCAGCAGCGCCAGGGTCTGCAGGTTGATGCGCTCCAGGCGCAACAGGCTGCGCTCCAGGCGCTGCAACTGGTCGCCACGCTGATCGGCCGCCAGCGACGCGAGCTGTTTGCTCGCCGCCTCGGCGGTGCTGCTGTCGAGCTTGATGCGCGTGACGTCGACATCGATCTCGGCCACCGCAGCCGCGAACTCCGCGCCGCCGGCGCTGGCGGCCACCACGGCGCGCTGCGGCACCTCCGACTCTTGCGCCATCTCGCGCACCACCTCGCGGGCGTCGTCGGCCGTCAACTCGAACTTGTTGGCCAGGAAGCCGAGCAGCAGCAGCCGGTCGCACACCGAGTTGATGCGCCGCGGGATGCCGCCGCTGGCCTTGTAGACGGTGTCGAACACCCCGGCGGCGAAGGTCGGCTTGCCGCTGGAGCCCGCGCATTTCAGCCGGTGCAGGATGTAGGCCTCGGTCTCGTCGCGGTCCAGCGGGCCGATGTGGCAGGTGGCCGCCACGCGCTGGCGGAACTGCTCCATCTCGGGCTGCTGGAGGATCTCGCGGAACTCGGGTTGTCCGATCAGGAAACTCTGCAGCAGCGCCTGGTTGCCGAACTGGAAGTTCGACAGCATACGCAGCTCTTCCACGGCCTTGGGCGTGAGGTTCTGCGCTTCGTCCACCACCAGCAGGCAGCGCTTCCCCTTGCTGGTCTGGCTGATGAGGAAGGCTTCCAGCGTGATCAGCAGCTCGGACTTGGGCACGTCCTTGACGCGAAAGCCGAACGCCGCGCCGACCATGCGCAGCGTGTCTTCGGCGCCCAGCTGCGTGGTCACGAGATGACCAGCGACGACGTTGCTGCCGTGCAACCCTTCGATCAGCGCGCGCAGCACGGTCGTCTTGCCGGCGCCGATCTCGCCGGTGATGACGATGAAGCCCTCGTTGCGCGAGACGCCGTATTCGAGATACGCCTTGGCGCGGCGATGCTGCTTGCTGCCGAAGAAAAACGCCGGGTCGGGGTTGAGCTGGAAGGGCTTGCTCGCGAGCCCGTAGAAGGCTTCGTACATGGCTAGGGTTTGCGGCGATTCATTTGTGTACAGACCCTAGAACTGGAAGCTCAGGTAGATCTGGCCGCCGTTTTCCGTGTAGGGCCGCAGCGTGCTGTCGAAGGTGGAGTGGCGCAACGACAGGCTGTAGCTGACGCGTCGCGCCAGACGCCCGCTCAAGGACGCGGTGAGGTTGCGCAACTCGTTGTCGCCGCCCGGCACGGCGTTGTTGTTGCCGGTGTTGGTGCTGCTGTTGAAGGCCAGCGAGACGCTGGTCGTCGACGAAGCGGTGTAGGTGGCAGAAAGCGAATAGCCCTGCTGGCGCAGCCCGTCGGCCAGCGACAGGTCGTCGCTGGCGCTGCTCGCCTGGTCGAGCCGGCGCGAGGTGGAACGATAGGCGCTGAGCAGCAGCGTCGTGCGCACGCCTTGCAACGCCACCGAGGCATCCTGGCGGCGCTGCAGCGATACCGCGCGCCCGATGAACAGGCCCTGCTGGCGCAGCAGCTCGCGCACCACCAGGTCACGCAGCGCCGGATCGGGAAAGACACCGGCCAGTTGCGTGAAGAAGGTGTCGTAGGCGGTGGCGAACTGCAGCGTGCGGTCGGAGACGGCGCCGTTGTTGGTGTCGCGCGAGTCGCTGAAGGTGTAGATCGAGCGCGCCATGCGGTGCGATATCTGCACCGAGTGCCCGTTGCCGAAATAACGCCGATCGAGCTGCGCGTTGACCGTGGTTCGCGGCGACGGCGTCCAGGTGACCCCGGCGCCGTAGGTGCTGCTGGTCTGGCTCTCCAGGCTGCGCACGGTGTCGGTCTCGCGACCGGCGCGAACACTGAACTGCAGGTCGGGGTTCGGCGAGTAGGTCGCGCCCAGGTTCACCCGGCGGTTGCCGGTTTCGCGTCCATTCTCGAAATCCGAAGTCGAATCGGAGACATCGGCCGACCAGCCGTAGGCACTGCGCTGGCCGAACAGGCGCAGCGAGTTCGTCAGCAAGCTGCTGTCGGCGGCACCGCCCGAGGTGCTGGCCGCCTTGGTCCAGTTCATGCGCGCTTCGGCGTTCACCAGGTCGCCGAGCCGGCCACGCAGCACCGGCGAGATGTTCAAGGTGCGCACCTCGGTGCGGTTGCGGTCGGTGAACTGCGGCGTGACCGTGCGCACGCCGAAGGCCGAGATGCTTTGCTGCGTGATGCCGGCGCGAACGTCGACCGTGGCGTTTTGCTGGATGACTTCGGCCGTAAAGGCTGCCGCGAGCGTATTGGTGATGCCACCGCGCCAGTTGTCGTTGGCGTAGGCCTGCAGGTTCAGCGCGTAGTCCAGCGATCCTTGCAGGCGCCCGCTGCGGCTGGACATGCGGACACCGGGGCTGACCGTGGTGATCGCTTCCGAGCGCTTGTCGGTGTTGCTGAATTCGGTGTTGTCGGTGAAGCTTTGCGTGATCGAAAGCGTCGGCACGATGGTCAAGGCCCCGCGCGACTCCTGCGCCTGAGCCACGGCCGCCGACAGCAGCGCCGCGGCGATGGCCGCTCTGGCGCTGGTATGCGGCGAAACGTTCGGTGGGCCGGCGCGCATCAACTCAGGCGCGAGTCACCCGCCGCGACTTCACCGTCGCCGCTGGCCGCGTCGGGCCCACCGTAGCCATACCCGTAGCCGTAGCCGTAGCCATACCCGTAGCCATAGCCATAGCCCACGCCGGCGCCGTCGCTGCGGCTCTTGTTGAGCACCATCATCTTCACCGGGCAGGCCTCGATCGTCGCCAGCGCCTGCTGCACATCGGACTGCAAGGTGCGCCCGGCGTTCACCACCACCACGATCTGGCCCATGTGCGTGGCCAGCACGCGGCTTTCGGTGGTCAGCAACAGCGGCGGCGAATCGAAGATGATGATGCGGTCGCGGTAGCGCGAGCCCATGTCGGCGAGCAGCGTGACCATCGCCTCGCTGGCCAGCAGCTCGGTGGCCTTCAGGTGCGGCGTGCCGCTGGGCAGGATGGTCAGCTTGTCGACGTTGGTACGCAGCAGCACATCGGCCATGTCGACCTTGCCTTCGAGCACGTCCAGAAGCCCCGGCCCGGGCGGCAGGCCAAGCACGCGCAGCACCGACGGGCGTGCCACGTCGGCATCGACGAGCATCACCGTGTGGTCGAGTTCGGCGGCGATGCTCATCGCCAGGTTGATCGACGTGAAGCTCTTGCCCTCGCCGGCCATCGCACTGGTGATCATGATCAGGTTGCCGTGCTTGACCGGCGTGGCCGACTTGCCGATCGCGTTGGCGATCAGCGGGCGCTTGATGACTCGGAACTGATCGGCGGTGCGCGAGCGCGGCGCATTCGGCACGACGATGCCGGTGGTCGAGATGGCCTCGAGGTTGAGTTCGACCCGGCGCGAAACGCTCGGGGCATCGAAGGTCGGCGGCAGCTCGGGCGCGACCTCGGCCACCAGCGGCGCGGCGCGAGCGGCGGCGGTCGCGACCAGCGGGGCGGTCGCGTTCATCGCGGCGGACGCGGCCGGCGCGGGCGCGCTCTCGCGCAGCGCTACATCCGGCTCGGGGATCGTGATCCCGGCTTGCCGCAGTTGCTCCAGCCGCAGCGCGGCCTGTTCGATCAAGCTCGTCATCTTGCTCAGCCCGTCCGCGCCATGATGGCCATGGCAGTCAAACCCATTGCGAAGACCACCACCAGGCCGCCCGAAGCGCCGGCGAACCGGTACAGGCTCATGCGCTCGGAGCGCCGGTCCAGGTCGGTCTGCACGATGGTGATGAGGCCCAGTACCGGCAGACCGGTCTTGATGCGCAGCTCGGCCACATCCAGGTACACCGGCCGCAACTGGCTGGCGACGAAGGCCAGCAGCAAGCCCGCCGCCAGGCCGGCCAGCAGCGGCAGCGGCAGCAGCAGCAGGCGGTTCGGCGAGACCGGCTTGGGCGTCACGCGGGGCGGGTCGATGAGGCGGAAATCGGCCACGCCGGAAGCCACCTCGAGTTCACCGGACATGACTGCCGATTGCCGGCGGCCGACCAGGTCTTCGTAGTTCTTCTTGACGATCGTGTAGTCGCGGTTCAGTTGCGCCGCTTCGGATTCCACCTGCGGGGCATTCTTCAGCGACACACGCGCCAGCTGCAGCCGGGTGGTGTATTCGTTGACGCGGGCCTTCAGCGCAGCCACCTGCACTTCGGCGGTGGCCACCATGCGCCCCATCTCCTGCGTCGCGAGGTTGCTGTTGGGCAGCGCGCCGCCACCGCCGGTGGAGGCCGACGCCATTGCCGCCTTGCGCAACTCGGCCATCTCTTTGACCTTCTGCTCTTGCAGATCCTTGATCAGTTTGCGCGTGGCGATGATGTCGGGGTGCTGCTCGGTGTAGCGCTGAAGCAGCCCGTCGAGGCCGCGCTTCATGCCTTCGATGCGCGAATCGATCTCGGGCGTGGCAATCACGATCGAGGACTCCTGCAACAGGCTGGCCGTCGTGCTGGCGCCGGCCTGCGGCGCTTTTTCGGCGGCGAGCTGCTGCTTGGCAGCATCGCGTGCGTTTTCGGCTTCGCGCAACTGAAGCTGCGCAGCTTGCAACTGCCCGACCATCTCCGCCAGCCGTCCCGTCGAGTCCTTGCCGTCGGCGCTTTGCATCTCCAGGTTGCGCAGCTTGAATTCCTTCAGCCGGCCTTCGGCTTCCTCGAGCTTGGTCTCGTACTGCTTGATCTGCTCGTTCAGGAAGGTCTTGGCCGAATCCGAATCCTTGCGGCTCGCACCGAGGCTGGACTCGACGAAGATCGAGACCAGCGACTGCACCACGCGCTTGGCCTTGTCCTGGTCGGAATCGCGGTACGCCAGCGAGTACAGATTGTCGCGTCCGGTGTTGCGGATCTGGATGTCGCGCGTGAGCCGCTCGATCAGCGCTTCCTGCTGGATCTTCGATTCGGTCTTCAGATCGACGTCGGCCATTCGGATCAGCTTCTCGACGTTCGGGCGGCTGATCAGCGTGCGGCTCAGCATGCCGATCTGCTGCTCGACGTTGGGCTGCACGGTGAGGCCGGCCATCAGCGGCTTCAGGATCGACTGCGTGTCGACGTAGATGCGTGCCGTGGCCTCGAACTGGTCGGGCACCTTGTAGACCACGACCACGCCGATCACCGCCACCAGCCAGGCCACGCCGACGCCGGGCCAGCGGTACTTCCACATGCCATGGGCAATGGATTTGATCTGCTTGAGGATTTCGTCCATGGCGTGCGGTGGGCTGTGGCGAGGTCGATCGAGGCGGGAGTGCGGTCTCGGAGCCGCTCAGAAGAAGCTCTGCGGAATGATCAGGATGTCGCCCGGGCGCATCTGCACGTTGGCCGACACGTCGCCGCGGCGCAACAGGTCTTTGATGCGCACCGAGTACTGCTTGCTACCGTCGGACATGCGCAGAATCGACGCGCCGTTGCCGTCGGCGAAGTCGGTCAGGCCGCCGACGGCGATCATCACGTCGAGCAGCGTCATGTCGTTCTTGTACGCCAGCGCCTGCGGCCGGGCGGCTTCCCCGACGATGCGGATCTGCTGGTCGTAGGGGCCGACGAAGCCCGAAACCATCACCGTGACGATCGGGTCACGCACGTACTTGCCGAGCACCTTCTCGACGTCGCGCGCCAGCTCCACCGAGTTCTTGCCCTGCGCGTACAGTTCGTCGACCAGCGGTGCCGCTATCTTGCCGTCGGGCCGCACCGGCACCGACATCGACAGTTCGGGGTTGCGCCAGACGACGATGTTCAGGCTGTCGCCGGGGCCGATGATGTAGGAGTAGTCCTTGCCCTCGACCTTGGCCGGGGCGGGCGGGAAGCTGCCGCTCGACGTGCAGCCGGCCAGCGCGAACACGGCGAGCGCCGCGAGCGCGGCGAAGATCCTGCGAGCGACTTCCATCACGTCGGTACCTCTGGGTTCGAGAACAAGCCGAAAACGAATCGAAAACAATGGTTCAGCGCCTTCGAGTCACGACACGCCCCGGTGCACCCGGGCGCGTGCGACCGGGCCGCAACAACCTACGAGGACCAGCGCGCTTGATTTGAAATGATGGCACAGAAGGCCTGAAAATCCCCCCCTAGATGCCTGGATTGCGCCGCGCTGCACACAAAATTCACGCTGGCGCACGGGGCGTGCCGGGGGCGCGACCGATTTCCGGGCAGGCCATCACAGGCGCATCACCACGATGAAAGGGACCGCCCGCGAGATGTTCAGTTACAGCGAAGCCTTCTCGCGAAACCTCGGTTGGGTGACGGCGTCCGAACAACAGGAGCTGTGCGGCAAGCAAGTGGCCATCGCCGGTGTCGGCGGCGTCGGCGGCATGCACCTGCTGACGCTGGCACGCCTGGGCGTGAGCCGTTTTCGCATCGCCGACATGGACCACTTCGACATCGCCAACTTCAACCGGCAGGCCGGGGCGATGGTCTCCACGCTGGGCCAGGCCAAGGCCGACGTAATGGCGCGCATGGCGCGAGACATCAACCCGCTGATCGAGATCGACGTCTTCGGTGCGGGCGTGAATGAGGGCAACCTCGAGGCCTTTCTCACGGGTTGTGACATCTACGTCGATGGCCTGGACTTCTTCGCCTTCAAGGCCCGCACCGACACCTTCGCGGCCTGCCAGCGCCTGCGCATTCCGGCCGTCACTGCGGCGCCATTGGGCATGGGCGCAGCGCTGTTGAACTTCCTGCCGGGCTTGATGAGCTTCGAGGACTACTTCGGCTGGGCCGACCACGACGACGATGAACGCGCATTGCGCTTCATGATCGGCCTGGCGCCGCGCTTGCTGCACGACTACCTGGCCGACGACAGCCGCGTCGACCTGGCAGCGCGCCGCGGCCCTTCGACCGTAATGGCCTGCCAGCTCTGCGCCGGCATGGCGGCCACCGAGGTGCTGAAGCTGCTGCTCGGCCGCGGGCCGGTGCGCGCTGCGCCGCACGGCCTGCAGTTCGACGCCTACCGCAACCGCCTGGTTCGAACCTGGCGCCCTGGCGGGCACCGCCACCCGCTGCAGCGCTTGATGCTGGCGGTGGCGCGCCGGCGCCTGGCGTCGATGCGCCGCGGGCGCGCGGCGGCGACCGCGGCATGAATCTGTTGCACGAAGTGCTGGACGACGCGCGCTGGGCACCCAGCGGCGACAACACCCAGGTGTGGCGTTTCGAGATTGCCGGCGAGCGCGATCTGGTCGTGCATGGTTTCGACACCCGCGCCCACTGCGTGTATGACCTGGAAGGCGACGCGAGCCAGATTTCTCTGGGCGCGCTGCTCGAGACGATGTCGATCGCGGCGGCTGCGCGTGGCCTCGCGATGGGCGTGGTGCGGCACGACGATGCACCGATCGAGCGACCAAGCTTCGCGGTGCACTTCGAAACTGCCGAGACCACGACGCCAGGACTGGCCGCCCAGATCCGCAGCCGCAGCGTGCAGCGTCGCGCACTCAGCACGAGGCCGATCACCGAAGTCGAGAAGGCGCGACTGCAAGGCAGCCTGGCCGAGGGCTACCGGCTGCTGTGGTTCGAAGGCTTCGCGCAGCGCTGGGCCTGCGCGACGCTGATGTTCCGCAACGCTCACCTGCGCCTGACGATCCCCGAGGCTTTCGAGGTGCACCGCTCGGTCATCGAATGGGGTGCCCGCGAAAGCACCGAGCGTGTGCCCGACCAGGCCCTCGGTGCCGATCCGATCAGCCTGGCGCTGATGCGACTGGCCATGAAGAGCTGGTCACGCGTGCATTTCGCCAACCGCTTCCTGGCCGGCACCTGGCTGCCACGCTTGCAGATGGACCTGCTGCCCGGCCTGGCCTGCGGCGCGCACTTGGTGCTGCTGGCGCCGCGCGAAGCGCAGGGCATCGACGACTTCGTCGCCGCCGGGCGCCAGGTGCAGCGGCTGTGGCTGACGGCCACCCAGCTGGGCTTGCGCAAGCAACCGGAGATGACGCCGCTGATCTTCGCCCGCTACCACCGGCGCGGGCTGCGCTTCTCACGGGAACCGGCGGCGCAGATCGAGGCCGGCGCGCTGTCGGCACGGCTCGCCGGGCTGCTCGGCGACGCCGCACTGCGCGCGGTGTGGATGGCGCGCATCGGCGAGGGCCCGGCGCCGCGTGCGCGCTCGACGCGGCGACCCTTGAAAGACCTGCTGATCGAAACCTCGATTCAGAAGCGGTAGGTGCCGAGCAGCTGCACCGAGCTGCGGAACGGCAACACGCCGAACTCGGTGTTCGAGCCACCGCCGAAATGCTGCCATTGCAAGGCCAGCTCGAACGAAGGCCAGACGTGCCGCAGCTCGATCCAGGCCAGGCGGCTGTGGTCGTCGAGATTGCTGCGCAGCAGCGCCGTGAGGTCGAGGTTCTTCAGGCCCAGGCCCTTTTTGGAAACGTAGACCAGCAGCGCGCGCCGCGCTGCCAGGTCCTGCCGCTGGTCGGCTGCGAGCAGGTAGCGGCCCAGCGCCGGGGCACCCCCCGATGCGGCCAGAGCGCGCCATTGAGACTCGCTCAGTGCGAAGCCGTTGTGCTGCACCTCGGTGGTCATCGACCAGCCGCCGCCTGGCGATGCCGTGAGCCCGGCCGACCAGCGATCGGCACGCCGAGTGCCTGAGCCGCCGAAGGCGCGCGCGGCCAAGTCAGGCTCACGGCCGCCGGACCACTCGCCGTGCGCGACCCAGGCGTCACCGAGCAGGGCCGTGGCGTTCAGGCCGAGTTGCGCCGATTGGTTCTGCGCCTTGAACAAAAGCAACTGGCCACTGACGCCGCCCGGCAGCTGCTGGCTGGCCGAAAGCAGCAAGCGGTTGCTGCGGTTGGTGGCGCCCAGGTCCAGGCTAGCGCCGTTGCGGCTGGGCGTGCTGTTGGTGAGCTCGGGTGCCAGCGTGGCGGCCATGGCGCCGCTCTGCCACAACCGCTGCACGCGCAAGCCCACAGTGCCCATGCGGTTCTCGCGCAACGCGATCGGGTCCACCGTGGTCAGCACCCGCTGCGAGCCGTCGCGAAAGAAGTCGGTCGGGTTGTAGCCGTAGGCAGGGCCGTTGCGCAGGTTGATGCGTCCGAGTTCGAGATCCCACTCGGCGGCTTCGTTCTGCCAGCCAAGGTAGGCCTCGCGCAAGGTGTTAACGGTCTGATCGTTGCCGGCCGCTACCGGGTGCACATGGTCCAGGCGGTTGGAGAGCACAGCGCGCCACGCCGGCGACAACTTCGCACCATGGCGCAGATCCAGTGAGAGCCGGCCGATCGCCTGGCTGCCGCCGTCACCGCGCAGGCTAGCGCGACCCCAAGCGCCTTCGACGAAGAGCTTGGTCGGCGTCGCGGCCGCAGCCGTTGTCGATTTCGCGGGCTCGCCGTCGAGCTTCAGCGCATCGAGTTCGGCGTCGTCGGCCGCCCAGGCCGCAGCCGACAGCCCCAGCGCGGCGATCAGGAGCAGCGGCTTCTTGGACTTCTTGATGGGCAACTCACTCCGGGACGAAACGCGGCAGATAGTCACGGTTGAACCAGGTCACGGGAATGTTCGGCGCCGCGAAGTCCGAGAAGCGAATCAACGTGACGGACTGCGGATTGAGTCCATCGATGATAACGGTCTCGGTCGGCCGCTCGCGGCCCAGCTGCGTCTGGTAGCGGCGGAAGAAGGCGGTCTTCAACAATCGACCTGACTCGGCGAAGAAGCGGCCCTTGATCGGGCGCCCGTTCTCGGCGTCGATCCACCATTCGATGCTCGCGTAGGTGGCTGCCGCGGCGGCGCGCGCCGTCAACTGCAGCTTGTGGGCACGCCGCTTCTTGCGCTCGCCGTCGGTGGTCTCTTCGTCGCCGACCAGTTCGGCGTCGTAGTCCTTGGCCAGGTTCACCGTCAACACGTCGCCGTTGGCGGCCTGCCCCATCAGCCGCTGCTGCGGCGAGATGCGGATGCTGGCCTTGGTTCCGGGGTCGAAGAACCACAGGTCGTTGCCACTGCGCAGCAGCAGCTTGCCGGCATCGCGCGCCGGCTCGACGAAGGCCACCAGGGTGGCGATCTGGCCGCCGCTTTCCAGCGCACGCGAATAGCTGGTCAGCGTGCTGGCGTCGACCTGCTTGCCGGCCTCGAACTCGAGCAGCGTGACGCGCACGCTGAACGGGCGGCCGGGGTTGCGCACCGCGTCGCTCGAGACCAGCAATTCCTGCGCGCTGGGCTGCGCCGCGGCCGGCGCCACGAAGGCGCAGGCGGCGAGCAGTGCCGCGAGCAGGCAGCGATGAAACACAGGCACGGTCACCTCGACTGGAACGTTAGACATGGCGCAGCGCGTCGACGATCCCAGTCTTCGCCGCGCGCCAGGCCGGCCACCAGGCCGACGCCGTGACCACCGCCATCAGACCCAGGCTGACACCGATGATGCTGGCCGTCTCGCCCCAGACGCGGAACTGCAGCGGCAGCGGCTCGGCACTGCCCGGCGGCAACCATTGCAGATCCAGCATGTTGATTGCCGCCGACAGCAACAGCGCCGCGGCGGCGCCGGCCAGCGCGCCGGCAGCACCAAGCAGCATGCCTTCGGTGACGAACAGGCGCCGGATGCCGGCCTGGCGCAGCCCCATCGCGCGCAGCGTGCCGATCTCCACGGTGCGCTCCACCACGGCGGCATTCATCGTGTTGCTGACAGTGAACAGCACGATGCCGCCGATGAGCGCGAAGATGAAGCCGAAGATGGTGTTGAAGAGCTGCACCGTCTGCACGAAAAACGGATTTAGTGTCTCCAGGTCGAACACCGCCAAGGACTGCCCGCCGCCCCAGCGCCGGAGCTGCGATTCGATGCGGGCGCGGGCCGGGGCCACCTGGTCCGGCCGGCGCAGCTGCACCATCACCGCCGTGGCCTGCGGTGCGGCCGAGCCGTAGATGAGCCGCTGCGCCTGCGCCAGGTGCAGTGCGATGTAGACATCGTCGAGTTCCTTGAAACCCTGCCCTTCAGCCTGGATCACCTCCAGCGCGGCGACGTTGGGGGTGCCGCGCGAGCTGCTGGCGAGCAGCTCGATGCGCGGCCCGCGTCCCCCCTGGCTCTGCGCCGGGCGTGCCTTGTGTTCCTGCTCGGTGAGCAGGGCGATATCGCTCGGGAGCGCCGCGCCGCCGCTTGGCGCCTCGCGCTCCGGCGCCGGGCACAGCTCGACCTTCAGTTCGGCGCACAGCTGCAGCACGCGCGCCACGCCGACGCCGATGAGCACGGCATCCGGTCTCGAGCCGGCGAGCAGCAGCGGATTCGACTCGAGCGGGATCGCGTAGTGATTCCAGGCCCGCATGGTGCTGTGGTCGGCGGCCACCAACCCCATGCCGATCACCGTGCGCGAGACTCCGGCGGCGTAGTTGCCGGCGATGCCGCCGAACTGCAAAGTCGGTGTGGCCACCACCACCATGCCGCGCAGTTGCTCGTCGCTGCGGATCGCATCGATCAGCCGGGCATAGCCGCGAATGCCGTAGGCGGTGGGGTTGCCACTGCCGTAGACGCTGAAGTCGCGGTGCTGGATCTGCAGCTGGCCGCCGGAGCGTACGTAGGCCGTCTCCATGCTGTAGCGAATGTTGTTGCTGTAGCCACCGAACAGCAGGATGGCTGCCGACCCCACCGCCACCGCGGCCACAGTCGCCAGCGAGCGGCGGCGGTTGCGCAACAGGTTGCGCAGTGCCAGCAGCAGCATGGCGATCACGCCAGCACCTCCGGGCGCGGCTCGAGCGTGGCTTCGCTGCGCTTGCGGCGCACGGCCTTGATGACGCCGTCCTGGATGATGATGGCGTCGTCGGCAGCGCGGATCACGGCGCGGTCGTGCGACGAGAACAGGAACGAGATGGCGTAGCGGCGCTGCATCTGGCGCATCAGGCCGAGGATCGCCGCGCCGGTCTGGCTGTCCAGGTTGGCCGTGGGCTCGTCGGCGATCACGAGTTTGGGCTTCATCGCCAGCGCACGTGCGATCGCCACGCGTTGGCGCTGCCCGCCCGAAAGCTGCCCGGGCAGGTAACGCGCCTTGTCGGCCAGGCCCACCGCTTCGAGCAGTTTGGGTACGCGGTCGGCGCGAACTTTCAGCGACATGCCGGCCAGCACCAGCGGGTACTCGATGTTTTCGTAGGCGTTGAGCACCGGCAGCAGGTTGAAGTTCTGGAAGACGAAGCCGATGTGCCGCGAGCGGAAATCAGCAAGCTGGTCATCGTCGAACTCGGCGATCGAGCGGCCGGCCACCAGCACCTCGCCTTGCTCGGGCCGGTCGATGCAGCCGATCAGGTTCAGCAAGGTGGTCTTGCCGCTGCCCGAGGGGCCCAGCAGTACCGTGAAATGTGCAGGCCGCACGAGCAGATCGACGCCGCGGATGACCGGCACCTCCACCTCGTCGAGGTGGTAGGTCTTGTGCACGCCGATCAGTTCGGCGACCGGCGCCGGTGACGCGGCAGCAGGCTCGGGGCGCGTGTCCGGCGCAGCTATCATGATTTTTCGGACACCGGATGAAGCGAGCGCAGGATGCGAAGTGATTGGCGCGATTTCCTCATGTCTGGCTTGTGCATCACGGGGCTGCTGGCACTGTCGCTGGGGGTGGTATGGGCCATCAGGCCGCTGACCGGCGCCATTCTGGCCGAGTACCGGGTGCTCTTCGACGCGGCGGCGCTGTTGATCGTCTACGGGTTCGCCTCGGCCTTGCTGGTGCGCATTCTGCTGGCGGCCAAGCCGATGCCGCAGGGCGAACATGGCATGGATTCGAGCGCTTTTGCCTATTGGAAGCTGATCACCGTGCTGTACCACCTGGGGCAGGGATCGCTCGCCTGGTGCACACCCTTGTTCTTCGGACCCTTGCTGCCGGCGCTGTTCGGCGCGCGCATCGGCCGCGAAGTGGCCTTCGGCGGCACCATCGACGACCCGTATCTGGTGAGCATCGGTCGCGGCGTGGTGCTGGGCAAATCCTCGCTGGTCTCGGCCAACGTCATCGTCGGCGGCAAGCTGATTTGCGCGCCGGTGGTGATCGGCGACTGGGCCACCGTGGGTGCCAATTCGGTGGTGCTGCCGGGTAGCGTGATCGGCGAACGGGCGACCCTGATGAGCGGCTCGTACCTGATGCCCAACACCACGGTGCCGGCCGGCGAGACCTGGCGCGGCAACCCGGCGCGCAAGTGGTCTTGATCGGTTTCAGGCCAGGCGCACCAAGGTCGGCAGGAGTTCGTGCAGAGTCTGCGCGGCATCGTGGCTGGCCATCGCCTGGCCCAGGCGACGCGCCGATTCGGTGAAGCCGGGCTCGTTCAGCAAGCTCCGGCAGGCCTGGCGCACGGCACTTGCAGACAGGCGATCGGCACGCAGGCACAGGCCGGCGCCCGCCGCGCTGACGCCTTGCATGTTGAGAAACTGATCCATGTTGCTGGCCACCCCCAGCACCGGCCGGCCGGCGATGAATGCCTGCTGGCAGCTCATGCTGCCGCCGTTGCAGATCACCAGGTCGGCCATCGCGGCGGCACGGTCGCCGGGCAGATAGGGCGCGACCAGACATCGGCTCGCATCGATGCCGGCCGTCCCGGCTCCCCCGGCAGACGAGGCGATCACCGTCAGGTCTTCGATGGCGAGCATCCTGGCCAGATTTGCGAAGACCTGGCGGCTGCCCGAGCTGCCCAGCGTGAGGTACACGATGGGGCGGTCCCGGGGGACGTCGTTCCACCAGGCCGGCGGATCGACCGGCGGTGACCACAGCACCGGCCCGAGGTGGTGCTGATTGACGGGCGCGGATTCGAGCTGAAACATTCCCGGCAGGTCGGCGAGAAGCACGTGATCGGCGTCGGTGTAGACCTGCTTCAAGTCGTTACCAAGACTCGGCAGGCCGTGGCTGGCGCGCACCTCGTTCATCGGCGCGCAGTGCCGCGGCAGAACGAAGCGCTGTCCCAGGTCGAACAAGGCTTGCGCCAGCTGCAGGGGCAGCACACGCGTGTGCGGCAGCACAGGCATGGGCAGCGGGCGGCGGTACGAAGGGCTCCAGTAGGCATTGGTGAGCGTCGCGTAGGTCACCCTGGCCACGCGGGCGCTGATCGACAGCGACAGGCGAAAATCGCCGATCACCAGGTCCGGCCGACATCGCCCGAGCAGCGCGAGGTCGGCCTTCACGAGTTCGTTCAGCACCGCGCTCTCGAGCACTGGGCGGCCGCGCTCCAACGCCCGAGAGAACGCCTCGGCACCAATGCCTGGCAGCCGCAACACGTCGACATCGGTCGGCCAGTCACGGCCACTGCCGGCGATGGCCAGCTGCACGGCAATGCCGCGATTGCGCAGGCCTTCGGCCAAAGCCAGGGGCCGCACCACATGCGCCATCGTGACCGCTTCGGCAATGAACAGCACTCGCATGCCGAGGCAGTCTAAGCTGGCGCCGAACGACAAAAGGGGCGCCTTGGCGCCCCTTGTTGGCCGAGTTCGAGACCGCTTACTCGGCGACCTTGCGGCGGCGCATGAAGCCCAGGCCGAGCAGCGTGGCGCCGACGAGACCCAGCGTAGCGGGCTCTGGCACGGTCGTCGCTGCAATCTCGATCTGGAAGTCGACGTCTTCCACCGGGCTGGCACCCGAGTTCACGATCACCTGAAGCGCGCCTACGGTCAAGAAGTTCACGCCAGCGCCAACGATGGTGACATCCGGATCAATCGCCGAGAAAGCCGCGAAGGGCACGAAGTACAGACCAGGACCTGTCGAATCCAACCTGATCGTGGCGTAGTTCAACGCGTCCGTATACGCCTCGAGTCTGAACTCGAACCCGAGGTCGGCATTGTTCACGGTGATGAGGAAGCCCAGGCCGCCACCAAGGGTCAGATTTTCAGCCCCCAGGCCCGTGTGATTGATCGTGCCGACAGCGCCGGCGTTCGACGCATCGGCCGGCAGCGCATTCACGCCGTCCCAACGGATGATGCCGAAGCCGGACTGGCCCGAATCCGACGAGAAGCGATAACGGTCACCGCTGACTTGTGCGCGGATGCGGGCGCCGTCGACGTCATCGGCGGGGTTGAACACCTTGGTGACGTAAATGTCGCGCTGACCGCCGAGAATGTTGGCCACCGGGCCGTTGCTCTGAGCCCACAGGCCAGTGAGGTTCGTCGACGAATCGTCCAGGAACCCCGTCGGCACGCTGAAATCGTCGATCACCACCGCCTGGGCGCTCAGGGCCATCGCAGCCACTGCCGCTATCACCGCACTCTTCAGAAAGCTTTTCATGATTTCACTCCACCGAGTCTGTCTGCCTGGGGCTGTCCTACACTGACAACCGACCTTCTGACCGGACTAAAGCACACGCTGTACCAGCCAGGAGGACTTGTTAAAGATCAATCACTTAGCTTCATTGGCAGCAAACCGACAGGCCCGCCGTGTAAGGAAAATCGACGCCAATGTCGCCCGTTCAGTGCTGAAAAACAACAAAGGGCGCCGAAGCGCCCCTTGTCGGCTGATCGCGAGAACCGCTTACTTGGCGGCCCTGCGGCGACGCATGAAGCCCAGGCCGAGCAGCGTGGCACCGACCAGACCCAGCGTGGCGGGCTCGGGCAGCGTGGTCGAAGCGATCTCGATCTGGAAGTCGACGTCTTCCACCGGCGTTGCCCCCGAGTTCACGATGACCTGAAGAGCACCGACGTTCGTGAAGTTCACGCCACCGCCGACGATCACGACATCCGGATCGATCAGCGAAAACACCGCGAACGGGATGAAGTACAGGCCGGGGCCGAAGGAGTCCAGCGTCACCGTCGCGTAGTTGGCGGCGTTGGTGTAGGCCTCCATCGTGAACTTGAAGCCGAGGTCGGCGTTGTTCACCGTCACCAGGAATCCGAGTGCACCGCCGAGCGTCAGGTTGGTACCGCCCAGACCGGTCGCGTTGATCGTGCCGCCAGCGCCGGCGTTCGACGCATCGGCCGGCAGGGCATTCACGCCGTCCCAACGGATGATGCCGAAGCCGGACTGGCCCGAATCCGAAGAGAAACGGTAGCGGTCGCCACTGACCTGGGCGCGGATGCGTGCGCCGTCGCCGTCGTCGGCGGGGTTGAACGTCTTGGTGACGTAGATGTCGCGCTGGCCACCGAGAATGTTGGCCGCCGGGCCGTTGGTCTGAGCCCACAGGCCAGAGAGGTTCGTCGACGCATCGTCCAGCGCCCCGGTCGGCAGGCTGAAATCGTCTATCACCACCGCCTGGGCGCTCAGGGCCATCACAGCCACTGCTGCCACCACTGCACTCTTCAGAAAGCTTTTCATCTAGGGACTCCGTTGAAACTGTTTGCTTGGCGTTGCCTGGATGACAACCGAACCTACGACCGGTCTAGAGCACGGGCTGTGCCACCCCAAACAAACCGTTCCAAATCAAATACTTAGCGTCATTGTTACTTTTGAGTGGGGACATGCCGAGAACCTCTGTCAGGAAGCCCGACATGTCCAAGTCAGATGCACCCCCTGAGTGAGTGGCCGCACCCGCCGGCGTCGCCGCCTTTCGCCACTCTGCCGCCAGGCATGCAATACCTCACGCTTTGTCGCTGCGCATGCGATTGTGAAGGCAGTTTGAAACAAGTCCCCCTCAATACGGGGATTGTCGTGCCTTCCTCGCGCTGCATAGAGTGCTGGCCCGGATGGTGAAGCAGCGAGCCCGCGGACCGAGCAAGTCCACAGCGCCCGAGCGAGCCAACAGAGTCACAGATCGGAGTTGCTGGTGTTGCCTTGCGTGGTCGAAAACAAGGGAACATCCGCCAGCAGCCTCTCGGCGCCGTATCGCGGTGGCCGCGGGCAGGAGCCACAGTGATTCGACATTTCAGTTTCTACACGCGCCGTCTGACCTTGCTGCACGTGGCCTTCGACGTGGCCCTGGTGATGGCCGTGATCGCCATCAGCGTGGCCCTGCAGATCGACAGCTTTGCGCTGGCGGTGCCGCTGGTAGGTACCCATGCGGTGTCTCTGGCAGCCGGCCTGTTCGTGATCAACACTGCATCGGGCTTTTACGAGCCGATCCACAGCCGTTCGGTGGGTCAGTCCTGCGCGCGGGCCATTTTCGCGTTGCTGCTGGCGTTGCCGCTGACCTATGCGGTGCTGAGCCTGCTGCCGGACCCGTTGGCCGATCGCTGGGGGCTGACCTGGGCTGCCATGGCCGCCGTGGCGGCGGTGATCGTGCGCCGTGTCTACGTGGCGCATTGGGCGTCGGTGCCGCAGGCGCGGTCGCGGGTATTGATCTTCGGCAGCGGCAGCGCTGCTGCCGTGGTCGGCAGCACCTTGAAAGAGTCGGATCCCAACGTGCACATCGTCGGCTACGTGCCGGGGCCGAACGAGAGTTCGCCGGCCGTGCCGCATGGTGAGTTGCTGAACGGCGGCGCCTCCCTGGTAGAGATCGCCAAGCGCCACGCCGTCGACGAGATCATCGTGGCGCTGACCGAACGCCGTTCGGGCAGCATGCCGCTGCGTCAGTTGCTCGATTGCAAGCTGGTCGGCGTGAAAGTGCACGACATCAGCACCCACTTCGAGAAGACGCTGGGGCAGATTCGCATCGACTACCTGAACGCCGGCTGGCTGGTGTTCGGCGATGGCTTCAACCAGGGCATCTACCGCACGGCGGTGAAGCGCGTCTTCGACGTGGTCTGCGCATCGATGCTGCTGGTGGTCTCGGCACCCGTCATGCTGCTTACGGCATTGATCATCAAACTCGAGAGCCGTGGGCCGGTGATGTACCGGCAGGAGCGTGTGGGCCTGAACGGCGCCACCTTCAACGTGGCCAAGTTCCGCAGCATGCGCATGGATGCCGAACAGGACGGCACGCCACGCTGGGCCAGCGCCAACGACGAGCGCGTGACGCGCGTGGGCCGCATCATCCGGCGCCTGCGCATCGACGAGTTGCCGCAGTTGTTCAACGTGTTCAAGGGCGAGATGAGCCTGGTCGGCCCGCGCCCCGAGCGGCCGTTCTTCGTCGAGCAGCTGACCCAGCAGATTCCGTACTTCGCGGTGCGCCACAGCGTCAAACCGGGCGTCACCGGCTGGGCGCAGGTGCGCTACCAGTACGGATCGACGATCGAGGATTCGCAGGAGAAGCTGCAGTTCGACCTGTACTACGTCAAGCACCACTCGCTGGTGCTGGACCTGCTGATCCTGCTCGAGACCGTCAGCGTGGTGTTGACCGGCAAAGGCGCACGCTAGCTCGTCTGGCCCGGCTGCGGCGGGCACCTAGAATCTTCAGCGCGGGTCCTCGGACGGCGTGGCCTCCTCCCGCCTTTCCCTTCTGACCATGGACTTGGGCGCGGCCGAACTTTCCGCTGTGGCATACGGCCTGGGCGCCTTGGCCCATTTCGCCTTTGCGGTGATCGTCTGGCGCAGCCTGCAACGCCAGCGCGGCAGCGGCTTGGCCGCGACCCTTCTGCTCGCCGCGACGGTCTGCACGGGCGCGTGGTCCATGGCCACCTTGATCGACGGCCTGTCGGCGTACCGTGCCACGGCCTACGTGGCGGGCGCGCTCGACGTGCTGCGCTATGCGCTGTGGTTCGGTTTCCTGCTGCTGCTGCTGGATCCGGCGCTGGCACGCGGCTGGCGTTCGGGCAGCACGCGCTTGGCGCCGGTCGCATTGGCAGTCTGCCTGCTGGCCGCTGCCGGCATCGTGCTGCGCGTGATTGCCGGCGAGCACCGTGCCGATGCCGGGACGCTCGGGCCGACGCTGGGCCTGCTGCAGGGCGTCCTGGGGGTGCTGTTGTGCGAGCAGGTGTTTCGCAACCTCGACGACGATTCGCGCTGGAGCGCCAAGCCGGTATGCCTGGCGCTGGTGGTGGTCTTCGCGTTCGACATCTACATGAACGCCGAGGCGCTGCTCTTCGGCCGCTTCGACGCGGACGCCTTCGCGATCCGCGCGATTGTGCATTCGCTGGCACTGCCGCTGCTGGCGGTGGCGCTGCGCCGGCGCGGCGACTGGTTGCGCAGCCTGCAGGTCTCGCGCTCGGCGGCCTTTCACAGCGCCACGCTGGTGCTGGCCGGCTGCTACCTGCTGTTCATGGCGGCGATCGGCTACTACGTGCGCTACTTCGGCGGCGACTGGGGGCGTGGGCTGCAGCTGGGGGTGTTGTTCGCGGCGGTGCTGGTGCTGATGGTGCTGATGGTCTCGGGCTCGCTGCGCGCCCGCTTGCGCGTCTTCGTCGGCAAGCACTTCTTCAGCTACCGCTTCGACTACCGCGAGGAGTGGCTGCGTTTCACCGCCATGCTGTCGAGCAAGAACAGCCCGCAGGAAGTGGCCAACCTGGTGATCCGCGGGTTGGCGAACATGGTCGAGAGCCCGGGCGGCGACCTGTGGATCGATGCCGGGCACGATGGTGACTTCCAGCAGACGACACGCTGGAACGCCCCGCTGGTGAAGGACCGCGAGCCCGCCAAGGGCAGCTTTGCGAACTTCCTGCGTAACGAAGGCTGGGTCATCGACCTGGACGAGTTCCGCGCCTCGCCGCGCCGCTACGGCGAACTGATGATGCCGCTGTGGCTGCTGGGCAGTGCCAACACCTGGCTGGTGGTGCCGCTGCTCGTCGACGATCGGTTGCTGGGCTTCGTGAGCCTGGCGCGGCCGCGCGCGCCGATGGAGCTGAACTGGGAGGTGCGCGACCTGCTGAAGACGGCCAGCCGCCAGGCGGCCAGTTTCGTCGCCCAGATGCAGGCCACCGAGGCGCTGCTCGAGGTGCGCAAGTTCGAAGCCTTCAACCGCATGTCGGCTTTCGTCGTGCACGACCTGAAGAACATCGTCACCCAGCTTTCGCTGATGCTGAAGAATGCGGAACGTCTGCACGACAACCGCGAATTCCAGAAGGACATGCTGTTGACGGTGGAGAGCTCTCTGGAGAAGATGCGCCGGCTCCTGTTGCAGCTTCGCGAAGGCACGCCCCCGGCAGGCGGCGTGCACGGGGTCGAGCTGGAGCCCATCATCCACCGCATTGCGCAAGCCGTCGCGGCCCAGGGCCGCAGCTTGGAGGTCGTCATTCGCGAGAAGCTTTCCACGCGCGGCCACGATGACCGCCTCGAGCGAGTGCTCGGACACATCGTGCAGAACGCCCTGGACGCCACACCGGCCAGCGGCCGCGTCTGGATCGCCGTGAGCCGCCTCGCCGGGCAGGTCAAGGTGGAGATCGGCGACACCGGCTCGGGCATGAGCGAGGAGTTCGTGCGCACGCGCTTGTTCCGCCCTTTCAGCACCACCAAACAAAGCGGCATGGGCATCGGCAGCTTCGAAAGCGCGCAATACGTGCGCGAGCTGGGCGGCTCGATCGACGTCGCCAGCGACCCCGGCAGCGGCACCGTGATGAGCGTGGTGTTGCCCTTGTTCGAGTCGGGCGCGAGCCACGACCTGCAAGCCCAGGCCGTGAGCTGAATGAGTGCCTCGCACAACACACCGCTGTTGATCGTCGAAGACGATCTGGCGCTGCAAAAGCAGATCAAGTGGTCACTCGATCGCTTCGAATCGGTGACCGCCAGCGATCGCGAGAGCGCGCTGCAGCAGTTTCGGCGCCACCAGAGCTCGGTGGTGACCATGGACCTGGGGTTGCCGCCCGATCCAGATTCGGTATCCGAAGGTTTTCGCCTGCTCGAGCAGCTGCTGGACATCGACACCAACACCAAGGTGATCGTGCTGACTGGGCAGAACGACCAGGCGAACGCGCTGCGCGCGATCGCCGCCGGAGCCTACGACTTCCTGGCCAAACCGTTCGAGCCCGAGGTGCTGGCGCTGACCATCGACCGCGCCTACCGGCTGTTCGAGTTGCAGGCCGAGAACCGGCGGCTGCAAGCGCTGCACGTGCCCGATGCCTTGTCGGGCCTGATCACGCGCGACGCGGACATGATGCGCGTCTCTCGTACCGTCGAGCGCATCGCCGGCAGCGATGCGACGGTGCTGCTGCTCGGTGAAAGCGGCACCGGCAAGGAAGTGCTGGCGCAAGGCTTGCACAACGCTTCCAAGCGCAGCGGCCGCTTCGTCGCCATCAACTGCGCCGCGCTTCCCGAGAACCTGCTGGAGAGCGAACTCTTCGGCTACGAGCGCGGCGCTTTCACGGGGGCCGCCAAGACCACGCCGGGCAAGATCGAGACCGCCAGCGGCGGCACGCTGATGCTCGACGAGATCGGCGACCTGCCGCATTCGTTGCAAGCCAAGCTGCTGCGCTTCCTGCAGGAACGCAAGATCGAGCGCATCGGCGGCCGGCAGGAGATCCCGGTGGATGTGCGCGTGGTCTGCGCCACACACCAGAACCTGAAGACCTTCATCGCCGAAAACCGCTTCCGAGAAGATCTGTACTACCGGCTGGCCGAGATCGTCATCGAGATCCCGGCGCTGCGCAGCCGCCAGGGCGACGCCGCGCTGCTCGCACATGCCTTCCTGCGCCGCTTTGCCGCCGATCAGCGGCGCGGCTCGATGAGCTTCACCGACGACGCCATCCGCGCCATCGAAGCCCACCGCTGGCCGGGCAACGTGCGCGAACTGTTGAATGCCGTGAAGCGCGCCACCATCATGGCCGAAGGGCAGCGCATCGGCTGCGAGGACATCGGCCTGTCGCCCCCCGCCTCGGCGAACGAGGGCAACGGCGGCGACCTGAACCTGCGCAGCATCCGCGAGCGCGCCGAGCGCGAGGCCATCGTCGCCGCGTTGGCGCGCACCAACGGCAACATCGTGAGGGCGTCCGAGGCGCTCGGCGTGAGCCGGCCGACGCTTTACGATCTGATGCATCGCTTGTCGATCAAGTAGCGCCGCCAAGACGAGATGCCTGGGAGGGCCATGAAAGCATTCAACCGTCCTCGGTTCGCGAGCTGGCTTGTCGCCGCGGCCGTGGCGATCTTGTTGGCAGCCTGCGGCAAGCCCTCCGACCGCGACACCATCGCCGCCGCCCATGCGCTCATCGAGCAAAGGAACCTGCGCGCCGCGGTCGTCTCGCTGAAGGCGGCGCTGCAGAAGCAACCCGAGTCCGCGCCGCTGCGCTTCCTGCTCGGCAAGACCCTGTTGGACGGCGGTGACCCGGTGACCGCGCTGGTGGAGCTGCGCAAGGCGCTCGAACTCGGCCACGCCGAGACCGAGGTACTGCCCGAGTTGGTGAAAGCGATGGCTGCCTCCGGTCGCGCCGCAGAAGCCACCAAGCAGTACGCCGGCAAACAGCTGGATGGCGCGCCGGCAATGGCCGAATTGCAGGTCGGGTTGGCCGCTGCCTGGGGCATTCAGGGGCGATCCGATCTGATGCGCGAGTCGATCGACAAGGCGCTCGCGCTGGACCCGCAGAACATCACCGCCCAGCTGGTCAAGGCGCGCCTGATCGCCGCGACCGGTGATCTGGACGCCTCCTGGCGTATGAACGAGGCGGTGCTGCACAAGCAGCCCAAGAACGCCCAGGCCCTGCACCTGAAGGGACTGTTGCTGCGCTACTTGAAGAACGACGTGCAAGCCGCCCAGACCGCGCAGCGTGCGGCGCTGGACAGCGACGCCACGCTGATGCCGGCACACGCCGAGTTGCTGGGCTTGCTGTTCGCCGCCAAGGACAAGGACGGCATGCGCAAGCAGATGGCCGCGATGCAAAAGGCCCTGCCGCAGAACCTCAACACCTTCCTCTTCCGTGCCCAGATCGAGTACCTTGAGAACAACCTGCGCGCCGCGCGCGAGCTGGTGCAACAGCTGCTGCGCGCCAAACAACCCGACACGCGGGTGCTGCTGTTGGCTGCACAGATCGAGTTGCGCCACGGTGCGCTGACCCTGTCCGAGACCTACCTGACACGGGCCTTGAACGAAGAACCGAACCTGGAGACGGCGCGCGAACTGCTGGCGGTTACTTACCTGCGCATGGGCCATCACACCAAGGCCTTGACGATGGTGCAGCCGCTCATCGAGCGCGACAACCCGCCCGCCCGCTACCTGGCGCTGGCCGCTGATGCGTATCTACAGGGCGGCAACCCGGCTCGGGCGCAGGGGCTGTTCGAGCGCGCGGCGAAGTCCAGCCCCGAAGATCCGCGGCTGCGCACCGCGGTGGCATTGAGTCGCATCGCGCAGGGCAAGGTCACCGAGGGCCTGGCCGACCTCGACCGCGTGGCCGACTCCGACCCGGGCACCTTCGCCGATCTGGCGCTGATCAGCACCCTGATGCGCCGCAACGACGTCAGCGCGGCCCTGGCGGCGGTTGATCGCCTGGAGCGCAAAGAAGCCAAGCAGCCGCGCTTCGCCCACATCCGCGGGCAGATCCACCAGCACCGCAAGGACCTGCCGGCGGCGCGGCAAAGCTTCGCGCAAGCGCTTGCGCTCGACCCCGTGTACTTCCCGGCGGCCTTTTCGCTGGCCTCGATCGATGTCGCGGAGAACAAGCTCGGCGACGCGAAGAAGCACTTCGAGGCGATCCTGGTGCGCGACCCGAAGAACGTGCGCGCGATGCTCGCGCTGGCCGACCTGAAGTCGCGTAACGGCGATCCGGACATCGAGGTGCAGGCGCTGCTGCAGGAGGCGGTGAAGTCCAACCCCACCGAGGTCGGCGCTCGCGAGGCGCTGATCGAATTCCATCTGCATGCGCGCCGCTACGACGACGCCCTGTCCGCGGCGCAGCAGGCGCTGTCGGTGATGGCCGACAGCCCCGGGCTGCTCGATGGGCTGGGCAGGGCGCAGTTCGGCACCAAGGAGTACCAGCAGGCGATCACGACCTTCCGCAAGATGGCCACGCTGATGCCCAACTCGGCGCAGGCCCATCTGCGGCTGGCCGATGTCTACGCAGCGCGCAACGAGCGCGCGGCTGCCACTGCGAGCCTGCAGCGCGCGCTGGAGATCGCGCCCGACCTGGTCTCCGCGCAGGCGCGCCAGGCCCAGCTGCTGCTGGCCGACAAGCAGTACAAGCAGGCGCTGGCCATCGCGCGCCGCGTGCAACAGGCGCGTCCGCGCGACGGCATCGGCCATCTGCTCGAGGCCGATGTGCTGCTGAGCCAGAAACAGCTGGAAGGCGCGGCCACGGCCTTGCGCGGCGCGATGAGCCGCTCGCCGTCGACCGAAGCCGTCGTCAAGCTGCACTCGGTGCTGCTGCAGACCAGCAAGGTCGCCGAGGCCGAGAAGCTGGCGGGTTCGTGGAGCGACCAACACCCGCAGGATGTGGTGTTCCGCGCGTACCTCGGTTCGGCGGCGATGAAGGCCAAGGATTGGGCGCGTGCCGAGAGGCTGTACCGCGATGTCACTGCCGCGCAGCCGAAAGACGTGACCGCGAACAACAACCTGGCCTGGGCCTTGATGAACCAGAAGAAACCTGGCGCGCTGCCATTCGCCGAAGCCGCCAACAAACAGTCACCGAACCTGCCGCCGCTGATGGACACTCTGGCCGCGGCGATGGCCGATGCGGGCCAGGTGGCCAAGGCGCTGGAGCTGCAGAAGAAGGTCGTGGACATGGCACCGCAGCTGCTGGAGGCCAAGCTCACGCTGGCGCGCATCGCCATCCAGGCCGGCAACAAGGTGCTGGCCCGCGCCGAGCTCGAGAAACTGACCTACGAGGGCGAGAGATTCGCCGCCCAGGTCGAGGTCCAGCAATTGTTGAGGAGCATCCAGTGAAGATTCTGAGCAGTACCCCGCGGAAGGCCGCCGGCTTTGTCCGGCACGTGCCGGTCCTGGCCATCGTGGCCCTCGTCGCCGCTTGCGGCGGCAAGAGCGATACCGATTTCGTCGCCGACGCGAAGAAGCAGATGCAGGGCAACGAGCCCAAGAGCGCAACCATCTCGCTGAAAAGCGCGCTACAGAAAAATCCGCAGTCCGGCGAGGCGCGCTACCTGCTGGGCAAGGTGCTTCTGGATGCTGGCGATCCGGTGGCCGCGGCCGTCGAGTTGCAGAAAGCCGCCGAGTTGAAGTTCAACCCCGGGCTCGTCATTCCCGCGTTGGCGCGCTCGCTGATCGACCAGGGCGAATACAAGAAGGTCATCGAGACCTACGAGAAGACGCTGCTGCCCGACCCGGCCGGCACCGCCGACCTGAAGACCTCGGTGGCCACCGCGCAGGCACGCACGGGTGCTGCCGCCGCGGCACGCAAGACGCTCGAGACAGTCTTCGAGGCGATGCCCAATTACACGCCGGGCCTGCTGCTGCAGGCGCGGCTGGCCGCCGATGCGAAAGACCGCGCCGGCGCGCAGAACATCCTGACGCGGCTGCTCTCGGTCGACCCGAAGAACTTCGAAGCCTGGAAGTTGAGGGGCGACATCGCGCTGTACGCCGAGAAAGACCGCAAGACCGCTCTGGAAGCCTATCGCAAAGCCATCGAAGGCAAGCCCAGCCTGATCGGTGCGCATGCCGCGGTGATCGAGATCCTGCTTGCCGACAAAGACATAGCCGGCGCCAATGCCCAGGTCGCCGAGCTCAAGAAGCTGGTGCCCAACCACCCGCAGACGATCTACTTCGATGGCGTCCGACTTCCAAGGTCTATTCCGCACTTGCTCAGACAGTTGAACGCAACGGAAGAGAGATCGTCGAGTCGACCCCTGCGAAATACACCTTGCGCGTTTCGTACCCGTTTTCACTCTTGGCTAATAACTGGGGTGGCGTAATCACAATCACCTGTGTGCCAGAAGGCTCTGACACCACGATCACGATTCTTGGAAGTGGGCGAGACAGCAACCACAGGCTGCAAAAGATTGGCGATGAAGTAGTCAACGATTTGAAGATGTTTCTTATCCTGGAGCCTATAGGCCCAGACACATCTACCTCTATCTCAACACCAGCACGACCATGACCTTGATAGGCGCCCTCGGAGAAATCCCTGGGCGTTTTGCACTGTGGCTCGATGACAGTTCGTTCAAGAGCCCCGTTTTTCCGTGACGGTAGGGTAGTCGGGCCAGTCGGCCGAAGCTCCGAATGCAGTTTTGCGTTCGACGCTGGCCGCCGAGCGCCGATGAATCCGGCCGCGCACGCTCAG
>JANNQO010000100.1:0-11518 GCA_031400795.1 Rubrivivax sp. | reverse complement strand
CGGCGCTTGTGCTTCAAGGGTATCGATGCGCTCGCGCAACTGATCGATGATTTCGCGCAATTTGTCGAGCGCCAGGCGATGCTCTGCGAGTTCTGTTGCGGCTTCAACCTCGTCGCGCTTCAAGCCGAGAACACTTTGCTCGACACGAGCCAGGCGCTTGCGAATATCGCCAAAACCTTCCTTGACCTCGCGGGTGATGTCGGCGCGGAATTGCGCGATATCGTCGCGCATGATACGCAAGTGTTCGGTGCTCAAAGGCGTAACGTTGTCAGTCATATTTCACCTCTCCCCATCGATTGTAGGGCAATCATCCACGCATCCATGCCGCCTCATCGGGCGCTATCCCAGGTTGGGCGCCAGCGCCCGCTCGACTGCTTCCTTCGCAACACCACGCCGCCGCACCATGTCCTCCACCTGATCCGCGCCAATCTTGCCGACATTGAAGTAGGTCGAATCCGGGTGTGAGAAGTAAAAGCCGCTGACGGATGCCGCCGGCATCATCGCCAGGCTTTCGGTGAGATCCATGCCGATCTCGGTGGCGTTCAAGACCTCGAACATCGCGCGCTTGATGCTGTGCTCGGGACATGCCGGGTAGCCCGGCGCGGGGCGGATGCCGCGGTACTTCTCGGCGATCAGTTCTTCGTTGCTCAAGCCCTCATCGGCCGCGAAGCCCCAGAACTCGGTGCGCACGCGCTGGTGCAGGCGTTCGGCAAAAGCTTCGGCAAGGCGGTCGGCGAGTGCCTTCAGCATGATCGCCGAGTAGTCGTCGTGGTCGTCGGTGAATTGTTTTTCCTTCTTTTGCACGCCAAGGCCGGCGGTAACGGCGAACAGGCCGATGAAGTCGTCTTTCACACCCTTGGGCGCGATGAAGTCCGCGAGGCTGCGGTTCGGCCGCCGCACGCCGTCGATGACCGGCCGTTCGGTCTGCAAGCGCAGCGGCTGCCAACGCAGCGCCACCTGCGTGCGCGAGGCATCGCTGTAGACCTCGATGACATCGTCGTCCACCGTGTTCGCCGGCAGCAGCTGGACCACGCCGCTGGCCTGCAACCAGCGGCCTTCGATGCAGCGTTGCAAAAGCCGCTTGCCGTCGGAGAGCACGCGCGTGGCTTCGCTGCCCACCACCTCGTCGCGCAGGATCTGCGGGAACGGGCCGGCCAGGTCCCAGGTCTGGAAGAACGGGCCCCAGTCGATGCAGGCGGCGAGTTCGGCGAGGTCGTAGTTGCGGAACATCCGCCGGCCGATGAACTTGGGGCTGGGCGGCGTGTAGGCGGCCCAATCGATCGGCGTCTTGTTGGCGCGCGCCTGCGCCAGTGTCACCAGCGGCGTGGCCTTCTTGGCCGCATGCTGCTGGCGCACGCGCTCGTAGTCGGCCGTCATCTCGGTGATGAAACGCGCGCAGCGTTCGTCGGAGAGAAGATCGGCACAAACGCCCACGCTGCGCGACGCATCGGGCACGTAGACCACCGGGCCTTCGTAGTGCGGCGCGATCTTCACCGCGGTGTGCACGCGACTGGTGGTGGCGCCGCCGATCAACAGCGGGATCTTCCTGATGCGGAAGTAGTCGTCGCGCTGCATCTCGGCAGCGACATGCTGCATCTCTTCCAGGCTCGGCGTGATCAGGCCCGACAGGCCGATGATGTCGGCGCCTTCGACGCGCGCCTTGGCCAGGATGTCCTGGCAAGGCACCATCACGCCCATGTTCACGACTTCGAAGTTGTTGCACTGGAGTACGACGGTGACGATGTTCTTGCCGATGTCGTGCACGTCGCCTTTGACGGTGGCGATGACGATCTTGCCTTTGGCCCTGGCTTCGCAGCCAGCGTCCACCAGCGCGCGTTTTTCGGCCTCGATGTAGGGCAGCAGGTGGGCCACCGCCTGCTTCATCACGCGCGCGCTCTTCACTACCTGCGGCAGGAACATCTTGCCGGCGCCGAACAGGTCGCCGACGATGTTCATGCCGGCCATCAACGGGCCTTCGATGACGTGCAGCGGGCGGCCGCCGCCGGCCTGGATGGCGCGCCACGCTTCTTCGGTGTCGGGCGTGATGAACTCGGTGATGCCGTGCACGAGCGCATGCGACAGGCGTTCGTTCACGCCCATCGCGCGCCAGGCGAGCTTGGCGCTGTCGTCCTTGGCGGCACCCTTGGCGGTCTCGGCGATCTCCACCAGCCGCTCGCCCGCGTCAGCTCGACGGTTAAGAACCACGTCTTCGACACGCTCGCGCAACTGCGGCTCGAGTTGATCGTAGACGCCGACCATGCCGGCGTTGACGATGCCCATGTCCAGACCCGCCTGGATCGCGTGGTACAGGAACACCGTGTGGATCGCCTCGCGCACCGGGTCGTTGCCGCGGAAGCTGAAGGAGACGTTGCTCACACCGCCCGAGACCTTGGCACCCGGCAGGTTTGTTTTGATCCAGCGCGTGGCCTCGATGAAGTCCACGGCGTAGTTGTTGTGCTCTTCGATGCCGGTGGCAATGGCGAAGATGTTCGGGTCGAAGATGATGTCCTCGGCCGGGAAGCCGACCTCGTCGACCAGGATGCGGTAGGCGCGCTCGCAGATCGTCGTCTTGCGCTGATAGGTGTCGGCCTGGCCCTTTTCGTCGAAGGCCATCACCACCGCAGCGGCGCCATAGCGGCGCACGAGATTGGCCTGGCGCTTGAACTCGGCAACGCCCTCTTTCAGCGAAATCGAGTTCACGATGCCCTTGCCCTGGATGCACTTCAGGCCCGTCTCGATGACACTCCACTTCGACGAGTCGACCATGATCGGTACGCGCGCAATCTCGGGCTCGCCGGCGATCAGCTTCAGGAAGCGTTCCATCGCCGCGGCCGAGTCGAGCATCGCCTCGTCCATGTTGATGTCGATGATCTGCGCGCCGTTTTCCACCTGCTGGCGCGCCACCGACAGCGCGTCTTCGAAGCGCCCTTCGAGGATCATCTTCGCGAAAGCGCGCGAGCCGGTGACGTTGGTGCGCTCGCCGATGTTGACGAACAGCGACCCGGCGCCGATCGAGACCGGTTCGAGGCCGGACAGGAGCATGGGGGCAGGCGTGGCGGTCATGTCGATTTCCCCAGGTTTGCCACGATCTCGGCGAGCCGGTCCAGGTTCTGTTCGTTGGCCGGAATCACCAAAGGCGCCACCTTCGCGCAGTGTTCGGCGCTGTCGAAACACTGGCGCCAGCCGACGAGGGTCTTCTCGCCCATCGCGGTGAACGTCAGGGTCATCTCGAACCCATGGCCGGATTCGTGCGTGAAGACGATACGTTCGTGCTCCAGCACCTCGCGGAAGATGCTGTGGTTCGGATGGTCCGTGCCGTCGGGCCCGTGCATCACGAAACGCCGGTGGCCGCCGGGGCGAAAGTCGAACTCGTGGAAGGTGTTGCGAAAGCCCTTCGGTCCCCACCACCGGGCGAGCCGTTCGGCGTCGCCGAAGGCATGCCAGACTTGGGTGACGGGCGCGTCGACGAGCCGCGCGGTGAGCGCGTCGCGCGCAGGCGTTGCGGCCAGCGTCTTGTGCATCGTGTGCTTGACGATGCCTGCCGTGAAGCCGCCGGTTTCGAGCACGGTGCGGTAGCCCAGCGCGGCGTAGAACTTCGGTGCCTGGAACGAGAAGGTGTCGAGGTAGACCAGCGTGCAGCCGCGCTCGGCGGCGCGCGCCTCGAAACAGCGCAGCAGCTCGCTGCCAGCACCCTTGCCACGACGGTCCGGGTGCACCCAAAGCTGCTGCAACTCGCAACTGATTCCCCAGCTGCGCCCAAGCGCGCCGCCGATCACCCGGCCTTCGCGGTCGCGCGCGAAGACGCGCAGCGGGCGCACGTCGCGCAGCGCGGCTTGCGCATCGTTGAAGTCACCGATGCCGGTATCGACGATGTCGACATCCGCTCGTGCCGCATCGTCCTGCGTCGAGTAGAGCAGCTCGTTCACGCTGCCAGCAGCTCGCTGAACAGCTGGCGGTTCAGCGCGCGCGGCCGGTGCCGGCCGACGCGCTGCGCGATCTCGGCAATGTGCTCGGGCGTCGTGCCGCAGCAGCCACCGGCGATGTTCAGGAAGCCGACGCGGGCGAAGTCTTCCATCAGCGCGCCGGTCACCTCCGGTGTCTCGTCGAATCCGGTCTCGCTCATCGGGTTCGGCAGCCCGGCGTTGGGGTGGCAGCTGACGAAGGTGTCGGCCGCCACCTTGGCGAGTTCTTCGATGTAGGGCCGCATCAGCGCCGCACCGAGCGCGCAGTTCAGCCCGATCGCCAACGGCCGCGCGTGGCGCACCGAGTGCCAGAACGCGCTGACGGTCTGGCCCGACAGGATGCGCCCGGAAGCATCGGTGACAGTACCGGAGACGATCACCGGGATGCGCACGCCGTGCGACTCCATCAGCTCATCGAGCGCGAAGATCGCTGCCTTGGCGTTGAGCGTGTCGAAGATGGTCTCGACCAGGAACAGGTCGCAACCGCCTTCGAAGAGCCCTTCGGCCTGCTCGCGGTAAGCGTCGCGCAGCTGGTCGAAGCTGGTGTTGCGCGCGCCGGGGTCGTTGACGTCGGGACTGATGCTCGCGGTCTTCGGCGTCGGCCCCAGCGCGCCAGCCACGAAACGCGGCTGGTCGGGCGTGCTCGCCGCATCGGCCGCTTCACGTGCGATGCGCGCCGCTGCCAGGTTCATCTCGCGCGCCAGGTGTGCCAGGCCGTAGTCCTCCTGCGCGACCGACGTGGCGCCGAAGGTGTTGGTCTCGATGATGTCGGCGCCCGCCGCCAGGTACGCGGCGTGGATGTCGCGCACCACGTCCGGACGCGTCAGCACCAGCAGGTCGTAGTTGCCCTTCAGGTCTTTCGGGTGCGCCGCCAGTGACGGATTGCGGAAGTCCGCTTCGCCAAGCTTGAAGCGCTGGATCATCGTGCCCATCGCGCCGTCGATGATCATGATGCGTTGCCGCAGAATCGCGGGCAGCGCAGCGCCGCGGGCGTAAGGAACTGAAGGATTCATGGGCACCGATTGTAGGAAGCCCGCTCTCCGATGAAACACCTCACGCCCGTCGAGACTTGGCAGTTTCTGCAATCACGTGCAGACGCGCTGTTCGTCGACGTGCGCATGGAAGTCGAGTACTTGTATGTCGGTCATCCGCCGGGTGTCGTGCACATCGCCTGGTACGAATACCCCGAGATGCACGCGCACCCCGAATCATTTGTCGAACAGGTGAAGCGCGAGGCCGGCAGCGACGAACGCCCGGTGGTGCTGATCTGCCGCTCGGGCAAACGCACGGTGGAAGCCGGCCATGCGCTCGAAGCGGCGGGCTTCAAGGACGTGGTGAACGTGCTGCACGGCTTCGAGGGCGAACTCAATGAACACTTCCAGCGCGGGCGGCTGAACGGCTGGCGCTTCGACGCACTGCCCTGGGAGCAGATGTAGCGGCGCGTCAGGACTTCACGAAGCCGATGCCACGCCGTTGCCGCACCTCGGGCTTGACGCGATGTTCACCTTCCAGCTGCGCGAGGAACCCGTCGGGATCGAACGGCAGTGCGAGGATTTCCACCTGGCGTTTGACTGCCGCGAAATCGCCAGGCGCCAACTGATCGAGTTGCGCGAGGCGGTGCCGCCGCTCGGCGCTGAGCCCGTCACTATCGCCGTCCAGGGCCTCGGCCACGAACATGCGCTCGCGCTGCGCGACGGTGAGTGCGTTGAAGCGGATCTTGAAGGTGAAGCGGCGCAGCGCCGCCTCGTCGAGCTCATCGAACAGGTTGGTGGTGCAGATGAAGACGCCGGCAAAGCGCTCCATGCCCTGCAGCATTTCGTTGACCTCGGTGATCTCGTAGTTGCGCTCGGCACGCTGTCGGCTGCGCAGGAAGCTGTCGGCTTCGTCGAGCAGCAGCACCGCGCCTTCGCTGGAAGCCTCCTCGAACATGCGCGCCATGTTCTGTTCGGTCTCGCCGACGTACTTGCTCGCGATGTCGCTCGTTTGTCGTACCAGCAGCGGGCGTTGCAGAGCGCTGGCGATGTGTTCGGCCAGCGCGGTCTTGCCGGTGCCGGGCATGCCGTGGAAGCACAGCGTGCCATGTCCGCGCCGCTTCAGCGCCTCGATGATGCGCGGCACCTCGAAACGGGAGTCGACGTTCAAGAGCGACAGGTCGTACTGCGTCACCACCGGACGCGCGCCGCGCGGCTCGCCGCTGGTGCCCAGCGCCTTGTCGGCGTTGCCGAGCTGGCGCTGGATCAATCCTTCGTAGGCCAGCATGTCGGCGCTGTCGCCGCAGGCCAGCTTGGCGAAGCGCACGGCAGTGCGGATCTGCGCCGGCGTCAGACCGCGCCGCTCGGCGAGCTTGCCGGCAAAGCCGTCACTGACCGGCGCTCCTTGCAGCGCGCGTGCCACCAGCCCCTCGCGCGCACCCGGCGGCGGCGACTTCAGCAGCAGGTGGTACTGGAAACGGCGCCGGAACGCCGGATCGATCTGCTCGATGCGATTCGTCACCCAGATCACCGGCACCGGATTCGTCTCGAGGATCTGGTTCACCCAGGCCTTGCCGCTGACGCTGCTGTTCATGCCGCCGCTCGGCGAATCGCTGCTGTCCAGCCGCGCGATGAGCTGCGCCGCCTCGCTGGAGATCGGCGGAAAGACATCTTCCACTTCGTCGAACAGCAGAGCCACGCCGGCACTGCTCTTCAGGAACACCTGGCTGATCTGCAAGCTGCGATAGCGGTCACGGCCCGAGAGGCTGTTGCCGTCGCGATCGGCGTATTCGACTTCGTAGAGCTCGAGTCCGGCGGCGCCGGCGCAGACCTTGGCCAGTTCGGTCTTGCCGGTGCCCGGCGGGCCGTACAGCAGCACGTTCACGCCCGCCGCTTTGCACGCGGTGGCGTTCTTCAGCAGCGTGGTGAGCACGGTCACGTCGTCGGCCACGAAAGCGAAATCGCTGCTCGCCAGCTCGCTCTTCGGCGCCGGGCGCGTGAACACCGCCATCAGGTCGCTCGGCCCGCGGTACTCGCGCATCAGCACCGGCGGCAGTTGTTCGCTGACCTTCATCAGGTCGGCCAGGTCGGTGATGTTCTGCTCGGAGATCAGGTTCTCGACCATGCCGATGCGTTCCAGCCGCGAGCCGGCGCGCAGCGCTTCACCGAGCTCGGCCGCTTCGACACCGGCCACTGACGCAAGGGCCGCATAAGCTTCCTGTGCACTGCCGACCTTGAACTCCACCAACAGGCCACGCAACTCGCGCTGGTAGCGCGCCAGCGTGCCGTACAGCAGCAGCGCACGCTCGGCCGGGTTGAGCTGAAGCAGCCCGGCCAGTGCGTCGATGTTCTTCTGCACCAGCGTCGATTCGCGCTTCAAGCGGCGCGCCAGCCAATCGCAGCTCGCACCCAGCACCGACAGCAGGTCTTTGGGCGTGTCCTTGATGTACTCGTCGATGTAGAAGAACAGGGTGCCCTCTTCGTAGGGCCCACGCCAGGGCCCGTGGCGCTCGACGAAAGCATCGTCCGGGAGCGCCTCGTGGCCGCGCCACAGGCTGTTGCCTTTGCAACGCCGCGCGCGCTGGGCGTTGGCGGCGGCCTCGGCCAGCGTGGCCTCGGCCTCGGCCACCACGGCCTTGCTCTGCGCCAGTTCTGCCTGCGGCAGCGCCGCGGTGAAGCTGGCCAGCACCTGGCCGCGGCGCACCGTGTCGCCCACGTTGACGCGCACCTCGGCCAGGCGCTGGCCGTTGGATTCGGCGCCGATGCTGGCCTCTTGCCAGGCGGCGATGCTGCCGTTGGCGCTGAGGGCGTTGGCCAGCGGCGCACGCTGCGCCTGGGTCACGGTGACGGTGAGCGCCGGCTTGGGCGCAGCCTTGGCCGCTGCCGGGTCGGCGGCCTGGGCGCGCAGCGCCACCGCGCCGCCGGCCAACAGGGCCAGCATGGCAAGCGCCGCAGCGGCGCGCTTGGGGGTGTAGAGACTTGGTTTCATGGTGTGGACCGGAGCAATCAGGGTCGGGGGGTGACGGCGGCGTCCAGGCGTGCGGCATCGAAGCCGCCACCCAGCGCGCGGTAGAGCGATATCCAGGCGGTGGCGCGCTCGCGCTGCAGCTCCACCAGCGCGGCCTGGGCGGCCAGCGCGTTGCGCCGCGCCGTCTCCAGGTCCAGCAGGCTGGCCAGGCCGCCCTTCTGGCGCGACTCGGTGGCGCGCAGCGAGGCCTCGAAGTCCTGCGCCGCGCGCACGGCGTCGGCCTGGCGCTGTTCGGTGCTGTGCAGGCTGACCAGGCTGGTTTCGACCTCGCGCACGGCTCGGCGCACCTGCGCCTGGTACAGCGCCACGGCCTCGTCGTAGCCGGCGCGCGCGGCGGCGGCGGCAGCGGTGCGGGTGCCGCCGTCGAACAGCGGCAGGCTCACCACCAGCGGCCCCAGGCTCCAGGTGGTGCCGCTGGATTCGGCCCCGCCGCCGCGCACCGTGACCCCGGCGATGGAGCCGCTCAGGCTGACCTGCGGCCGCAGCCGGGCGTCGGCCTGGCTGCGGTCACCGGCAGCCGCCTGCACGGCGCGCGCGGCCTCGGCCACGTCAGGCCGCTGCGCCAGCCAGGCGGCGGGCAGTTCGGTCAGCGCCAGCGGCGCAGGTTGCGGCAGTTGCGCCAGGCCGGGCGCCAGCCGGCGCCGCAGTTCGGGCTCGGGCAGCGCCGTCAGCTCCACCAACGCCTTGGTCTGCTGCTCGCACTGCGCCTGCTGGGTGAGCGCCTGGCTGCGCGCCTGGGCGGCGCCGGCGCGCACCAGCGCCGCATCGGCCGGGGCGATGAAGCCGGCGCGCTGGCTCAGTTCGGTCAGGCGTGCGGTTTCACCGCGCGATTCGGCGTCGGCACGCGACTGCCGTGCCTGGGCCTCGCAGGCGCGCAGCGCGGTGTAGCTGCTGGCGGTTTCGGCGGCGAGTGCCACCTGCGCGTCGTGCCAGGCGGCCTGTGCGCCTTCCAGCCGCGCCTGCGCCGCGTCGCGGCCGGCGGCTGCAGCGCCGAACAGGTCGATCTCCCAGGCCGCCTGCAGCCCCAGGCTGGCGCTGCTGAGCGCCGGCTGCGACGGCGCTGCGCGGCCGTGGCTGGCGCTGGCCACGGCGTCCAGCCGCGGCTTCAGGCCGGCGGCTGCGGCCGTGCGTGCCGCGCGGGCGCGTTCGATGCGCGCGGCGGCCACCGCCAGGCTGGGGCTGGCAGTCTGTGCGGCCTGGATCAGCGTGGGCAGCAGCGGGTCGTTGAAGCGCGCGAACCAGCCCGGCTCGGCGCGCGCCGCGCCGGTGGGCAGCGGCGCCTGCCAGGCGTCGGAAAGGATGGCCGGCGCGGCGCCGGTGGGCGGCGGTGCGGCTTCGTGCGGCGTGCTGGCGCATCCGGCCAGGATCAGCGCCAGCAGCAGTGCAAGCCTCGGGGGCGGGGTCATGGAGCGTCCTCTTCTTCCAGTGCGATGCCGCGGCGGCGCATCTCGGCCTGCACCATGGCCAGGCCGAAGCCCACCAGGCGCTGCTGCCAGAGGTCCAGCGCGTCGGCGCCGTCGTTGAGCCCGGGCGCCACCACCGCCGTGCAGTCGTGGCTGATGTGCAGGTGCACGCCCAGGGCGGCCAGGCAGATCACCAGGCGTTGCAGGTCGTCGTCGGGCGCCGTAAGGCCGAAGCGCGGGCACAGGCGCGCCACCATGGCGTCGTGCAGCGGCTTGATGTCCTGCTCCAGCGTCTGCTGCCACAGGCCGGTGGGCTCGAGCATCTCGCGAAAGTGCAGCTTCATGCACAGCCGCGCCATGTCGCCCTGCTTGAGGGGCTCCAGGAAGCCGGCGTAGAAGGCCTGCAGCAGGTCACTCAGACCTGGTCCGGCGGCGTGCAGCCGCGCGAGTTCGTCCGCGGTCGATCCCAGCGGCTCCATGAACACGGCGCGATACAGGCCGGCCTTGTCGCCGAAGTAGTAGCTGATCGAGGCCACGTTGACGCTGGCCGCTTCGGCCAGCTCGCGCGTCGAGGTCTTGCTGTAGCCCTGCTGCGCAAACAGCCGCAGCCCGGCCATCAGCAGACGTTCACGTGCGTCCTCGGCGGGTTTGCCGGCGGCGGCGTCGTCGGCGTCGAGGACGGGGCGTGCATTCATGGGGCGCCAGTGTAGGCGCACAAATCAAACGTTTGTTTAACCCCTCCGGCATGCGGGTCTACCCGTATGCCTGGCGATGTACCAGGAGCCTGTCGGGCTTCTAGAAAAGCTCGACCTTGCTGGCGCGCGCGGTGTCGAACAGCTGGCCTTCGGTCACCAGCACGGCGTGGTCGCGCACCTGGTCGCGGCCGTTCTGCTTGGCAAAGTACAACGCGCGGTCGGCACGTTCGAAGGCGGCCGATGGCGCGTCACCGTCGCGCAACTCGGTCAGGCCGGCGCTCACCGAGATGCGTCCGACCTGGGGAAAGGGGTATTCGCGCACTGTGCGGCGCAGACGCTCCAGTGCCGAGCAGGCGTCGGCCGTACTGTTGCAGCGCATCAGCACCACGAACTCTTCGCCGCCGAAGCGGTAGACGTAATCGTCGAAGCGGAAGCAGCCGCGCATCAGGCGCGCCAGCAGCAGCAGCACCTCGTCGCCGATGAGGTGGCCGTGGTCGTCGTTCACGCGCTTGAAGTGATCGATGTCTATCACGCCCAGCCAGGTGCGGCCCGTAGCCGATACCGGGCGCCCCAGCGCCACGCCCGGCAGCTGGTGCGCCACGGCTGGCCCGCGCGCGGCGACGCGCATGAAGCTTTCGTCGAAGGTCTTGCGGTTGAGCAACCCGGTGAGCGTGTCGCGCTCGGAATAGTCCAGCAGCGCCTGGAAGTTGCGCACCACGCGCAGGATGCTGCCCACCAGGCGCACCGCGTCGGGCGTGAGCGGCTGCGCGGTGTGCATCTCCAGCACGGCGCAGCAATCGCCTTCAGCGAGCAGCGGAAAAAAGGCCATGGCCGGCGGCCCGGGCACGCTGAAGGCCTCTTGCCGCTGCAGGCAGGCCATGCGTTCGGGGTGCGCATGCAGGGGCGGCAGGCTGTCGAAACTGGCCCACACCGAATCGGCGGTCACGGCCTGCTGGCCCGGCGCCATGCAGGCACGCGTCAACCAGCGGGGCTGGTCGACTTCACCGACGCGGCGGTATATCGCCGCGCCCAGGGGATCAACCAGGTCCTTGAGTGCGGCGATCAGCGTGACGTCGAGCACATCGCGGTCGCGAAAGCCGGTGAGCTCTGCCAGGTGTTCAACGACGCTTGACATGGACGATCTGGGGGGTTTACGGCAGGGTGGCGCGGGGCTTGCGCCCGCCCTAGGTCTGGATGTCGGCCCCGGCGTAGCGGGCCACGATCGACAGCAGTTCCTCTTCCGAGTACGGTTTGCCCAGGTAGTGGTCGACCCCCAGACCGGCAGCGTGATCGCGGTGCTTCTGGGCGATGCGCGAGCTGATCATCACCACCGGCAGCCCGGCCAGGCGCGGATCGGCGCGCACATTGCGCACCAGGTCGAAGCCGTCCATGCGTGGCATCTCGATGTCCGACAGCAGCACAACCGGCGTTTCTTCAGCCAGCTTTTCCAGCGCATCGA
>JANNQO010000099.1:0-12925 GCA_031400795.1 Rubrivivax sp. | reverse complement strand
TTTGTGGTTGCGGGGGCAAGATTTGAACTTGCGACCTGGGCTATGAGGCCAGCGCTTTCAGTGTGTATGTGCACTGACCTCAGCTGTCCTCAACCGGCGTACAGCTGACCTCGGGTTGCGACTGGGCGGTCTCGCTGCTCCTACGACTGCTTCCCTGCGGTGCGAACTGGCGGTACCGACCCCATTCGGACATACGAAACCCGAAAATGCACGCCCGAAAGCCGACATTGGGCGCGGCCCCGGCGGGCTCGATGATCGGGAGCACTGCACGGCCGGAGCGAGGTAACGCTCCCGGCGGAAGCGATGCTGTCCGGATCGCCGACCGAGGGCGTCGCATGGGTACGCAAAAGGTTCGTAACCAATGGTCTGCCGGCCAGCCTATCAAGCCGGCGCGTTCGACTCGCGCATGCAGGTCAGCAGTGCGTCGATCCGGCGGTTCCCGCGGTCCGCGGAGCGGCGCGCCAGCACGATCGGGCGCTTCGGCATCTGGCGATCGAGCCGGATCAGTCTCACCGAATACGCATCGAGGATCGGTTGACGCGGCTTGACGATCACGGAGAAACCCAGCCCGGCAGAAACCATGCCGATCACGACATCGGCCGACATCACTTCGTACTGCGGCTGCACGCCCGGTGCCAGGCGCCGCACGAACGAGGACGCAAGCCGGCCGCCTTCCAGCTTCAAGTTGTAGCGCACCCACGGCAGACTCTGGACGATGTTCGGCACTGAGGCTGGACCCGTGTGGTCGGGCGGATAGACAAGGACAAAGGGATCCTCGGTCAACAGGTCGCACGTGAGCTTGCGGGAGATCCCGGCGCGCGGCCGCACGACCACGGCCGCATCGATGTCGCCGGCTTTCAGCGACTCGAGCAGCGTGTCCGAGGTGTTCTCGGGCTCGAGCACGATCTGTAGCGTCGGATAGCGGCGCGCCGCCGTGCGCAGGAACGCCGGCAAGGTCGAAAGCTGAACGCTGTTGATGACGCCGAGCCGCAGGCGCCCGCCCACATCGGGCCGGCTGCGGTCGCGCAATGCCTCCAGGCCCGCAAGCGCGCTTTCGACGGTCGCCACGACTTCCAGGGCGAATGCCGTGGGCTTGACCGCCCGTCCGGAGCGGTCGAAGAGCGGCTGCCCGAAGTGATCCTCGAGCTGACGCATCTGCTGACTGACGGCACTGGGCGTGAGCGCGAGTTCGTTCGCCGCTGCTGCGAAGTTGCCCCTGCGCACGACCGCTTGCAGGGTGGGAAGGGCTCCGAACTTCATTTCAACAGCTCGCGCGGGGTCTTGATACGACAGATTCTCTAACGTTCTGCGCAACGAGATATCGCTTTTTTCTAACCGACGCCGCTCCTATGCTCGCTCCATCGAATGCCAGACCACGGCACATCGAGCAAAGGAGCTTCTCGTGAGCAAGCAGCAGACCAACGTCATCGGGCCCCGTCTCGACACCGAAGGCGACATCCGCCGCGTGTGGGCCGTTCTCGAGGCTGGCGGCATCGCGATCTGCCCGAACACCGTCGGCTACGGCATCTGGGGCGGCTCGCAGCAAGCGCTCGAGAGGATCTATCGCACCAAGCAGCGCGGCTCGCACAAGCGCAACGCCTTCATCACCGACGAGATCGGGCAACGGGAGATCCACCTCCTCGACCGCTGCAAGCAGGACATGATCGAGTGCGTCACCGTCGACCACGACCTGCCGATGGGCATCATCGCGCCGTATCGGCCGGATCATCCGCTGCTGCAGAAGATCGACCCTGGTCTGCTGCGGGCCAGCACGGCCAGCGGAACGATCGGCATGCTGCTCAATGGCGGGCCGCTGCATACCGCGATCGGCCGGCTCAGCCGCGAAGCGCTGCACCCGGTCTTCGGTTCGTCGGCGAACGTTTCGGGCACCGGAACGAAGTTCCGCCTCGAGGACGTGCAGCCCGAGTTGCGCGCCGTCGCCGACATCGAGTTGAACTACGGGCTGCGTCGCTATCACCACTACCAACGCTCGTCGACCATCATCAACTTCACCGACATGTCGGTCATTCGCATGGGGTCGTGCTACGAGCTGATCTGCGACGTGCTCAAGCGCCATTTCGAGGTCGACCTGCCGGTCGACCCCGGGCGCGAAGTGAACCCGTCGGGCCATCTCCAGGAGTTCAGCCTCCCTGCTTTCGAGTGTGGCTCTGTCCATGCGTAGACCGCTGAGCATGCCGCCGATCCGACTGAACTACGACAAGGAGACACATCGTGAAATTCAATGACCTGACTCACGCGCTCGCCGCCGCGACGGTCCTGGCGTTCGGCGCCGGAGCCAACGCCCAAGGCGAGTACCCGCAACAGCCGATTCGCATCGTCGTCCCGGCGCCGGCCGGCGGCGGAACCGACGCGATGGCGCGCATCATCGCGAGTGCGCTGACGGCAAACACCCGTTGGACGGTGATCGTCGACAACAAGCCTGGGGCAAGCGGCATCATCGGCACGGACGTCGTGGCGAAGGCGAAGCCCGACGGTCATACGCTTGGCATGGCGCTGACCGCCACGCTCGCGATCAATCCCGAGCTGTTCCGTACGCTGCCGTACGACGCGCTGAAGGACCTCATCCCTGTGGCGACGATCGCTGAACAGCCCGTCGTGTTGGTGGTTCGCGCGGATTCACCCTACAAGACCGTCGCTGAGTTCGTCGGCGCGCACAAGGCCAAACCGATGACCGTCGCCACGGCCGGATTGGGCAGCGTGGGCCAGCTCGTCGCCGAGATGTTCGGGCGCACTGTCGGTGCGATGTTCACGAGCATTCCGTACAAGGGCTCGTCGCCTGCGCTGCAGGACGTCGTTGGCGGCCAGACCGACTGCATGTTCGCCGTCCCCCCGGGTGCACTGCCCCTGATCCAGGGTGGCAGGCTGCGCGCGCTCGCCGTTACATCCACCAAGCGATTGCCGCTGCTTCCGCACGTGCCGACCATGGCGGAGGCCGGATTCAAGAACTTCCAGGCCAGCGAGTGGAAGGTACTGGTAGCGCCCGCTGGCACCCAACCGGCCATCGTCCAGCGCATCAATCAGGAGGTACAGAAGGCACTGGCACAACCCGCGGTCATCGCGCGCATGCTCGCCGATGGCAACCTTCCGCTAAGCGGCTCCGCCTCTCACGCCGCGAGCTTCGTCAAGGCGGAACACGGCCGGTGGGCAAACGTCGTGCGCGAGAGCGGGCTCAGCAAGACCAACTAAGTTCCGCACAGATTCGTAAACCTTCCCGAACCTCAAGGCACCATCGTGCGCAAGACCACCCGTTTGAAGCAGCTCATCCATGCCCCCGCGCTGCTTGTCATGCCCGGTGCGTTCGACCCGCTTTCGGCACGCATCGTCGAGGCGGCGGGCTTTGAGGCGATCCAGTGCTCAGGTTACGGGATTTCCGTAGCCCGCCTCGGTTTGCCCGACTACAGCTTCCTCGCCATGTCCGACATGGTCGACGCAACCCGCAACATCGTCGATGCGGTGAACATTCCCGTGATGGCCGACGGCGACACGGGCTTCGGCAACGCAGTGAACGCCTGGTACGCCGTGAAGGCCTTCGAGCGCGCGGGCTGCGCTGGCGTGAACATCGAAGACCAGGTCATGCCCAAACGTTGCGGGCATCTGGAAGGCAAGTCGATCATCCCGATCGACGAGGCGGTGGCCAAGATCAGGGCCTGCGCCGACGCGCGCACCGACCCCGACTTCGTCATCAACGCGCGTACCGATGCGCTCGCAGTCGGCGGAATCGACGAAGTGATCCGCCGCGGCAACGCCTACCTGCACGCCGGCGCGACGATGGTCTTCATCGACGGTGTTACCGACAAAGCGCTGGCCCGGCAGGCGGTGGATGGCATTCGCGGCCCGGTTGCAATCAACGTGGTCGAGGGCGGTAAGTCCCCAGACGCGTTCACTTTCGCCGAGATGCAAGCGATGGGTATTGCCCGGGTGAGCCTGCCGGGGACATTGCTGCTCGCCGCGATCCACGGCATGCGCGAGGCGATCGAGGCCGTCAAGGCCAACGGCTACGCGGGCGGCCCCGGCGCACGACTCGCAGCGTTCGAGGAGCTGAAAACACTTGCAGGCTTCGATGAGGTGTTGGCCCTCGAGCAGCAATACCTGTCCAAGCTTTCGCAGTGAAACCACGGGCACCTGCCATGAGTACGCCGCCGCGTTCCATCATCGACAAGATCTGGGATCAGCACGTCGTCGCAGAGCTCGACGGCGGCCAGAGCCTGCTGCATATCGATCGTGTGATGCTGCACGAGCGCGCGGCGCCGATCGTGTTCGAGACGCTGCGCGCGGAAGGCCGCTCGGTGGCCCGTCCGGAACTCGTGTACGCGACGATGGACCACATCATCGACACGACACCCGGGCGCGGGGACGAGACGCTGATGAACGGCGGCAAGGCGTTCATCCAGGAGCTGCGCGCCGGCGCGCTGCGCAACGGCATTCGCCTGTTCGATATCGGTGACGCGCGACAAGGGATCACACACGTGATCTCACCCGAGCAAGGAATCGCGCTGCCGGGTCTCACCCTCGTCTGCTGCGACAGCCATACCTGCACGATCGGGGGTCTGGGCACGCTGGCCTGGGGAATCGGCACCAGCGAAGGCGAGCATGCGCTCGCGACGCAGACGCTGGCACGGTCGCGCCCGAAGACGATGCGCATCGAGTTCATCGGCCGGCCAGGACCGGGCGTATCGGCCAAGGATCTGATCCTCGCGCTGCTCGCCAAGTACGGCGCCACCGGGGGCGCAGGACACGCGATCGAGTTCGCAGGCGACGCGATCCGCGCGCTGGGGGTCGAGGGGCGGCTGACGCTGTGCAACATGGCGGTCGAGTTCGGCGCATGGACCGGACTCGTCGCACCGGACGACACCGTGTTCGACTGGCTCGCAGGGCGTCCGTTCGCGCCAAAGGGGGCCCAATGGGATGGTGCGGTCGATCACTGGCGCACGCTGAGCTCCGATGACGACGCGCACTGGGATCGGCGCCTGGACCTCGACTGCAGCGGCCTTGCACCACAGGTGACGTGGGGTACCAACCCGGGTCAGGTCTGTCCTATCGACGGCGTGGTGCCCATTCTGACCGGCGCAGACTTCGAGCGGGCGCTCGCCTACATGGACCTGAGGCCGGGCCAGCCGCTCGTGGGCGAGCCGATCGACGCGGCGTTTCTGGGATCGTGCACCAACAGCCGCCTGCCTGACCTGCGCGCTGCCGCCCAGGTGATCAAGGGCCGTCGCGTGGCGCCCGGCGTGAAGGCTTTGGTGGTGCCGGGCTCGACCGAAGTCAAGCGTCTTGCCGAAGCGGAGGGGCTCGACCGTGTATTCCTCGAGGCCGGCTTCGAATGGCGAGAGAGCGGTTGCTCGCTGTGCTTCTACGCCGGGGGCGACAGCTTCGACCGGCCCGGCAAGCCGGCACGTCGTGTCATCACCAGCACCAATCGCAACTTCGAGGCGCGGCAAGGGCCGCGGGTCCGCTCGCATCTGGCGAGCCCGGCGACCGTTGCGGCATCGGCCATTGCCGGCTGCATCGCCGATCCGCGGCCCTTCCTGAACTGAAGCCGAGCGGCCATGGAACAGTTCATCAGGATCACTGGCGTCGCCGCACCGCTGATGCGCGCCAATATCGACACCGACGTACTCATCCCGTCGAAGGAGATGACCAGCACCGGCAAGGAAGGCTACGGTGAGAAGCTGCTCGCGCCATGGCGATACCTGACGGCGTCGCAAGCCGAGCGCCATGACCTGCTGATCGACGACTCGGCAGTGGACGGCGATACGAAGCGCGTCGAAAACCCCGAATTCGTGCTCAATCGGGCGCCGTTCCGTCAAGCGATCATCCTCATTGCAGGCGCGAACTTCGGTAGCGGCTCGTCGCGGGAGCAGGCCGTGTGGGCGGTGCGCCAGTTCGGCTTTCGGTGCGTCATCGCGCCGTCCTTCGGCACCATCTTCCGCAACAACTGCTATCGCAACGGCGTGCTGCCGGTCGAAGTGCCCGCCGCGACGGTGCAGGCGCTGGCTGAGGACGCCGAAGGCGGGCAGCTCGTACTCACGGTTGACCTGGCCGAGTGCGCCATCTTTCGCCCGGACGGCAGCCGGATCGACTTTGTCGTTGCCGCGGGCGAACGCACCCTGATGCTGGAAGGCCTCGATGCGATCGGCCTGACGCTCAAACGTCGCGACCAGATCGAGACGTTCCAGCACGCCGACCGCCAGCTGCGGCCCTGGGTCTGGGGCCAAGACACGGATCCCTGAGCGCGACGACATCCTGGTGGTGCGAAGGCCGAAGCCTTGACACGGCAGTGTCATGGCGGCCCGGTTTTTGTCGGCCGCAACCTTACGACATCCGAATATTGATCAAACTGGAGATGATGATGAAGAAGTCCTTGCTTGCTCTCGCGGTACTTGCCGCCTACGGAATTCCGGCTGCGGCGCAGTCTTCCGTGACGATGTTCGGCGTCTTGGACGTCGGGGCTCGCGCCGTCAAGAACGGCGACGGCGGCACGACCAAGTCACTCACCAATAACGGTTTCTCAAGCAGCCGGCTCGGCTTTCGCGGCGAGGAAGATCTCGGCGACGGCCTGAAGGCCAGCTTCTGGCTTGAATCTGCCATCGGCCCGGATGTCGGCTCGGCCGGCACCAACGCCGGCGCGACCGGTCCGGCGGGTGCATCCGTAGGCGCCAAGTACTTCGATCGACGTTCGACGCTTGGCCTCAGCGGCCGGTTCGGTGAGCTGCGACTCGGCCGCGACTACACGCCCACGTTCACCAACCTGGGCGCGTTCGACGTCTACGGATCCACAGGTTTTGCGGGCGAAGCCAACCTGCTCGGCGGTGGTTCACCCACAGCCCTCGGCACCCTCGGCAGTGGCGCGGGCACCCTCGCGCGCGCCGACAACTCGATCGGCTATTTCCTGCCCCGCAGCCTGGGCGGCGTCTATGGCGCGGCGATGGTTGCCGCGGGCGAAGGCACGAACACGGCGAACGGCAACAACCGCTATGTCGGTGCACGGCTTGGCTGGGCTGGGGGGCGTTTTGATGTTGCCGCTGCTTACGGAAGTACGCGCATCCCGAACAACAGCGACTTTCGCGTCTGGAACGCAGGCGCTTCGTACGACGCCGGCTTCGTCAAGGTCATGGCATTGCACCACCGGGCCGATTACACGCCCACGGGTCTGTCCGGGCGCTCTCAGAAGCTGTGGGTCCTCGGCGCCAGAGTGCCGCTCGGTCAAGGCGAACTGCGCGGCACCTACCAACGTTCGGACATCGGCGGAGGCACGACCGCCCCTCTGCGCAATCAGGACGACGCCCGTCAATATGCGATCGGCTACGCCTATCACCTATCGAAACGCACGGCTGTCTACACGGACATCGGCCGGATCGCAAATCAGGGACGCTCGCAGCTTGCCATTGCGGGCGGCACGACGGCGGGGAGCAACTTCGGCGCCGTCGACAACCGCAATTCGACGGCCCTCGTGGTCGGCGTTCGCCATAGTTTCTAAGGTCGTGCGCAAGATCGGTGAGTGCGCAGATGCAGCGTCGATACGCCAGCACCTTGGCCCGCTACGCTCTAAGAGCGGCGCCGTCTCGAAGTGCGAAGTGCCTGAGCGCGTGGTATTCGCCGACACCACCGACAAGACCAGCGTAGGCGAGACCGTGCGACAACTTCCTGGCCGAACTCACGCTCGATCCGCCCGAAGCCAGCAGCGACGAAGCCGGCGCGCCGCATCTCGACGAGGACTACCTGATCCTGTCGACCATCCATTCGGCCAAGGGCCAGGAGTGGGGTGCCGTGTATGTGCTGAACGTGGTCGACGGCTGCATACCGTCGGAGATGGCCACCGGCAACGCTGCCGACATCGAGGAAGAACGCCGGCTGCTGTACGTGGCGATGGCACGCGCCCAGCACCATCTGCAACTGCTGGTGCCGCAACGTTTCCATGTCACGCAGCAGGCGGCGCGCGGCGACCGGCACCTTTACGCGTCGCTGTCGCGCTTCGTCATGCCGCAGGTGGCGGCGCACTTCGACCAGACCTGCCCTGCCGGGACCGACGGCGACAGGAGATTCGGCCAAGCGCCGGACGGCGGCGCGGTCATCGACGTTGCGGCTGCCCTGCGCTCACTCTGGAATTGAAGCCGGGCGGTGCGCCACCAAAGCCAGGTTGAAGCGCGGCCAGCCGACTGGCCCGAACCAGGCGCCGCCGGCAAGTGCAAAGACGTTGATCAGCCCATACACCACCATCGCCGCACCCTGGACCAGGAAGACCTGCGTCAGCGACCCGCCCCAGCGCAACACCAGCCAGCCGCCCAGCGCCGCCACGGCCAGGCGCGCGATGTTCGCCAGCACCGGCCACAACAAGCGCCCGGCCCCTTGCGACGCGAAGTACAGCACCAGGCCAAGACCGAAGAAGCCGTACAACGGGCCGACGCTGCGCAGGTACAAGGTGCCGGCTTCCAGCATCGCCGGGTCGTCGCTGAACAGGCGCAGCCAGGCGTGCGGAAAGGCCGCTGCCAGCAGCCCGATGGACTCAGCCATGGCGAAGGACAAGGCCGCGCCGATCCACGCGGCACGCAGTGCACGTTCGCGTTGCCCGGCGCCGATGCAAGTGCCGACCATCGCCACCAGCGGCGCACCGAAGCCGAAGACCAGCGGGATCAGCAGGTACTCAAGGCGCGATGCCGTGCCATAACCGGCGATCGCCGCGCTGCCGAAGGCCGCCACCAGCGCGATGACCACGGCAATCGACAGGTTGGTGGCCACGGTGGACACCGAACCGGCCAGGCCCACCGCCAGGATGTCGCGGAACAAGTCCCAGCGCAGGCGCAGGCTACGCAGCGCGGGCCGCAACAGGCTGCGCGGCGACCACAGGTACAGCGCCAGCGCGACGCTGCCGAGCGCGTAGTACAGCAGCAGCGCAATCGCCCCGCCGACGATGCCCAAGCCGGGCAGCGGCCCCCAGCCGAAGATCAGCAGCGCCGACAGCGGCACCAACAGCGGCACACCCGCACAGGTGACCAGCGCCGGCAGCGACATGTTGCCGGTGCCGCGGATCACCGCCGACAGCGAATTGAACAGCCACACCAGCACCGCCCCAGCGAAGACCCAGTTCGAATAGCGCAGCGCCGCCTCGAGCGCACCGCCGCTGCCGCCCATCTGCGTGTAGATCCAGTGCCCGCCGCCCAGCATCGCGATCGTGAACAGCAGCCCGAAGCCCATCGCGATGACGATGGCGTGCAGCACCAGCGCATTCGCATCGTCGCCGCGGCGCGCGCCCAATGCGCGGGCGATGGCCGAGGCGATGCCCCCGCCCATGGCACCCGCCGACGTCGTCTGCATCAGCATGACCAGCGGAAACACCAGTGCCATGCCGGCCAGCGCGTCTGTGCCCAGTTGGCCGACGAAGTAGGTTTCGATCAGCCCGACACTGGCCTGCGCCAGCATCACCGCCACGTTCGGTGCGCCCAGGCGCAGCAGCGTCGGCAGGATCGGCGCTTCGAGCAGCGCCTGGGTGCGTGGGTTCATGCGCGGGTTCATGACGGCCCCTTGTTCGACAGCTGCGCCGGCCGATCCCCCGAGCGGCACGACAGCCGCTGTCTCGCGGCCGGCGCGCTCCGGCTTGGCAGCGACCCGACGCTCGGCCGGCCGCGGCGCAATCGCGACGGGGTCTGTCATGTCGCCGCCGCCCGCACCACATGCGCCTCGCGGATCGGCAGGTTCACCAATGCCGCGCCGACTGCGAGCACGATGTCGATGTACCAGACCCAGTTGAAGCTGCCGGTGGCCTCGAACACCTTGCCGCCGAGCCAGGCACCGAGGAAGCCGCCAACCTGGTGCGAGAGCATGACCACCCCGAACAGCGTGGCCATGTTGCCCAGGCCGAAGAACTTGGCCACCAGCCCCGCGGTCGGCGGCACGGTGGACAGGAACGTCAGCCCCATCACCGCGGCGAAGATCAGCACCACAGCACCGGTCTTCGGCGCCAGCAGGAACACCAGCACCGCCACCGCGCGCGCCGCGTACACCAGCGAGAGCAGCGATTTCATGCGCCAGCGGCCGATGGCCCAGCCCATGGCGACGCTGCCGACGATATTGAACAGGCCCAATATCGCCAGCGCCCAGGCACCGTATTGCAGCGGCAAGCCACACGACGCGACCACCCCCGGCAGGTGCGTGGCGAGAAAGGCGACGTGAAATCCGCAAACGAAAAAGCCGGCACCGAGCAGCAGGAAGTTGCGATCGCGCAGCGCGCTGCGCACCGCCTCGCGCGAGCCCAGCGCCTTCTGCCCCGGCGCAGCCGCCTGCAGTGCGTTGCCCTTCAACACAAAGGCGGCGGGCAGCGCCAGCAGGATGACCAGGCCCAGCACCTGCATCGCACTGGCCCAGCCCAGCGACAGGATCAATGCACCGGCGATCGGCGCCATCAGGAACTGGCCGAACGAGCCGCCGGCATTGACGATGCCGGCGGCGATGCCGCGCTTCTCCGGCGCGATCAGGCGCGCCGTGGCCGACATCAGCACCGCCGGCCCGGCCATGCCGGCGCCGCCGGCGGCGAGCACGCCAATGGCGAAGATCAGGCCAGCGGTCGTCGTCATGTAGGGCGTGATGAAGGTGCCCAGCGCCACCAGCACCACACCGAGGAACAGCACGCGCCCCGTGCCCACATTGTCGGCCATCGCGCCGGCAAAGGGTTGTGTCAGCCCCCACCACAGCTGGCCGAAAGCGAAGGCCAGGCTGATGCTGCCCACGCCCAGGCCGGTGGCGGTATTCAGCGAACTCATGAACAGGCCCATGCTCTGGCGCACCCCCATGGTCAGCGCGAAGACGCCCGCAGCGGCCAGCAACACCACCCAAAGGGTCCAGCGCAGCGATCGGGTCGGGACGGGGCTATTCATGCTCGACTCCTGCAGGCAGCGGCGCCAGCCGTGCCAGTGAATCGTCGACCAGCGCATGCAGCTCCCGCACACGCTCCAGGCCGAGCGACTGGTTCAGCGCCTCTTGCGCGGCCTTCCAGTGGCGCTGCGCCTCGGCCCGCTTGTCACGGCCGGCGCCGGTGATGCTGACGCTGCGGCTGCGCCCGTCCTCGCCGGCCGACAGCTCCAGCCAGCCTGCGGCGATCATCGGCTTGAGGTTGCGCGTCAAGGTGGACGCGTCCAACGTCATTGCCTGCGCCAGGTCGCCAGGGCGAATCGGCCCCAGCCGCAGCACATGCGACAGCAGCGAGTACTGCGTCGTCTTCAGCCCGACCTTGGCGACCTCGCTGTCGTAGAGCTGCGACACGCGGCGCACCAGCTGCCGCAGCTTGAAGTTGGTGCAGCCCTGCGGTTTGGGGAGTTCTTTTTTCATGCATCAATTGTAGCTACAATTTTTGTATCTGCAACTGTTTAAGGATTCAAGATGTCAAGCGAAGCCACCACGGCCCAATGGACCGAAGAACTGAATGCGGTGCGCCAGCGCATGCTGGCCGGCGGCGGCAAACCCGGCGTCGCCCGGCCGGAGCAGGTGGCGGGCAAGAGCGGTCTCGAGGTGATGCAGGCGATGCTGGCCGGCGAACTGCCCTACCCGCACATCGTTGAGACGCTGGATTTCGCGTTGCTGAGTGTGGCCAAGGGCGAGGCGACCTTCCAGGGCGTGCCGCAGCTGAAACACTACAACCCGCTGGGCGGCGTGCATGGTGGCTGGTACGCCACGCTGCTGGATTCAGCGCTGGGCTGCGCGGTACACACCATGCTCAACGCGGACCAGGGCTACACCACCGCCGAACTGGGCATCAACATCGTGCGCGCCGCGTCGATGAAGAGCGGCCCGCTGCGCGCCATCGGCACCGTTATCCATTGCGGCCGCCAGCTGGCCACCGCCGAGGCGCGCATTGTCGGCGCCGACGGCAAGCTGTATGCACACGGCACCACCACCTGCCTGGTGTTCGCGGCTGCCGCGCGTTGATCGAAATCAACCGATCACTGAATCACCTCGCCGGCGCGCACCAGCACTGAACCGGGAATTGTCAGGCCCAGCGCCTTGACCGTTTTCAGGTTGATCACGAACTCGAACGTCGTCGGCTGCTGGATCGGCAGGTCGGCGGGCTTCGCACCCTTCAGGATCTTGTCCACGTAGATCGCAGAGCGTTGGTAGGTATCGATGAGGCTCGACCCATACGAATAGAGGCCGCCGGCGACGACGAAGAGTCTCTCTTCGAAACTGCTCGGCAGCCGGTTCTTCAATGCGAAGTCGACAATCAGCTGGTAGTTTCTGGAGTTGACCGGGTTGACGTGGGCATGCAGAGCATCCGCACGGCCTGCCGCCACGGCCGCGAAGGCCGCCGGGTAGTCGTCCGGCCCACGCACCTCGATCGACAGGATCTCCAGGCCGATCACGGCAGCCGCTCCCGGAACCCCATGACCTCGATCGGGTTCGCACGGCCACGCGCGAAACCTTCGGCACCATCAGGTCGGCCCCGGTGGCCACCTCTGTCTCGGCGATGAAGGTAGCGGCGTGCTGTTGCACCAGGCGCTACAGCGTGGTCTGTTCCGGGCGGTGACGCTCGTAATGGACCGGGGCGCCATCGGGCGCCCGCTGGGGCAGCCGGCCGATGGCTTGCACGCGAGGCTCCCGAAGTGGTGAGCCCGCACGGTCTCAAGCCCTGCACTGCGTGTCAATCGCTCCGATCGCCGCCCACCCGTGGGTGCCTGCCTCTGTGGGGCCCCGTTCTGGTGATCAGTTTGTGATTGCTTCCGGCGCAGCGTCGACCAGACGAGCTGCCAGAAAGCTGCCCGTTACCACCGTCGGCTGGTGGCCGGTACTGCGAGTTCGCCGCTGCGCTCGACAGCGGCCATTCAATCAGGCGAGGGCTCAAAGGCCGGTCCTCGAAGCAGCGAACTCATCATATCGGCGCGCAAGCCTCATGCCGTGCGCAGGACGGGCCGGCGCGAAG
>JANNQO010000098.1:0-11150 GCA_031400795.1 Rubrivivax sp. | reverse complement strand
GCGAGCAGCGAGGATTGCGCCTGCAGCGCATCCAGCGCCTGCTGCGCACGGCCGCCGGGCACCTCGATCGGCGGCAGCTGGTCCAGGCTGGCCAGTCCAAGGTCGTCGAGAAACTGCCGCGTGGTGGCGTACAGCGCCGGGCGGCCAGCGGCTTCGCGGTAGCCGATGGCTTCGATCCAGCCGCGCTCCTCGAGCTGCTTGATCATCTGGCTGCTCACCGTCACGCCGCGGATGTCTTCGATGTCGCCGCGGGTCACCGGTTGGCGGTAGGCGACGATGGCCAGCGTCTCCATCGCGGCACGCGAATAGCGCGGCGGCTTCTCGGGGTGCAGGCGGTCGAGGTACTCGCGCATCTCGGGGCGGCTTTGCAGGCGCCAGCCGCTGACCAGCGCGACCAGCTCGACGCCACGTTCCTGCCAGTCCTGCGCCAGCGCATCGAGCAGGCCGCGCAGGGTGTCGGCGCCGAGCTGGTCGTCGAACAGTGCGCGCATGTCGCGTAGCGACAGAGGTGCTGCGGCGCAGATCAGCGCGGTTTCGAGCACACGTTTGGCCTCGGAGTTGTTCATCACGGTGGTGGCGGGCAACGCCTGCGGCGCTGCCGAATGTCTTGTGGTCCATTTCGCGCGACGGCGCGGGCACAGAGAACGTTTGCCGGGGCTGTCTTGCCGAGTGCTCAAGCACAGGGCCCATCGACCAGGGCGCGCCATCGCGATCGTTCGCAACCGGACCCTTGTCGGACGTCCGGACGGTGGCACCCACCGTCATGGCCAGCCCGCATTGTAGTCACGCGGCCGGCGCTGCCGGTGTCAAATTTCGAGCCAGGTCGCCGCACGCCCGGTGATGCCCTGCCAGGCGTGCGCGAAATCCGGTGGCGCGACCGCCTCGAACTGCAGCATGTCTCGCGTCAGCGGATGAGCCAGCCGCAAGCGCGCGGCGTGCAAAGCCTGGCGTTCCAGGCCCAGCGCTGCGCGACCGCCGTACAACGCATCGCCGACCAACGGGTGGCCGAGCGATGCCAGGTGCACGCGGATCTGGTGCGTGCGCCCGCTGTGCAGTGTGCACTGCAGGGCGCTGGAGCCGGCCGCCACCGCCACCGGCTGCACGTCGGTGCGTGAAGGACGGCCGCCCTTGCTTGGCGAGACGATCGCCATGCGCACGCGCGACACCGGGTCGCGGCCGATCGGCTGCTCGATGATCGTCATGCTTGCGGGCCACTCGCCCTGCGCGATCGCCAGGTACTGCCGGTGCACCTCGCGTGCCGCGATGGCGCGCACGAGCGCCGTCACCGCGGCCAAGGTCTTGCCGACCATCATCACGCCCGAGGTGTCTTTGTCCAGCCGGTGCACGATGCCGGCACGCGGCAGGGCCGCCGCTGCGGCGTGACGGGCGAGCAGGCCATTCAGCAGGGTGCCCGACCAGTGCCCGGGCGCCGGGTGCACCACCAGCCCAGCGGGCTTGGCGATGATCAGCAGGTGCTCGTCCTCGTGCAGCACGTCCAGCGCCATGACCTGCGGCGTGAAGGCGCGGCTTTCGTCCGTGGGCACGAGTTCGATCGCGAGCTGCTGGCCGGCGCGCAGCCTGGCCGAAGCGCGCGTGGCCGCAACACCATCGACGCGCACATGGCCACGCTCGATCAGCGATTGCAGGTGGCTGCGCGAAAACTCGCACGCCAGCCGCACGAGTTGTTTGTCCAGGCGCTGGCCATGCCCCTCGGCGCCGACGCTCGCACGGCGCCATTCGTTGCCATCGATGGCCTCGCTGGGATCGGCGTCCTCCGTCAGGGGCTGCGAGGGGCGGTTCATATAATCACGGTCCCTGTCGCATGGGGCGCGAGCTACCGGCCGCGCCGTTCCTTTGATGAGCTTGTTGTGCTTGCAGCGCCGCCTTGTGCTGCTCTTGTCGGCCGCGATGACGGCGTTCGTGCTGGGCTGCTCCAGCACCCCGGACGGCCCCGCCGGCGGCAATGCCGAAAAATTGTATCGAGAGGCCAAGGACGACATCGAAGCCGGCAGCTTTGACCGCGCCATCAAAGCGCTCGAGCGCGTCGAGGGCCTGGGCGCCGGCTCGCTGATCGCGCAGCAGGCGCAACTCGATCTGGCCTACGCCTACTGGCGCACCAACGAACGGGCGCAGGCGCTGTCGACGATCGAGCGCTTCATCAAGCTCAACCCGTCGAGCCCGGCGCTGGACTACGCGATGTACCTGCGCGGGGTGATCAACTTCAACGACGACCTGGGCCTGCTCGGTGGCCTGTTCGGGCAAGACCTCAGCGAGCGCGACCAGCGTGCCGCGCGCGACTCGTTCGCCAGCTTCAAGCTGCTCGTCGACCAGTTCCCCGAATCGAAGTACGCCGCCGACGCCGGCTTGCGCATGCGCTACATCGTCAACGCGATCGCGAACTACGAGGTGCATGTGGCGCGCTACTACTATCGTCGCGGCGCTTATGTCGCCGCGGCGAACCGCGCGCAGCTGGCGGTGGCCGAATTCCAGCAATCAGCGGCGGCCGAAGAGGCGCTGGCGATCATGGTGCGCAGCTACGAGCGCTTGCAGCTGACGCAGCTGCGCGATGACGCCGAGCGGGTGCTGCGCAGCAACTTCCCCGCCAGCCGATTCCTCGAGGGCACCGAGATCGGCAGCGCCGCGCGGCCCTGGTGGAAGCTCTGGTAGAGCCGTGCCCGCCTCAATGGTGTGAGGCCAGCTCGGCCAGCCACGCGAAGACCTCGTCCTCGTCGGCGCACAGCGGCATCGGCGGCAGCGCTGCACGCAGCCTCGCGCCGTAGCCCATCTGGCGCAGGCGCGGGTCGCAGATGGCGAGCAGGCCGCGGTCGGTCTCACTGCGAATCAGTCTCCCCCCGCCCTGCTTCAGCGACACCGCCGCTTCGGCGACGAAGTAGTCGTTGAACGCATTGCGGCCCTGCGCTTCGATCTGCTTGACGCGGGCTTGCACCAGCGGGTCGTTGGGCGGCGGGAACGGCAGCTTGTCGATGATCACCGCCTGCAAGGCGTCACCGGGCATGTCGATGCCTTCCCAGAAACTCTGCGAGCCGACCAACACGGCGCCCTGCCCGTTGCCGAAGCGCTGCAGCATCTCGCGCCGCGACTGTTCGCCTTGCACCAGCACGCGCAAACTCAGGCCCGCGGCTTCGGCGGCGCGGCGCAATGCCTCGGCAATGCCGGGCAGCACGCGCAAGGTGGTGGTGAGCACGAAACACCGGCCGTTCAGGGCGCCCGCGACGCGCGCCGCGAACGCGCCCACCGCCGCCGGGTGCGCCGTATCGCCGGGCTTGGCAAAGCGTGGCGGCACCCACAGCCGTGCGTGGCGCGCGTAGTCGAAAGGGCTGCCCAGGCGCAGCGCACGCGCATCCTGCAAGCCGCAGGCCTGCGTGAACCAGCTCGAAGCCTCGTCGTCGCCCAAGGTGGCCGACGTGAAGACCCACGACTTGGCCGCCCGTGCGCGCTGCTCGGTCAGCATCTCGCGAATGTCCAGCGGCGAATCGACGAGCCGCGCCTGCTGCGGCGAGAGATCGATCCAGCGCACGCGCTCGGGGTCGGCCGGTGCGACGAAAACCAACGCCAGGCTGTGCAGCGCCATCGCGCGCGATGCGCAATGCGCCAGGTCGGGCGAGGTCTCGCCGAGATCCTGCGCTGCGTTTGCCGCGGCCTGCAAGGCCTGGCACAAGGCCGCCAGCGGCGCGTTCAAGGCACCATCGCCCGCACGTTCTTGCCAGTGCAGCTTGATCAAGCCACGCAGCTCGGTGAGGTGGCCGGCGCAGACCAGTCGCAGCTCGCGCGCCGCGGTTTCCACGGCGCCGGCCAGCTCGTTCCATGGCGCGAGCCCGCGCGCATGCGCCAGGCCCAGCGCCAGCAGGTCGCGTGCGAAGTCCAGGCATTGCCCGGTGGAGAGTTGCTGGCCGAGGAACTGCACGCCGGTCTCGACGAGCTGGTGCGCCTCGTCGAACACCGCTGCGTCGACCGTGGGCAGCAGTTCGGCCACACCGCTGTCGCGCAGTGCAATGTCGGCGAAGAAGAGGTGGTGGTTGATCACCACCAGGTCGGCCAGCATCGCTTCGCGGCGCGCCGCCACCACATGGCAAGCGGCGAACTTCGGGCATTCGCTGCCCAGGCAGTTCTCGCGCGTGGAGGTGACCAGCGGGATCACGGAAGAGCGTTCGTCCAGGCCGTCGATCTCGCTCAGATCGCCGCTCTTCGTCGCCGTGGCCCAGGCCTCGATGCGTGCCAGCTGGCGCACCGCCCAGCGGTCGGGCAATGCGGCTTGCTCGCGCGCCTGCTCGAGGCGATGGCGGCACAGGTAGCTGGCGCGCCCTTTCAGCAAGGCCATGTGCACGGGCACCCCGAGCGCCTCGATCAAGCGCGGCAGGTCGCGCAGGAAGAGCTGGTCCTGCAAGCCCTTGGTGGCGGTGCTGACCAGCGCGCGCCGGCCCGACAGCAACAAGGGCACCAGGTAGGCGAAGGTCTTGCCCACGCCGGTGCCGGCTTCCACCACCAGCGCGTCGCGCTGCTCGAGGGCCTGCGCGACCGCGGCGGCAAAGGCTTGTTGCTCCTGTCGCTCGCAAAAGCGCGGGTCACGCTGTGCGAGCGCGCCGCCGCCGGACAGCGCCTGGCGCGTGCCTTCGGCCAGGCTCGCGGCGCTCAGGCCGGCTCCGGCGGCTCGATCGCGCTCTCGAGCCGGGCGATCTCGTCGCGCAGCACCAGGCGGCGTTTTTTCAGCCGGCGCAGCGTCAACTCGTCGACCGGGCGGTCGAGCACGTTGCGGTCGATCAGATCGTCCAGGTCCGCATGTTCCATGCGCAGTTCGATCAGCCGCCGTTGCGGAGAATGCAGGTTGTTGTCCATTGCTCCACGCGTGAGGCGTGTGCCCGGAGTTTATATTCGCCGTGATGCCTTCAGCCACTGCGGCTTTCCGCCTGAGCGCTGCCACCGGGCTGCACCGCGGCGACCGCGCCTACCAACAAGACCAGGTCGAACTGGTCGCCCACCCGCGGGTGATGGGCTGCCTGATGGCCATCGTCGCCGACGGCATGGGTGGCAAGAGCGGTGGCCGCAAAGCCGCCGATCAGGTGCTGCTCACCGCCCGTCAGATTTTCGACCGCTACGTGCCCGCCGAAGAAGACGCCGGCGAGCTGCTGCGCCAGGTGGTGAACGAGTCCCACCTGATGATCAAACTCACCGCCATCACTGCGGAAGAAGAGCCGCACAGCACGCTGGCCACTTTCCTGCTGCAGCCCGATCTGCGCTGCGACATCGTGCACGCCGGCGACTCGCGCATCTACCACTTCCGCGCCGGCGAGATGTTGTGGCGCAGCATCGACCACAGCTTCGTGCAGCGCCTGGTCGAAGAAGGCAAGATCAGCGAAGAGCAGGCCAACACGCACCCGCAATCCAATCTGCTCACCGGTTGCCTGGGCACGCAGACCGACCCGCCGGTATCGCTGCACCACATCGACAGGCTCGAGTTCGGCGACACCATGATCGCTTGCAGTGATGGCCTGTGGCACTACTTCACTCCGAAGGAAATCGGCGCCATTCTGCACGCGCTGCCACCGCGCGAAGCGACGGAGATGTTGGTCACCAAGTCGCGGCAGCGCGCGCGTGGCGGCGGCGACAACCTGTCGCTGGCGCTGTTGGGCATCGACTCGCTGGTTTGACCGGGGTTCGTTGATCCGAACTCACGGCCGGCTGGCCGACGCCGGCAGCGGCGCTGACTTCTGGCCTTTCTTCTGATGCTCGCGCTCGCGCTGTTCGATGCGCTGCTGGCGCTCGCGGGCCTGATCCTGCCGCTGCACGGACTTTTCGGCCCGCCGGGCCACGGCATCGGCGCCGCCATCCAGCGCCGGGCGTGATGCGGCAGGCTCGGCCTGCGCGGCGGCAGGTGCCGCCATCGGTGCCCGCGCCGGCAGCGGCGCGCTTGCGTCGGCCGTCGCGGCAGCCGCCGATACGGCCTGCGCCGCACTCAACGCGCGCTTGTCGGCAATGTCGCGCTGCCGGTTCAGCGCGCGTTGCCGGCGGTCGGCATCGTCGAGCACCAGTTCCTGCTGGCGCAGCCGGGCCAGGGCCTCGCGCCGCGCCGCCTTGGCTTCGTCGACACAAGGCGTGACGACGAAGCGCTCGCGGCAGGCAGCCTCGTCGGCGCGGAAGCGGGCTTCGATCGTGGCCCGCTCGGCGGCCAGGCGTTGGCGCTGCGCGCTGCTGTCGTCGGCCCGCACGGCCGCCTGGCCGAGAGACAGGCAAACAGCGATCAAGCAGCGCAGGCTCTTCATGTCAATGAAGTGTCCACGACGCGGCGCTGCAGGGCCAGGAACTCGGCCGTTCGCATCTCGGCCAGGCGCGACACCGTGCGCGGGAACTCGTGCGCCAGCGGGCCTTCGGTGTACAGCTCTTCGGCAGGCACTTCGGCGGAAAGGATCAGCTTCACGCGCCGGTCGTACAGCACATCCACCAGCCAGGTGAAGCGACGCGCTTCGCTGGCCAGTTTGGGCGACATCGCCGGCACACCCGACAGCAGCACGGTGTGGAACTGCGTGGCGATCTCGAGGTAGTCGTTCTGCGAGCGAGGGCCGCCGCACAGCGTGCGGAAGTCGAACCAGACCACGCCGCCGGCGCGCCGGATCGAGCGGATCGTGCGCTGCTCGATGTGCAGCACCCGGTCGTCGTCGTGCGCCTCGGCCAGGCGCGCGAAGTTGTCCTGCATCGCCCGATCCGCAGCTTCGTCGAGCGGGCAGTGGTACAGCTCGAGCTGCTCCAGCGTGCGCTGCCGGTAGTCGACACCGGCGTCGACGCTGATCACCTCCAGTCGCGACTTCAGCAGCTCGATCGCCGGCAGGATGCGGTCACGGTGCAGCCCGTTCGGGTACAGCGCATCGGGATGGAAGTTCGACGTGGTGACGATGCTGACGCGGTTTTCGAACAGGGCATGCAAGAGCCGATGCAGGATCATTGCGTCGGTGACGTCGGCGACATGGAACTCGTCGAAGCAGATGAGGCGAAAGCGCCGTGCGATGCGCCTGCCGAGTTCGTCGAGCGGGTTCACCGTGCCCTTCAGCTCCTGCAGCTCGCGGTGCACTTCGCGCATGAACTCATGAAAGTGCAGCCGCGTCTTGCGCGTCAGCGGCACCGACTGGAAGAAGCAGTCCATCAGGAAGCTCTTGCCGCGCCCGACGCCGCCGTGCATGTACACGCCGCGCGGAATGGGCGGGCGGATCAGCAGCTTGGTGATGGCATTGCGGCGCATCGACTTGTAGTCGATCCACTCGTTCTCGCAGCGCTCGAGCGAGTCGACGGCGCGCATTTGAGCCTCGTCGCTGCGGTAGCCACGCTCGGTCAGCGTCTGCTCGTAGACCTGGCGGACCGGCACGGCTGAAGTCAGGAAACCCGGTCAGAAGTTCAGCGTGCGCTTGTCCACCGCCAGCGCGGCTTCCTTGGTCGCTTCGCTCAACGAGGGGTGGGCGTGGCAGATGCGGGCGATGTCTTCGCTCGAGGCGCGGAACGACATCGCCACCACCGCTTCGGCGATCAGTTCGCTGGCCATCGGCCCGACGATGTGCACGCCCAGGATCTCGTCCGTCGCTGCGTCGGCGAGGAACTTCACCATGCCGGTGGTGTCGCCCAAAGCGCGCGCGCGGCCGTTGGCCAGGAACGGGAACGTGCCGGCTTTGTACGCACGGCCGGACGCTTTCAGCTGCTGCTCGGTCTGGCCGACCCAGGCGATCTCCGGGCTGGTGTAGATGACCCAGGGCACGGTGTTGAAGTCGACGTGGCCATGCTGGCCGGCGATGCGCTCGGCCACCGCCACGCCTTCTTCTTCGGCCTTGTGCGCGAGCATCGGGCCGCGCACCACGTCACCCACCGCCCAGACGCCGGGCAGATTGGTGCGGCAGTCGTCGTCGACAACAATCGCGCCGCGCTCGTCGAGCTTCAGGCCCACGCCATCGGCGTTCAAGCCGATCGTATTGGGCACGCGGCCGATGGAGACGATGAGCTTGTCGACCGTCAGCAACTTCGCAGCGCCCTTGGCGTCGGTGTAGGCCACGCTCATGCCGCTCGTGGCCTTCGTGATTGCACCGACCGTCACGCCGAGTTCGATCCTCAGACCCTGCTTGGTGAAGGCTTTGTGCGCCTCCTTGGCGATCTGCTCGTCCACCGCGCCGAGAAAGGTCGGCAGCGCTTCGAGCACGGTGACCTCGGAGCCCAGGCGGCGCCACACCGAGCCCATCTCCAGGCCGATGACGCCCGAGCCGATCAGGCAGAGTGTCTTGGGCACGGCAGCGACACGAAGCGCGCCGTCGTTGCTCAAGATGTCGTCTTCGTCGAACGGCACGCCGGGCAAGGCGCGGGCGTTCGAGCCGGTAGCGACGATGATATGTTTGCCCACCAAGGTCTCATCGCCGGCGCCGATCTCCCAGCCCGCTTCGGCCGCCTTGATGAACGAACCGCGGCCGTGGAAAAACGCGATCTTGTTCTTCTTGAACAAATACAGGATGCCTTCGTTGTTCTGTTTCACCACCGCGTCTTTGCGCGCCAGCATCCTGGTGAGGTCGAGCGTTAGGTTGCCGACACCGATGCCGTGCTCGGCGAAGTGGTGGCCCGCGTGTTCGAAATGTTCGCTGGATTGCAGCAGCGCCTTGCTCGGGATGCAACCGACGTTGGTGCAGGTGCCGCCGGGTGCCGGGCCGCCCTTCTCGTTCTTCCACTCGTCGATGCAGGCGGTGGTGAAGCCCAGCTGCGCGGCACGGATCGCGGCGATGTAGCCGCCCGGGCCGCCGCCGATGACGATGACGTCGAAGTTCTTGTTCATAAGTGTTTGAGGTGCCGCTGAAGTCGTGAAGATTCCGTCGCGAGCGGCCCGAGGTCAGGTCGAGCAGCGGAGCCGTACACCGGTACGGCGAGCAGCGCAGGCCTGAGATCGGGTCGCGCAGCAGGAAGATTCACGGCTTCAGATGTCGAACAGCAGACGTGCCGGGTCTTCCAGCGCTTCTTTCATCGCCACCAGGCCGAGCACGGCCTCGCGGCCGTCGATGATGCGGTGGTCGTAGCTCATCGCCAGGTAGTTGATCGGGCGCACCACCACGACGCCGTTTTCCACTACCGCGCGGTCTTTCGTGGCATGCACACCGAGGATCGCCGATTGCGGCGGGTTGATGATCGGCGTGGACAGCATCGAGCCGAACACGCCGCCGTTGCTGATCGAGAAGGTGCCGCCGGAGAGTTCTTCGATCGACAGCTTGCCGTCAGTGGCCTTCTTGCCGTATTCGGCGATCTTCTTCTCGATGTCGGCAAAGCTCATCTGGTCGGCATTGCGCAGGATCGGCACCACCAGGCCGCGCGGCGAACCGACCGCGATACCGATGTCGAAGTAGCCGTGGTAGACGATGTCATTGCCGTCCACCGATGCGTTGAGCACCGGGTAACGTTTGAGTGCAGCGACCGCGGCCTTCACGAAGTAGCTCATGAAGCCGAGCTTCACGCCATGCTCCTTCTCGAACTTCTCCTGGAAGCGCTTCCTCATCTCCATCACCGGGGCCATGTTGACCTCGTTGAAGGTGGTGAGGATCGCGTTGCTGGATTGCGATTGCAGCAGCCGCTCGGCCACGCGGGCGCGCAGCCGCGACATCGGCACGCGCTGCTCGGGGCGCTCACCCAGGCTGGGCGCCGGCGGCGCCGCCACCGCCTGCAGGGTCTTGGCCACCGCGACCGGCGCCGCAACCGGTGCTGGTGCGGCGGCCTTGGGCGCTGCCACAGCCGCCAGCACATCACCCTTGAGCACGCGACCGTCCTTGCCGCTGCCAGCGACGGTGCCGGGGGCCAGTTGGTTGTCGGCCATCAGCTTGGCGGCGGCCGGCATTGCCATGCCCGCCGCGCTGCCTGCCGCGCTGCTCGCCGCAGCGGGCGTCGCTGCCGCGGCCACCCCAGCCGCAGCTGGCGCCGCGGCGCTGACCTTGCCGCTGGTGTCAATCTGCGCGATCAGCTGCTCAGCCAGCACGGTGGCACCGCCGGGCACCACATGCGCAAGCAGCACACCGGCCGCGGGCGCAGGCACTTCAAGCACGACTTTATCGGTCTCGACCTCGATCAGGATCTCGTCGATGGCAACCGCCTCGCCGGGTTGCTTCTTCCACTGCAGCAGGGTGGCTTCGGCCACCGATTCGGAGAGCTGCGGGACCTTGACTTCGATGATGGCCATGAACGTCTCTGTTGATTGATTACTTGCTCAGCACGAAGCCCTTGAGCTTGCCGAAGGCCTGGTCGAGCAGCGCCTTCTGCTGCTCCTGGTGCAGGTGCGCATAGCCCACCGCTGGCGAAGCCGAGGCCGGCCGCCCGGCGTAGCCGAGCTTCTGGCCTTCGCCCATGTTCTCGTGGATGTAGTGCTGCACGAAAAACCAGGCGCCCTGGTTCTGCGGTTCGTCCTGGCACCAGACCACTTCGGTGGCGTTCGGAAACTTCTTCAGCTCCGCGGTGAAGGCCTTGTGCGGGAAGGGGTAGAGCTGCTCGACACGCAGCACCACCACGTCCCAGGCCTTCTTCTCGTCGCGGCGCTTGACCAGGTCGTACACCACCTTGCCCGAGCAGGCGATCACGCGCTTGACCTTGGCCGGGTCGATGTCGGGGTGGTTTGGCCCGATCACGGTGCGGAACTCGCCCTTGGTGAACTCCGACAAGGGCGAGGTGGCGTCCTTGTTCCGCAGCAGCGACTTGGGCGTCATGATCACCAAGGGCTTGCGGAACATGCGCACCATCTGCCGGCGCAGCACATGGAAGATCTGGCTGGCCGTGGTCGGCTGCACGATCTGCATGTTGTTGTCGGCAGCGAGCTGCATGAAGCGCTCCAGGCGCGCCGAGCTGTGCTCGGGCCCCTGCCCTTCATAACCGTGCGGCAGCATCAGCGTGAGGCCATTGACGCGGCCCCACTTGACTTCGCCCGAGGCCAGGAACTGGTCGATCATGACCTGGGCACCGTTGACGAAGTCGCCGAACTGGGCCTCCCAGATCGTCAGCGTGTTCGGGTCGGCTGAGGCATAGCCGTACTCGAAGCCGAGCACCGCTTCTTCCGACAAGATGGAGTCGATGACGACGAATGGCGCCTGGCCGTCGGCGACGTTGGCCAGCGGAATGTAGGTGCCGGCGTCCCACTTCTC
>JANNQO010000097.1:0-12278 GCA_031400795.1 Rubrivivax sp. | reverse complement strand
GGTTTATGCGGTCCCGTTCCACAACTCGACGCCGTTACTGTACATCAACGCCGACCACTTCAAGGAAGTCGGCTTGAACCTGCTCACCGACCCGATCTTCTCCGAGCGCGCGTCGCCGCTCGCCTGGTTCGGGCCGAAGCGCGTGCAGGCACCGGGCCTCGCGCTCGCGCAGCTGCCGCACATCGACGTGGTGGTGATCTCGCACAACCACTACGACCACCTCGACGAGCCTAGCGTCGTCGCGCTCAACGCCCAAGCCGGCGGGCCACCGCGGTTTCTGGTGCCGCTGGGCAACAGGGCCTGGTTCGAAGCCCTGGGCATCGACAACGTGACCGAGATGGATTGGTGGCAGTCGCAGCGTTTCGGCGCGGTGGAGATCGTGATGACCCCGGTGCAGCATTGGTCGGGCCGCGGCCTCGGCGACCGGCTGCAGACGCTGTGGGGTGGCTGGGCGGTGTTCGCGCCCGACTGCCACGTGTTCTTCAGCGGCGACACCGGCTATTCGAAGGACTTCGCCGACATCCGCCAGCGCTTCGCGCCGCGCCAGCTGGCCGAGCGCGGCGGCGGCTTCGACATCGCGCTGCTGGCACTCGGCGGCTACGAGCCGCGCTGGTTCATGAAAGACCAGCACATCAACCCGCTGGAAGCCGTGCAGATGCACCGCGACCTGAACGCCAAGGCCTCGCTGGGCATCCACTGGGGCACCTTCGAGCTCACCGACGAGGCGCTGGACGAGCCGCCGCGCGCGCTGGCGCAGGCGCGCCGCGATACCGGCCTGCCCGCTGAACAATTCGTTGTGGTGGCAATCGGCGAAACGCGGAAAATCGCGCGCCGGGGCCCACAGGCCGCCGTAAGTGACGACGGCACGAAACCGACACCCCCTTGATGCACTCCAAGCCCGCCATGCCCTGGATCACCCGCTGCGCCCTTGTCCTGGCCAGCCTCTGTGCGAATGCATCGGCGTGGGCGGCAGGCGCGTTGGTCACCACACCACAGGTGCGCGCCGAGCTGGTGGCGCATGCACCCGAGGGCGTGAAACCCGGCCAGCCGCTGTGGCTGGGCCTGGTGATCCGCCACCAGCCGCATTGGCACACCTACTGGAAGAACCCGGGCGATTCCGGCCTGCCGACAACCCTCGAATGGCAGCTGCCCGCGGGCGTGAGCGCGGGCGACATCCAGTGGCCGACGCCGAAGAAGCTGCCGATCGGGCCGCTGATGAACTATGGCTACGAAGACACGCTGCTGCTGCCGGTGCCGGTGCAGGTGAGCGCGGGCTTCGCCGGCAGCCAGCTGGACGTGAAGCTGAAGGCCGAGTGGCTGGTGTGCAAGGACGTCTGCATCCCCGAGTCGGGTGAGTTCGCGATCAGCGTGCCGGCGCAAGCCGCCACGGCCGGGCACGCCGCCTTGTTCGAGGCGGCGCGGGCGGCGGTGCCGCAGGCCGTGCCGGACGCGAAAGCAAGCGCTGCGGTGGAAGGCGAAACCTTGGTGGTAAGCATCGACGGCCTGCCCGCGGCCTGGCGCGGCCGCAAGCTGCTGTTCCTGCCCGAAACCGCCGGCGTGATCGCCAACGCTGCCGTGCAGCAGGCCACGTGGCAGGGCGAGCGCTGGCAGGCGCGCGTGGCGCTGGATGCGCAGCGCAGCGAATCGCCAGCGGCGATGCCGGCCGTACTGATCGCCGATGGCCAGCGCGCCGGCTTGCAGGTAGCGGTGCGCGTCAGCACGCCCTGGCCGGCGCTGAAGCCGCTCGCCGCGGCGCCGCTGCCCTCGCTTGGCGCTGGAACCGTCACCACGCCGGCAACGCCGGCCACGCCCGCGGCATCGATCGGCCTGGCCATGGCGCTGCTCTTCGCGCTGATCGGCGGTGCGCTGCTGAACCTGATGCCCTGCGTGTTCCCGGTGCTGTCGCTGAAAGTGCTGGGCTTCGCCACGCAAGGGCACGACCGGCGTGCGATGCTGGCCGGCGGGCTGGCCTACAGCGCCGGAGTCGTGCTGTCTTTCGTCGCGCTGGCCGGGCTGCTGATCGCGCTGCGCTCCGGCGGCGAACAGCTCGGCTGGGGCTTCCAGCTGCAGAGCCCCTACGTGGTGGCGGCGCTGGCGGCGCTGTTCACGCTGATCGCGCTGAACCTGGCGGGTGTGTTCGAGATCGGCTCGCTGCTGCCGAATCGCTTGGCCTGCGCACGCGCGCGGCACCCGCTGGCCGACGATGTGCTCACCGGGGTGCTCGCGGTGGCCGTGGCCGCCCCTTGCACGGCACCTTTCATGGGCGCATCGATGGGCTTGGCGATGACACTGCCGACCGCCCAGGCGCTGGCCATCTTCGCCGTGCTGGGTCTGGGCATGGCACTGCCCTACCTGCTGATCGCCGCCTGGCCGGGACTGGCGCGGCTGCTGCCCCGGCCGGGGCTGTGGATGCAGCATTTCAAGGTGCTGATGGCCTTCCCGATGCTCGCCACGGTGATCTGGCTGACCTGGGTGCTCGGGCAACAAGTCGGCATCGACGGTGCGGCGGCGCTGCTCGGTGCGCTGCTCGCCCTGGCCTTCGTTGCCTGGGCCCTGGGCTCGCCGACGCTCGGGCGCAAGGGGCGCGTCGGCTTCGGCGCCGTGGCCACCTTCAGCTTGATCGTCGCCTTGGTCTGGGCGCTGCCCAGCCTGGCGCCGAGCGCGGCGGCCACGGCCAACGCCAGCGCGCAGCATCGGGATCAGGCGTGGCAGCCCTGGAGCGCGCAGAAGGTGGCCGACCTCACCGCACAAGGCAAACCGGTCTTCGTCGACTTCACCGCCGCCTGGTGCGTGACCTGCCAGTTCAACAAGCGCACCGTGCTGAAGGATGCCGGCGTGATGGCCGAGTTCGACAAGCGCGGTGTGGTGCTGCTGCGCGCCGACTGGACGCGCCGCGACGCCGCCATCTCCGCCGAGCTGGCGCGCCTGAACCGCAGCGGCGTGCCGGTCTACGCGCTGTACGCACCGTCGGCCACCGCGCCCAAGTTGCTGAACGAAATTCTCACTGTGCAGGAAGTGCGCGACGCCGTCGCTGCCCTGCGTTGAACTTGGAGCCTGCCATGAACCTGAAGACTTTCCCCCTGCTCGTCACCGCCGTCGCGGCATCGCTACTGCTCGCCGCTGGCCTGTCCAGCGCCGCGGTCTCGGTCGGCGAGCCGGCCCCCGCATTCAGCGCCGTGGACACACGCGGCAAGACCGTCTCGCTGGCCGACTTCAAGGGCAAGCATGTGGTGCTCGAATGGGTCAACCCCGGCTGCCCGTACGTCGTCAAGCACTACGGCGCCGGCAACATGCAGGCGACGCAGAAAAGCGCCACCGGCAAGGGCGTCGTGTGGCTCGCGGTGAACTCGACGAACAAGGACCATGGCGACTACAGGAGCCCCGAGGCGATGACCTCGTGGATGTCGGGTCACAAGGCAACCGCAAGCTCCACGCTGATGGACAGCGACGGCAAACTCGGCCGCGCCTACGGCGCCCGCACCACACCGCATCTGTACGTGATCGATCCTGCCGGCAAGCTCGTCTACGCCGGCGCCATCGACAGCAAGGCCAGCGCCAACCCGGCCGACATTGCCACGGCCACCAACCACGTCAACGTGGCGCTGGCCGAAACGCTCGCCGGCAAGGCCGTCACGCTGGCGCAGACCCGGCCTTACGGCTGTTCGGTGAAGTACGGCTCGTCGATGTAGGTGTGGTGCCCGACTTCAAGGCAGCGTCGCATACTGCGCCGCGAGTGCCTTGAAGGCCGAAGCGTCGACGCTCTGGCCGAGTTCCTCGGCCAGGATCGCCGCCACCGCATCAGCCTGCGCCGCCGCTTCGGCCGCATCGAGGAACAACAAGCGGCAGCGCCGCGCCAGCACATCCTCGACGCTGCGCGCCATCTCGTAGCGCGCGGCGAAGCGCACCATCGCTTCGCTCAACCCACCGGCACCATCGCGCCACAACCAGCGATCGGCGCCGGGCAGCGTGCGCAGCAGCGCCGCTTCGCTGCCGTACAGATGTTCGCCCGGCGGTTCGGCCAAGGGCCGGCCGGGCGCGGCGCCGACCAGGGCCAGCCGCTCGGTCACGCCGCCCGGCCGGCGCGGCAGCACGCCGCGCGACATGGCGCGGTCGAGCACGTCTTCGGCCATCGCGCGGTAGGTCGTCCACTTGCCGCCGGTGACGGTGACCAGCCCGGATCGCCCGACGATCACCGTGTGCTCTCGCGACAAGGCCTTGGTGTTGTCGCCGGCGTCTTCGTCGTCGGGCTTGACCAGCGGGCGCATGCCGACCCAGGCCGAGCGCACGTCGCTTCGCTGCGGCGCGAGCAACAGGTAACGCGCTGCTTCGCGAAGGATGAATTCGACCTCCTCGACCAGCGGTCGCGGCTCGGCCTCGACCTGCTGGCGCGGCGTGTCGGTGGTGCCCAGGATCACTTTGCCGAGCCAGGGCACGCAGAACAGCACACGCCCATCGTCGGTCTTGGGCACCAGGATCGCGTGCTGGCCGGGCAGGAAGCGGCGGTCGACGACCAGGTGCACGCCCTGGCTCGGGGCGACGATCGGCGCGCGGTGCGGCGCGCCCTCCTCACGATCCATGTCGCGCACCTGGTCGACCCAGATGCCGGTGGCGTTGATCACGCAGCCGGCTTGCACCTCGATCGACTCGCCGCTCTCGCCGTCCTGCACACGCAGGCCACGCACCTTGCCGCCTTCGCGCAGCAGCGCCATGGCCCGGCAGCGATTCACGACCAACGCGCCGCGTGCCGCCGCTGTGCGCGCCAGCGCGAGTGCCAGGCGGGCGTCGTCGAACTGACCGTCCCAGTACTTCACGCCGCCGGAAAGACCGCGCGGCTGCACGCCGGGCACCAGCTCGCGCGTGCGGCGCGCGCTCAGGAATTCGGTGTCACCGATGCCGCGCCGGCCGGCCAGCGCGTCGTAGGCTTTCAGGCCCATGCCGTAGAAGCCGGTCTCCCACCAGCGGTAGCTGGGCATCACCAGAGCCAGGCGCTGCGCCAGGTGCGGCGCGTTGGCGAGCATGGCGCCGCGCTCCTGCAAGGCTTCGCGCACCAGGCCGATGTCGCCTTGCGCCAGGTAGCGCACGCCGCCATGCGCGAGCTTGGTGGCGCGCGACGAAGTGCCCTTGGCGAAGTCGTCGCCTTCCACGAGCAGCACCGAGAAGCCTCGTGCCACGGCGTCCAGCGCCACCCCGAGCCCGGTGGCGCCGCCGCCGATCACCGCCACGTCCCAATATTTCGTCTCGCGCAGCCGATCCAGCAGCGCCGCACGTGGAAGCGATTGCGAGCTCACAGCTTGGCGAAGTTGACCGGCAAGCCCGGCACGTCCACGCGCAGCCGCAGCACGCAGCCGGCCAGCGGCTGCCCGGCCAGTTCATCGGCCGGCCGCTTCTCGCGCGAGCTGGTGATGTACAGCGTGCGCAGGTCGGCCCCGCCGAAGCAGGGCATGGTCGGGCAGCGCACCGGCAGCGCCAGTTCGCGCAGCAACTCGCCGCCCGGCGAGAAGCGCAACACACGCTGGCCCTCGAACATCGCCACCCAGTAGCAGCCTTCGGCGTCGATCGCCGCACCGTCGGGCCGGCCGCCGTAGCTTTCGAGCGCTTGATCCAGTGCCTTCGGCGCGAACTCGGCAAAGGCGCGCCGCGCCGACAGCGTGCCGTCGGCAGCGTCGAAATTGAAAGCGGTGATGCGATGCGCTTTGGTATCGCTCCAGTACAGCGTGCGGCCGTCGGGGCTGAAGGCCAGGCCGTTGCTGACCGTGATGCCGCCGGCCACGCGCTCCAGCCGGCCGCTTGCCAGGCGGTACAGCGCCGCGTTCGGCGGGTCGCGCGGCTCGTAGATCGTTCCTACCCACAAGCGGCCTTGCGGGTCGGCCTTGCCGTCGTTAAAACGCTCGCGAGCCGGGTCGTAGGGCGGATCGGCAAGGTGCGCGCGCTGGCCGCTGGCGGGATCGAAGCGCCACAGGCCGTCGCGCATCGCCATCAGCCATTCGCCGCCGGGCAGCGGGGCGATGCAGCCGAGGTCGCAGTCGAAATCCCAGTGGCGGTGGGCGCCGCTTGCAGCATGCCAGCGGTTCAGGCGTCGGCCCGGGATGTCGCACCACCACAGCGCGCCTTGGTCGGGATGCCAGACCGGCGATTCGCCGAGCAGGCTCGGTGGCACGCTGGGCAGCGCGTCGATCGGCGTTTCGGTCATCCGCGCACGGCGCTGATATCGAGCTTCATCCAGGCCTCGAGACTCGCGCCGGGCGCCAGTGCCGGCAGGCCATGCGCGCTGGGGTCGCTCATGTGGATCGCGTTGGCAACGTGGCTCACCGGTTCGACGCAGAAGTACTCGCGCAGCGGCGGTGTGAAGACCACGAGGTAGGGCAAGGACGAGGTCAGGCGCAGCGACAGCAATTCGTCGCGGATGCGCGCGCTTCCGCTCCAGCCTTCGAAACAATGGTCGAAGTCCAGGTGCGCCACGTCGGCGTCGATGCCGCTGTGCGGCACGCGGCGTGTCGGCAGCCCGGTGGCATCGGTCTCCCAGCGCTCGCGTGATTCGATGTGCAGCCGGCTGCGCGGGCGCTTCGGGAAGTAGGGGTGCCAGCCCAGGCCGATCGGCTGCGTGTGCGCAGCGCGGTTGGTGACGCTCAAGTGCAGCGTCAGCGACTCGGCTGCGAGTTCGAAGCGCTGTTGCGCGGCGAACGCAAACGGCCAGTCGGCGTCGCCTTCGTGATCCAGCGCGAGCACTGCGGCGGTGGCGCTGGCCGAGACCACCGTCCACGGCCGTTGCCAAGCGATGCCGTGCAGCGAATGCGGGCTGCCGTCGAAGTTGGGCTGGGTCGTGTGCTCACGACCCAGCCAGCGAAAACGCCGGTAGCCCAGGCGCCCTGAATAAGGTACGAGCGGGAACGAGGCTGCGGCGCGCGATGACTCCAGTTCCGCAGCTTCGCGGCTGCGCATCACCGCCACGTCGCCACGCCACAAGCCGGCGATCGCGCCGCCGAGTTCGGGAGACAAGGCCAGGCGCAGCGTGCCGGCCCGCAGTTCGACGGTGGTGATGGTCTCGACGCTCATGGCGGCGGATCGTACCGCCCGCGCTGGGGGCACGGACCTGCCGGAGTTCTCTCCAATCGCTGCCGGCTCGCCAGCCCGCGCCTTCGGCGCATACTCGGCAACGCTGCTGGCGCGACACTCGAAGTCGGGCAGTCGACGTAGGCTGCGACGAATTCGTTAACCTGTCCCGGAGGTGCTGAGCATGGACTGGCACGGCCGCATCATCACCACACCCGACACGCTGTTCGGCAAGCCCCGCATCGCCGGCACGCGCATCGGCGTGGAGTTCCTGCTCGACCTGTTTGCGTCCGGCTGGAGCGAGGCGCAGGTCCTCGACGGCTACCCGCATATCAAGGCTGAAGACTTGCAGGCGGTGTTCGCGTTCGTGCGCGACTGCCTCAAGGATGAATCGTTCATCCTGCAGGCGAAGGCGGCAGAGGGTCAGGTCTCGGAGTGACCCGCCCCGTCCTGCTCGACGAGAACATTCCGCGCGGTGTTGCCGAAGGTCTGTTGGCGGCGGGCCATGACGTCCTGAGCGTCGCGGTCGCGTCGGCGGGCGTCGATGGTCGAGGTGTGCTGACGCTGGCACGCAATGCCCGGCGCGTTCTGCTGACCTTCGATTCGGATTTTGGCGACCTGATCTTTCACCGGGGCGAGGCACCGCCGCCGGCCGTGTTGTACTTCCGCGTCCACCCCGTCGTCGCCGCCGAAGGGGAGTGAAGAGCCGAAACGCTCAGCGCCGGTGAGAGCCTTGCCGTGGCCCCACAACCTGACATGGTCTACCAACTCACGAGCTGCGGCGCCCCTACAGATCGACCTTGAGGTAATGCGCCCCCGCGATCGGGTTGTGATAGTAGGGCGGCACCTCGACGAAGCCGAGCGAGGCGTACATCTCGCGCGCCGCTTCCATCTCGTCCAGCGTGTCCAGCAGCAGGGTCGAATAGCCGGCCTGGGTGGCCGCATCCATCAGCCGCTGCGCGATCGAACGGCCCAGTCCCAGGCGACGAAAACCGCTTCTCACGTACAGGCGCTTCATCTCGCAGGCATCGGGGTGGTCGACGTCAGGCAGCGGGCGCAGCGCACCGCAGCCGGCCGGTTCGCCGTCCACGGTGGCCAGCAGCAAGGCGCCGGCCGGCGCGCAGTACTCACCGGGCAGGCCGGCCAGCTCGGCATCGAAGTTCTGGAAGCACAGGTCGACGTTCAAGCTGCGCGCGTACTCGGCGAACAGGGCGCGCGCCGCGTCGAGCTGCTGCGGGAGCGTCGCTTCGACGATGCGCACCTCGGCCATCACCCGCCCTGGCGAAGGACCCAGACCGCGATCGCCGCGCCGATGGCGGCCAGCACCAGCGCCAGCACGCGCTGCGCGGCGCCATCGCTGGCGGCAGGCGTGCCGGCGGGCAGCAGTTTGTCGCCGTCGATCATCGGCCGCAGCAGGTTGGTCTTCTTCGCCACCAGGTAGTAGACGATGGCACCGACATGCAGCACCACCATCGTGATGATGATCCACTGCCCCCAGGTCTTGTGCCAGCCGGTGGCCAGCAATCCGGTGCTGGTGGCGACGAATTTATTCAGCGGGCCGACGTTGGCGATCTCGTCGTCGGCGATCAGCCCGGTGCTCACCTGCAGGGCCAGCAAGGCGAGCAACCCGAACACCGACAGGCTGCCCAGCGGGTTGTGTCCGACCTCTAAGTGTTCGCCGGGCCGCGCGCCGCCGCGCAGGTAACGCACCACCGTCATCGGCGAGTAAATGAACGAAGCGAAACGCGACCAACGGCCACCGACCAGCCCCCAGGCCAGGCGGAAGACCAGCAGCGCCAGCACCAGCAAGCCGAAGCGGAAATGCCAGGGCATCGCGTTGCCGCCGATCTTGGCGCTCACCACCGAGCCGACGATGGTCAGCGCAAGCACCCAGTGGAAGATTCGCGTGGGCAGGTCCCAGACGCGAATGCGCTTGATCTCGGCAGCGGGCATGGGCGGCAACATGGGCGGCAGAAGCCGCAACCTTAACCGAGCCGGCCGGCACTCAACCGGTGTTGAGGGCTGTTCTCAGGATTTCCCTGACGACGCGGCAAGCTCGACGCCGTTTCCGTATATTGCGCCCCTCGACGCGTTTCTTCTACGAATGGAGCCCTGCATGAATCGTCTGTTGCTCGCCGCCGCCACCGTGGCTGCTGTTGCCGCCGCACTGCCCGCTGCCGCGCAGTTCCAGAAGCCCGAAGACGCAGTGAAGTACCGCCAGAGTGCGATGTTCGTGATGGCCAACCATTTCGGCCGCATCGGCGCGATGGTGCAAGGCAAGGCGCCGTATGACGCGGCGGCCGCAGCGACGAATGCCGAAGTGGCGGGAACGATGTCGCGCCTGCCTTTCGCCGGCTTCGTCGAAGGCACGGCGGGCACGCTGAAGGGCGGCGCCAAGGCCAATATCTGGACCGAACGTGCCAAGTTCGACGAAGGCGCCAAGAAGATGCAGGACGAAATGGTCAAGCTCGTTGCGGCGGCCAAGACCAACAACCTCGACAACCTGAAGGCCGCGTTCGGCCCGGTGGGGCAATCCTGCAAGGGCTGCCACGACGACTACCGCAATCAGTAGCTGGGACCGCCCCCGTAGCGGCCTTCGGCCTTCGCGGCCCGGCGGAGCCGGTTCCGTGGCGGCCGCTTGATGTTAGTCAACCTCGGCCTTCGGCCGGCTCGGCGAAGCCGAGCACGACCCTGCGGGTCATGGCTGACTTCTTTTCGATCTTGGTGACGAGCACCGCGCCGATCTCGGCGGTGTTGCTCACGTGCGTGCCGCCGCAGGGCTGAAGGTCGACGCCTTCGATTTCCAGCACGCGAACGCGGCCCAGCCCGCGCGGCGGCTGCACGCTCATGCTGCGCACGAGGCTCGGGTTGGCGTCGAGTTCTGCTTCGCTGATCCAGCGGTGCCGCACCGGATGCGCTTCTGAGATCAAGCGCGCCAGGCCGGCGTTGAGCTGCTCCTTGTCCAGCGGCTCGTGCATGTGGAAGTCCAGCCGCGCGTAACCGGCGGTGATCGAGCAGCCGTCGACCGGATGCGGGATCAAGGCACAGAGCAGGTGCGTGGCGGTGTGGAAACGACGGTGTGCCAGCCGCCGCGCCACATCGATGCGCGCGCTGATCCGCTGCCCCGCGGCGAAGGCGCTGAGGTCGACGCCGGGTGAAACGACGTGCACGATGTGCCCGGGGTGCTCCTTGCTCTTGCGCGTGTCGACGACCGCGATCTCGCGGCCATCGGCCAAGCGCAGCAGGCCCATGTCGCCGGCCTGGCCACCGCCCACCGGGTAGAACACCGTGCGGTCGAGGATGACGCCGCCTTCGGCATGCATCAGCACGGTGGCCTCGCAGTCGGCGAGCGTGGCGTCTTCGCGGAACAGTTCGTCGGTCATCGGCCAGCCGTCTCCAGTGTGATGAGCCCGCGCGGGCTGCGCAGTGTGGCGCGGAGTCCTGCTGCGCCTGCGAACGCCACGCTCGGCGCTGCCAAGTGATCGGCCACCGAGGCCGGCAAACCGCCCACCTCGACCGCATCGAGCGTCAATCCGCTGAGCGGCATCTGCTCGGCCGGATGCCGGCTGCGCCATTCGATCAGCGTGGGCAGCGCGCCGGCGGCCTGCGGCTGGCCATCGGGCCGCACGCTGATCGTCCACGACAAGAGGCCCTGCGGCGTGTCGCGGCTGGCCGCCGTCGGCGCACCGGGATCGAAACCGAGACGGGCCAACGTTTCACATCGCTGGCGGAGATGGTCGCAGCGCGCTACCCAGTGCACGAGCGCGGGTTCGGCATCGCGCGGGCGGCCATCCAGGCCGAACCAACGTGTATGCACGGGCGGCGGCGCTTCGGGGTCGATGGCGATGATCTCCAGGAAGGCTGCCGGAAAGCCGCCCAGTCGCAGCAGGCGATTGTGCGTACCCATCAGCGGATGTTTGCCGCCGGGCCCGGGCGTCACACCCAAGGTGGCTTCGCACCAACGCACGCCGTCTTCCAGCGTCGCGGCGGTTATCACCAGGTGGTCGAGTTCCATGGTCACAGCGTGACGAAACCCTCGACGCAGCACACCACGTCGCCACCGATCCAGGTGTCCTCGCCCAGCCGCCGCACGTGCACCCGCCCGTCGCGGCCGAGTGCCGTGCCCTGCGTGGCGACGTACTCGGCCGGCGCCAGCCCGGCGCCGATCAGCCACTGCGCCAGGCCTGCATTCAGGCTGCCCGTCACCGGGTCTTCGGGCACCGACAGGCCGGGCACGAAGGCGCGCACTTCGAACTGCGTGGCATGGCCGGCCGGTTGCGGTGCGATCACGCCCAGCTTCAGCGCGCCCATCGCCGCGAAATCGGGCTTCAGCGACAGCACGCGTTCGGCCGAGCGCAGCAGCACCGCGCACCAGCCCGGGCCGTTGTCGACCCACTGGTGCTGCACGATGTCCCCGGGCTCGAGCTGCAGCGATTGCACGATCTGGCGGATCGTCGCCAGGTCCAGCGGCCCGCTGCGGCGCAACGGTGGCGCCGCGAATCCGAGCCGTCCGCCCTGCTGCTTGACGCGCACCAGCCCCACGCCGCATTGCTGCACGACCACCCCCGGCTGCCGGGGCACGCCGCCGGCCGCCAGCCAGGCATGGCAGCTGCCCTGCGTCGGGTGGCCTGCGAAGGGCAGCTCGCCGCCGGGGGTGAAGATGCGCACGTGGTAGTCGGCCGCGGGGTTGCCGGGTGGGAAGAGGAAGGTGGTTTCCGAGAGATTCGTCCAACGCGCGAAAGCGGCCATCTCGGCCTCGGCCAGGCCGCTCGCGTCGTGCACCACGGCCAGCGGGTTGCCGCGCAGCGGCACGGCAGTGAAGACATCGAGCTGGTGGAACCGGCGTTGTGTCATGTGAAACGTTGAGGTCAAAGAGCGGATTTCAGGACCTGCGCCAGCAAGGCCACGCCGCGCGTGATGGTTTCGGGCGGCACGGTGACGAAACTCAGGCGCAGCGTGTTGGCGCGCGGCTGGTGCGCGAAGAAGGTGGCGCCGGGCACGTAGGCCACGCCGGCCGCGACGGCCTGCGGCAGCAGCGCGGTGGCGTCCAGACCCGGCGGCAACTCGACCCAGAAGAACATGCCGCCGATCGGTGTGTTCCAGTGGCAGCCCGCCGGCATGTGTTCTTCCAGCGCTTTGCGCATCGCGTCGCGCTGCGCCCGGTACCGCTCGCGGATGGTGGGCACGTGGCGCGTCAGGAAGCCGTCCTTGATGACCTGGTAGACGAC
>JANNQO010000096.1:0-11777 GCA_031400795.1 Rubrivivax sp. | reverse complement strand
CTTGCCGCCGCCCAAGGCCGGCGAGGTGCTGATCGACGTGCGCGCTGCGTCGGTGAACTACCCCGACGTGCTGATCATCCAGAAGAAGTATCAGATCCAGCCTGCGCTGCCGTTCACTCCGGGCAGCGAAGTGGCCGGGGTGGTGGCCGCGGTGGGCGAGGGCGTTCGCCACGTCAAGCCCGGAGACCGGGTCATCGCCTTTACCGGCACCGGCGGCTTCGCCGAGCAGCTGATCGCGCCCGCTGCGGGTGTCGTGCCGCTGCCGCCGGGCGCCAGCGACGAGGTGGCGGCTTCGTTCACGTTGGTTTACGGCACCTCGCATCACGCGGTGGTGGATCGCGCGGCGTTGAAGGCAGGCGAGACGATGTTGGTGCTCGGTGCTGCCGGCGGCGTGGGCCTGGCGGCGGTGGAGATCGGCAAGGCGCTGGGGGCGCGGGTCATCGCCGCCGCGTCGAGCGACGAGAAGCTCGCGGTGTGCAAAGCGCATGGTGCCGACACGTTGATCAACTACACGACGCAGGACTTGCGCGAGGCGATCAAGACGGCCACCGACGGCAAGGGGCCGGATGTGATCTACGACCCCGTCGGTGGTGTCTACGCCGAGCCGGCGTTCCGTTCGATCGCCTGGCGCGGCCGCTATCTGGTGGTGGGCTTTGCGAACGGCGAGATTCCCAGGCTGCCGCTGAATCTGGCGCTGCTCAAGGGCGCCAGCCTGGTGGGCGTGTTCTGGGGCGAGTTCGCCAAGCGCGAGCCGAAAGCCAACTTGGCGGCGATGCAGCAGATGATGGGCTGGATGGCCGAGGGCAAGATCAGACCGCTGGTGTCGGCGCGCTATTCGCTGGCGCAGGCGCCCGAAGCCTTGAAGGCACTCGAAGCGCGCCAGGCTACCGGCAAGCTGGTGATCGTGCCGTCTCTGTGAACGTCCGGCGTTGGACATGATCGACCTCTACTACTGGCCCACACCCAACGGCTGGAAGATCAGCTGGATGCTCGAAGAGTGCGCGCTGCCCTACAGGCTGAAGCCAGTGAACATCGGCAAGGGCGAACAGTTCGCGCCGGCGTTCCTGGCGATCAGCCCGAACAACCGCATGCCGGCCATCGTCGACCACGATCCGCCCGGCGGCGGCGAGCCGGTGTCGGTGTTCGAGAGCGGCGCTTGTCTGATCTACCTGGCCGAGAAGACTGGCCGTTTCCTGCCCACCGCGCTGCGCGAGCGCAAGTCGGTGCTCGAATGGCTGATGTGGCAGATGGGCGGCCTGGGCCCGATGGCGGGGCAGAACGGCCACTTCCTGCTCTACGCCCCCGAGATGCTGCCCTATGCGATCGAGCGCTACGGCAAGGAAGTGAATCGCCTCTATGGCGTGCTCGACGGGCAGCTCGAACGCACCGGTGCGTTCGTCGCCGGTACGCAGCTGTCGATCGCCGACATGGCGATCCTGCCCTGGGTGCGCACCTACAAGGCGCAGCAGGTGCCGCTGGATCAGTTCGCCCATGTCAAACGTTGGTACGAGATGCTGATGCAGCACCCGGCGCTGCGGCGCGCCCTGGATGTCGGCAAGGAGCTGCGCGCCCCGGCGCTCACCGACGAAGCGCGCAGGGCTCTCTTCGGCCAGACTGCGCAGAGCGTGAAAGCCGGCGCGCACAAGGCCTGATGCACCTCGCCTGATGCACGTCGCCTGATGCACGTCGCCATTGTCGGTGCCGGCTTGGCCGGCCTCACCGCAGCCTACTGGCTGCGCGAAGGCGGCGCCGAGGTCTCGGTGTTCGAGCGTCGCGGCGGCCCGGGTGAAGAGACCAGCGCGCGCAACGGCTCGCTGCAACACCCGAGCAGCGCGGAGCCCTGGAACAGCCCGGGCGTGTGGCGGCAGCTGCTGGCCAGCCTGGGCAACGAAGAGTCGGCGATGCTGCTGCGGCTGCATGCGCTGCCCAGCCTGATCGGCTGGGGGTGGCGCTTCCTGCGCCACTCGAGCGGCAGCGCCTTCGAGGCCAACGCGCTGGCCAACCTGCTGCTGGCGCGCTACAGCGTCGCCCAGATGGCGCACTTTCGCCAGCAGGGCATCGAGTACCACTTCAAGCCCGCGCGCACGCTGAAGCTGTTTCGCGACCAGGCGGCGCTGAACGAAGCGACTGTGTGGGCGCAGCGGCTCAGTGCCCATGGCCTGGCCTTCGAAGTCTTCGACCGCGACGCCACGTTGCTCCATGAACCCGCGTTGGCCCCGGTGGCGGCGCAACTCGCCGGCGCCTTGCACTTCCCCGGCGATCAGCGCGGCGACCCGCTGGCGTTCTGCCGCTCGCTGGCCGCGCGGCTGCGCGCACAGGGCGCAGCCTTGCACTTCGAAGCTGACGTGCGCGGCATCTTCACCGAGAACGGCCGGGCTTGCGGTGTATGCACGCCGAGCGGCGAACATCGCTGCGATGCCGTGCTGCTGTGCGCCGCCAGCCACAGCGTCGCGCTGGCGCGGCCACTGGGTCTGGCGCTGCCGATCCGCCCGGTGAAGGGTTACTCGCTGACGCTGCCCGTGGCGGCCGGCGCACCGCGCGTCGCGGTCATCGACTCCGACCTGCACGCGGCTGTGGTACCGGTGGGCGACGATCGCGTGCGCGTGGCCGGCACCGCGGAGTTCACCGGCTTCGACTTGCGGCTGAATGCGCAGCGCGTGGCCAACCTCGCGCGGGCAGTGCAGCGCCTGTATCCGGCCTATTGGGCCGCACTGCCCGCCGATGCGGCCGAGCCTTGGACCGGGTTGCGCCCGATGTGCGCCGATGGTCTGTGCCTGGTGGGCCCGACGCGCGTGCCCGGGCTGTGGCTGCACACGGGGCATGGGCAGCTCGGATGGACGGTGACGCCGGGGTCGGCGCGGCTGCTCGCCGATCTGATGTTGGGCCGCCCGCTGCAGCTCGACGCAGCTGCTTACGCGCCGGCCCGATTCGGCCTCTGAGCTGCCACGCGTTCCCACGCACACTGCTGCCGGCAGTGTGCGAAGTGCGCCGCTGCCGGCGAGTGCCGACAACGGTGCTTGTGCCTACTGCGGCGCAGCCGGCGGCGGCGCAAAGCTGCCGGAGCCGAAGTTGACGCGGAACTGCACGCACCAGATCGAGATCGCGTTGAAACCGTCCAGGCTCTGGCCCGCGGGCAGCTGCAGCTCCACGGTTTCGCCGGTGTAGGCCCGGTGCGCGAACTCCGCGCCGATCGCCTTGCCGGCCGCGAAGGCGCTGAAGTTGTTCTCGGCGCCGATGTAGCCGAAGACCAGCGGCGCCAGGCCGTCGTAGCGAAAGCCGCTGATGCGCAGCGTGCGCGAGTCGACGATGGTCACCGTGCCGGCCACGCCGTGCGACAGCGTGCTGAGCTGCGCCGTCCAGCCGGCACGGGCGTAGCGCGGCTCGCAGTCCTGCGGCTGCACCTGGCAGCGGAAGTCTTCGCGCCGGCCCACCCGCTGCAGCTGCTGATTCGAGATCGGGCCGAGCACGTACACGTCCTCGCCGGCCACGCCCACGTAGTTGCCGGTCTGCGGGTAGTGGCGGTACTCGTAGGGTGCCGAGCTCAGCGTCACCTGCTGGCCGGGGAAATACTGCGGATAGGCGCGCTCGGCCCAGTCGAGCAGCGCGTCCACGGAAAGCGGGGCCACGGCTTGAGTCTTCTCCCGCGCTGCGCTGGCTGAGCGCGCGTCGCCCACCGGCTCGCCGCCGCCACAGGCTGCGAGCGCCGCGGCCCACACGATGCTGGCCAGCCAGCCCATCCAACGCTCGACCATCGCAATCTCCACCGATTGGCAACCGGGTGGGTCGCTTCGCCCGGCCGGATCTTTCATCGTCGGTATGCTGCCCGGTCATGAAAGTCTTCGACGCTGAGGCCACGCGCAGCGCATTGCCGTTTTCGCGACTGATTGCGGCGCTGCGCGCGCTGTTCGCCAACGGCTGCGAAGTGCCGGCGCGCCATGTGCACGAGCTGCCGGTGCCTGGCGCCGAAAGCATCAGCTCCTTGATCATGCCGGCCTGGCTGCCCGGCCGCTGCTACGGCGTGAAGATCGTCAACGTAGCGCCCGGCAATGCCGCGCGTGGCCTGCCGGGGCTGCACGCGAGCTACCTGCTCTACGACGCCAACACCGGCGCGCCGCTGGCGTTGATCGACGGCGGCGAGATCACCGCACGGCGCACCGCGGCGGCGTCGGCACTGGCGGCGTCGTTCCTGGCGCGCGGTGATGCGCGGCAGCTGCTGGTGGTCGGCGCCGGCCGCGTGGCCGCGCTGCTGCCCGAGGCCTACCGCGAAGTGCGGGCGATCGAACGTGTGGCCGTTTGGGCACGCAGCCTCGCGGCCGGGGAGGCCTTGGCGCAGCAGTGGCGGCAACTCGGCTTCGATGCCGCGGCAGCGCCCGACCTCGAAGCCGCCGTGCACCAAGCCGACATGATCAGCTGCGCCACGCTGGCGCGCGAACCGCTGGTGCGCGGCCGCTGGCTGCGCGAGGGCACGCACCTGGACCTGATCGGCAGCTTCACGCCCGCGATGCGCGAAGCCGACGACGATTGTTTCGCAGCTGCCAGCCTGTTCGTCGACACCGACGAAGCGCTGAAGAAGAGCGGCGACCTGCTCGGCCCGCTCTCGCGCGGCGTGTTCGTTGCTGCCGATGTGCGTGGCACGCTCGCCGACCTGAGTGCCGGGCGTGTGTCGGGCCGCGGCTCGGCGCATGAGCGCACGGTCTTCAAGTCGGTGGGCAGCGCGCTGGAGGACCTGGCCGCAGCGATGGTCGTGACATCCGCCACCCCGAGTGCACCGAAGCCTCGGGATTGAGCGGCGAGGGCGCCATCAACTCGCCGCGCCGCGTCGGCCGTGACGTGCCCGGTGACGACCCTCAGTTCAGCTGCGTCACGAGTTTGGTGGTGAGATAGCCGTCGAAGGTCTCGGCACCGCCTTCGCTGCCGATGCCGCTGTCCTTGATGCCGCCGAACGGCGTTTCGGCCAGCGCCAGGCCGAGGTGATTGATGGCCACCATGCCGGCCTCCAGCCCACTGCTGATCGCCTGAGCGTTTTTCGTCGACGTCGTGAAGGCGTAGCTCGCCAGGCCGAAGGGCAGCGCGTTGGCGCGCGCGAGTGCTTCGTCCAGCGTCTTGAAGCGCACGATGCCGGCGACTGGGCCGAAAGGCTCTTCGGTCATCAGCCGGGAGTCGTCGGGCAGCTCGGCGATCACCGTGGGCGAGAAGAAGTTGCCCTGGCCAGGAATCGGCGCGCCGCCGGCCAGCACGCTGGCGCCACGCGCTTGCGCATCGGCGATGAAGCCGGCCACGGCGCCGACCCGCCGCGGCTGTGCCAGCGGCCCCATCTGCGTGCCGGTGGCCAGACCGTCGCCGACCTTCAGCGCGCGGGTCTTCTCGACAAATCCGGCGACGAACTTGTCGTACGCGCCTTGCTGCACGAAGAAGCGTGTCGGCGAGATGCACACCTGGCCGGCGTTGCGGAACTTGAAGGGCACGAGCAGCTTCACCGCCGCGTCGATGTCGGCGTCGTCGCAGACGATCACCGGCGCGTGGCCGCCGAGCTCCATCGTTGTGCGCTTCATCAGCGCGGCGGCACGTGCGGCGAGCTGCTTGCCCACTGCCACCGATCCGGTGAAGCTGATCTTGCGCACGATCGGGCTGTCGATCAGGTGCGCCGAGACCTCGGCCGGAACGCCCCACACCAGGTTCAGCACCCCGGGCGGCAGCCCGGCGTCGTGGAAGAGTTGGGCGAGTGCCACCACCGCGCTGGGCGCGTCTTCGGGACCTTTGATGACGATCGTGCAGCCCGCGCCCACCGCCGCGGTGATCTTGCGGATCGCCTGGTTGAACGGAAAGTTCCACGGCGAAAACGCCGCGCACACGCCCACCGGCTCGCGCAGCACGAGCTGGCGCACGCCGTCCGCCCGCGCCGGGATCACACGGCCGTAGATGCGCCGGCATTCTTCGGCGTGCCACTCGGCGTGTTCGGCGCAGAAGTTCACTTCGCCGACGCTCTCGGCCAGCGGCTTGCCCTGGTCGAGCGTGATGCCGCGGCCGATCTCTTGCGACCGCGCGCGGGCCAGTTCGGCCACCTTGCGCAGCACCTTGCTGCGCTCCAGCGGCGAGCTCTTCTTCCAGGTGCTGAACGCCTTCGCGGCACTGGCCAGGGCCAGGTCCAGGTCTTCGCGCGTGGCGTGCGGCAATCGACCGATCACCTGGCCGGTGGCGGGATTGACGATGTCCTGTTCGCGGCGGCCGCCGCCGCGCAGGAACTCGCCGTTGATGTACAGGCTCAGCGTGGGGTATTCGATGCTCATCGGGAAACTCCTTCAGGGAACGAGGATCGTGCGGCCGCGGATGCGGCCGGCGCGCAGGTCTTCGAGTGCTTGCGTGGCGGTGGACAGGGGCTGCGTGGTGATCGGCAGCTCGGGCAACACGCCGGTCCTGGCGATGGCCATCAGCTGCTGCATCTCGGCCAGGCTGCCGACGTAGCTGCCGAGCACGCTGACGGCCTTCATCGCCACCATCGCGGGCACGAGGCTCGTCGAGCCGCCGAGCAGCCCGACGCAGACCAGCCGGCCGCCCTTGCGCAGGGCGCCAAAGCCGAATGCGAACGACGAAGACGCACCGACGAAGTCCACAGCCGCGACCACGCCGCCGCCGGTGGACTTGACCAGCGCCTTCAGCGCACCGTCGGCCTTCGGGTCGATCACCGCGCCGGCACCGGCCTCACGCGCGACGTCCCATTTGCCGGGGTCGAGTTCGACGACGATCGGCGCCACGCCGAACAGTTGTTTGGCCAGGCGGATGCCCGACAGACCGACGCCGCCCGCGCCGATGATCAACAGCGCGTCGCCGGGCCCGATGCGACCGAGCTTGTTCAACGCGCTGAACGCAGTGAGGCCCGAGCAGGCGTAGGTGCAGGCCTGCTGCTGCGTGAGCGGGCCGTGGTCGAGCAGATACTTCGGATGCGGCACCAGCACATGGTCGGCAAAACCGCCGTCGCGGTTCACGCCGATCGCGCGCGCCGCGTTGCACAGGTGCTCGTCGCCGGCAGCACACAGCGCACATTCGCCGCAGCCGATCCACGGGAACACGACACGCCGATCACCGACCTTCGCGCCGGGCGCATCAGGGCCGACATCAGGGCCGACATCAGGACCTACGGCGACCACGGTGCCCGCGATCTCGTGGCCCAAGGTGCGTGGCAGCTGCATCGGGCGCGCCATGTCGAGCCTGGCGCCACCGCCGAGGTCGAAGTAGCCGTCGTGCAGGTGCACGTCGCTGTGGCAAACGCCGCAGTGGCTGACACCCACCAGGACTTCGCTGCCCCGCGGCTGCGGGGTGTCGCGCATCACTTGCGCCAGAGGGCGGCCGAAATGTTCAACCTGGTAGCTCAGCATCGCTGTTCCCCGAAGACCGGGCTGCGGTCGGTTTCAGAGGTTGTAGGCGAAGAAGCGGGCGGCTGCTTCGATCAGTATCCGGGGCTGGTCGCGATGCGGCGAATGGCCGCAGGCGGGCAGCTCCAACAGCTCGGTGTGCGGCAGGCGGCGTGCGATGCCGCGGATCTGTTCCAGCGTGCCGTATTCGTCGTCCAGGCCCTGCACGGCCAACAGCGGGCAGCGGATCGAGGCGATCTCATCTGCGATCGACCACTGCTTGAAGGGCGGGTGCAGCCAGATGTCATTCCAGCCCCAGAAGGCCGAATCGGGATCGTCGTGGTACCTGGACAGACGTTGGCGCAGGTCGGTGTCGCGGTAGGCGTCGCGGGCTTTCGCGATGCTGGCCACCGATAGATCCTCGACCAGGATATGCGGCGCGACCACGATGGCGCCTGCGACGCGCGTCGGGAATCGAGCGGCGTACAGCAGTGCGATCGATGCGCCGTCGCTGTGGCCGAAGAGCCAGGGCTTGGCGTGCGCGGTGTCGATGTCCAGCGCTTCGAACAGCGCAGGCAACAGCTCGTGCGCCTGCCGGTGCATGAAGTCCATACCCCAGGACTCGTCGGCCGCGCGCGGCGTGGAGCGGCCGTAGCCCGGGCGCGTGTAGACGAGGCCGCGGCAGCCGAGCGCTTCGCACAGGCGCTGCGGAAAGTCCTTCCACATCGCCAGCGACCCGAGGCCTTCGTGCAGGAAGACCATGAGCGGCGTGCCGACCTTCGCGCGCTCGATCCACTCGTGCTCGATGCGAACGGAACTGCCGCGCCAATCGACGCTGGCGAATTCGACGCTCACTTCCTGCCCGCCTCGAGTTCACGCAGCTTGAAGCGCTGGATCTTGCCGGTGGCGGTCTTCGGCAGGTCGGCAACGAACTCGATGAAGCGTGGGTACTTGTAGGGTGCGAGGCGGTCCTTGACGAAGGCCTTCAGCTCGGCTTCGGTGGCCGAAGCCCCGGGCTTGATGACGACGAAAGCCTTGGTCTTCGTCAGGCCCGCGCTGTCCTCCGTGCCGATCACCGCGGCTTCGAGCACCGCGGCGTGCTGCACCAGCGTGGCCTCGACTTCGAAGGGGCTGACGTAGACGCCGCTGACCTTCAGCATGTCGTCGCTGCGGCCGCCGTAGGTGTAGCTGCCGTCGCTGTTGCGCACGTACTTGTCGCCGCTCTTGGTCCAGCCGCCCTGGAACGTCTCGCGCGTCTTGGCACGGTTGCCCCAGTACATCATCGCAGCACTCGGGCCCTGGATGTACAGCTCGCCCGGCTCGCCATCGGGCACCGCGGCGCCGTCGTCGCCGCGCAGCTCGACCTGGTAGCCCGCCACGGGCCAGCCGGTGCTGCCGTAGCGCACGCGCTCGGGGCGATTCGACAGGAAGATGTGCAGCATCTCGGTGGAGCCGATGCCGTCGACGATGTCGACGCCGAAATGGCGCTTGAAGCGCTCGCCGATGTCTGCGGGCAGCGCTTCACCGGCGGACGAGACGAGCCTCAGCGCGACCGCGTCGCGTGCCGGCAGGTGCGGCGACGCGAGCATGCCCGCGAAGCCGGTGGGTGCGCCGTAGAACACGGTGGGCCGGGTGTTTGCCACGCCGCCCAGCCAGCGCCTGAACGTGGCTTCGGGCGTGGGCCGCTCGGCCATCAGCAGCGTCGTCGCGCCGACGCTCATCGGGAAAGTCAGCGCGTTGCCCAGGCCGTAGGCGAAGAAGAGCTTGGCGGCGGAGAAGCAGATGTCTTGTTCGGTCAGGCCGAGCACGCCGCGGCCGTACAGCTCGGCCGTCCAGTACGGGTTGGCGTGCGAATGCACGGTGCCTTTCGGGCGGCCGGTGGAGCCGGAGGAATAGAGCCAGAAGGCGGGGTCGTCGGCCAGCGTCGCGGCGGGCTTCACCGCTGGCGCGTGGGCTTGCACGAAGGACTCGAACTCGACCTCAGCGGGGTGCAAGGGCGCGATGGGGCGCGAAACGATGACCTTCTGAACTTCATGCTCCGACTTGCTCATCGCCGCCGCCAGCGCGGGCAACAACGAGCCCGAGACCAGCGCGGCCTGGGCACGCGAGTGCTCCAGCATGTAGGCGAAATCGTCGGCGGTGAGCAGCGTGTTCACCGCCACGGGCACGAGGCCGGCGTACAGCGCTGCGAGGAAGCTGACCGGCCAGTCGTTGCAGTCCTGCATCAACAGCAGCACCCGTTCTTCGCGCTTCAGGCCCGACGCGTGCAGGCCCGCGGCGAGGCGCTTCACACGATCTGCCAAACCACCGTAACTCAAGGAGCCCAGGTCGTCGATGAACGCAATGCGCTCGCCGCGCGAGGCGTTCAATGCAAGCAAGTGCTGGGCGAAGTTGAATCGATCGGGAGGCGGCTGAACAGCGGTTTGATTGCTCATGATCTTTTCTCGTTGTGCAGTCGCCTTGCTTTGGTGGGCGCTGTGCAGTATCGTGCTTTTGTTCATGATGTACGACACAAAACTGCATGTCAAGCACTATTATGCATAGAGAGGGTGATGGACACCTTGAATGATCTGCGCAGTGAACGTTCCACCGTGCCGAGCCTGGGCTCGGTCGATGCTGCCGGCGAGCAGAAGAATCCGTTTCTCGTCGCGCTGGGCGAGCGCGTGCGCGCGCTGCGCTCGCGCCGCGGCATGACGCGCAGGTCGCTGTCGGTGGCCTCCGACGTCAGCGAGCGGCACCTGGCGAACCTCGAGTACGGCGTCGGCAACGCGTCGATCCTGGTGCTCCTGCAAGTCAGCCGCGCCTTGCAATGCACACTGGCCGAGCTGACCGGCGACGTGACGACGAGCACGCCGGAGTGGCTCCTGATCCGCGAGCTGCTCGAGAACCGCGATGACGCCACGCTGCACCGCGCCCGTGTGGCCATCGGCGAACTGCTCGGCACCGGCGGCAGGCATGGCGCGGGCACTTCCACGCGCAGCTCCCGCGTGGCGCTGATCGGGCTGCGTGGCGCGGGCAAATCGACACTGGGCAAGATGCTCGCCGACGACCTCGGTTTCCCCTTCGTCGAGCTGAGCCGCGAGATCGAGAAGTTCGCCGGCTTTTCGATCAACGAGATCCAGGCGCTGTACGGCCAGAGCGCCTACCGCCGCTACGCGCGGCGCGCGCTCGAAGAGTCGGTGCAGATCTACCCCGAGGCGGTGATCGCCACGCCGGGCGGGCTGGTCAGCGACCCGGCCACCTTCAACCTGCTGCTCCAGCACTGCACCACCGTGTGGCTGCAGGCCGACCCCGAAGACCACATGAAGCGCGTCATCGCGCAGGGCGACACGCGCCCGATGGCGGCGAGCCGCGAGGCGATGGAAGACCTGAAAGGCATCCTCGCCGGCCGCGCCGCCTTCTATGCCAAGGCCGAGTTCCGCCTGGACACCAGCGCCGCGCCACTGGACACCACCTTCACCGCGCTGCGCGAACTGGTGCGCACGGCGCTCGGCTTGGCAGGGTAAACCAGTGTATGCATAAAAATGCTTGTCATTCATTCGATCAAAGCATTATTATGCGCTCAGTCGAAACCCAAAGAAAGCAGTCCAGTGCATTCCGTCCAGGAGACTTCCCGATGAGCGCCTCCCCCCGCGTCGACTACCAGACCCACCCCTCCCGGTACAAGCACTGGAAGCTGAAGTTCGAAGGACCGGTGGCCACGCTCGGTGCCGACTTCGACGAAAACGCCGGCCTGCGCCCGGGCTACAAACTGAAGCTCAACAGCTACGACCTGGGCGTGGACATCGAACTCAACGATGCTGTCAACCGCATCCGCTTCGAGCACCCCGAGGTGCGCACCGTGGTGCTGACGAGCCTGAAGGACAAGGTCTTCTGCTCGGGCGCCAACATCTTCATGCTCGGTGTTTCGAGCCACGCGTGGAAGGTGAACTTCTGCAAGTTCACCAATGAGACGCGCAACGGCCTCGAAGATTCATCGAAGCACAGCGGCCTGAAGTTCCTCGCCGCGGTGAACGGTGCCTGCGCCGGCGGCGGCTACGAAGTGGCGCTGGCCTGCGACGAGATCATCCTGGTCGACGACCGCTCGAGCGCGGTGAGCCTGCCCGAGGTGCCCCTCTTGGGGGTGCTGCCCGGCACCGGCGGCCTGACCCGAGTGACCGACAAGCGCCATGTGCGCCACGACCTGGCCGACTTGTTCTGCACCAGCGTTGAAGGCGTGCGTGGCCAGAAGGCGAAAGACTGGCGCCTGGTCGATCACATCGCCAAGCCCGCCGCGTTCGCGGCCAGAGTGCAAGAGCGTGCGCTGCAACTCGCCGCGCAAAGCGACCGCCCGGCCGGCGGCAAGAGCGTGACCCTCACGCCGCTGCAGCGCACCATCGAAGCCGATGCGCTGCGCTACGGCAACGTCACGGTCGAGATCGACCGCGC
>JANNQO010000095.1:0-12625 GCA_031400795.1 Rubrivivax sp. | reverse complement strand
GCCGGCTGCGGCCTGGGCCACGGCCTGCGTGCGCTGCGAGGCGTCTGGCCGCAGGCGCGGCTGGAGGGAGTCGAATGGAGCCGGCCGCTGGCTTGGCTGGCCGCGCGGCGCTGCCGCTGGGCACGAGTGCGGCGCGGCGATCTGTGGGCCGACGACTGGTCGGGCATCGATCTGCTGTACCTGTTCCAGCGCCCGGAGTCGATGCCACGCGCCGCCGCCAAGGCGCGCACCGAGATGAAGCGCGCTGGCTGGATCGTGAGCCTGGAGTTCGCGATTGCGGGTTGGCCCGAGCACGCCGTGCTGCGCCAGCCGGGCCGCCGCGACGTCTGGGTGTACCGCATTCCTTAGCCTGTTCCGCCTCAACCGAGGGCCAGGCCGGCCGATAACCGGTCGTCAAGCGCATCGTTCTTGCGGACGCTGCGCCCGCGGAACCACACGGAACTCTCAACATGTTCGTTATCGTCGGCTGGCTGCTCGCGATGGGATGCATCTTCGGCGTCTACATCGCGCACGGCGGCAACATCGGCGTCATCCTGAAGGCGCTGCCGTTCGAGATGGTCACCATCCTGGGCGCGGCCGCGGGCGCCTTCCTGGCCAACAACCAGATGAAGGTCGTGAAGGCCTCGGTGAAGGGCGTCGCCCTGTGTTTCAAGGGCGGCAAGTTCACCAAGGCGCGCTACATGGAGCTGCTGGCGCTGCTCTACGACATCTTGCAGAAGGCGCGCAAGGAAGGCCTGATGTCGATCGAGAAGGACGTCGAGGACCCGCACAGCTCGGCGCTGTTCCAGAAGTACCCGACCGTCGGCACCGATCACCATGTCACCGAGTTCGTCACCGACTACCTGCGCATGATGGTCTCGGGCAACCTGAATGCGCACGAGATCGAAAGCCTGATGGACAGCGAGATCGAGACGCACCACCAGGAAGAACATGCCGCGGTGGCGGCCATCGCTCGGCTGGCCGGCGGCCTGCCGGCCTTCGGCATCGTGGCTGCGGTGCTCGGCGTGGTGAACACGATGGGCTCGGTGGGCCAGCCGCCCGCGGTGCTGGGCGGCATGATCGGCTCGGCGCTGGTCGGCACCTTCCTGGGCATCCTGCTGGCCTATGGCTTCGTCGAGCCGCTGGGCGGCCTGCTCGAGCAGAAGGTCGAGGACGCGGGCAAGGAGCTCCAGTGCATCAAGACCACGCTCTTGGCCAGCATGCAGGGCTACGCGCCGCAGGTGGCGATCGAATTCGGGCGCAAAGTGCTGTTCTCCGACGTGCGGCCGAGCTTCACGGAGCTCGAAGGCCACGTCAAAGGCAAGAAATGATGGCCCTCAAGACGCTGAGTACAGCGTCGCCCCCCATGGACATCGATGAGGGCCACCTTCGTGGCCCCTTGGGGAGCAGCCGGCTTGGGGCGGCCCGGCGCCGGCCCGCGCTTCGCGCGCCCGAATCGGTTGCAGAGGTGAGCGATGGCTGGTGACGCGAAAAAGCTTCAGCCCATCATCATCAAGCGCGTCAAGAAGGGCGGCCATGCTGTCCATGGCGGTGCGTGGAAGATCGCCTATGCCGACTTCGTGACGGCGATGATGGCTTTCTTCCTGCTGATGTGGCTGCTGGGCTCCACCACCGAAGGCGACAAGAAGGGCATCGCCGACTACTTCACCACGCCGATGAAGCTCGCGATGAACTCGACCGGCTCGGGCTCGGGCGATTCGGCCAGTGTGGTGAAGGGCGGCGGGCAAGACCTCTCGCGCACCACTGGCCAGGTGAAGAACGGCGACGTCGAGGCCGAGCGCCGCACCATCAACCTGAAAGCACTGAAGGCCGAGCAGGTGCGCGCCGAGATCGCGCGCCTCGAAGACCTGATGCGCAAGGTGGAAGAGAAGATCGCCTCCAACGACAAGCTGGCCGGCATGAAGTCGCAGATCCGCCTGGACATGACGCGCGACGGGCTGCGCATCCAGATCATCGATGAAGAGCAACGCCCGATGTTCGACAGCGGCTCGGCCGCGGTGAAACCATACATGCGCGAGTTGCTGCGCGAAATCGGCGTGGTGCTCTCCGAGGTGCCGAACCGGCTGACGCTGGAAGGCCACACCGATTCGCAGAAGTTCGCTGCCGGCGATCGCGGCTACAGCAACTGGGAACTGTCGGCCGACCGCGCCAACTCGTCGCGACGCGAGCTCGTGCTCGGTGGCCTCACCGAAGACCGCGTGCTGCGCGTGCAGGGTCTGGCGTCGAGCACGCCGTTCGATCGCAACGACCCGGCCGCGCCGACGAACCGGCGCATCAGCATCATCGTGATGAACCGCGAGGCCGAAGACCGCGTGCTGCGCCCGAAAGCCGAGCTGTCCGCCGACGCCGCCGAGGCGCCGCCGCCGGCGCAGCTCGCGCCGGGCCTGCCGGCGCCGGCGCGATAGCCGGCGGAAAAGGCAGCGGCTTTGGGCCGCTTATCCGGCTCGACCGGGCGCCGCCGCCGGGCAACATGGCATGGCCCTCCAAAGGGGCCCTCAAGCCATGTCCGGACCCGACCGCCACCTACCCGCCACCGAACGCAAGATCCGCAAGGCGCGTGAAGAAGGTCAGGTGGCGCGCTCGCGCGACCTCGGCCACTTCGCCGCGCTGGCCGCCGGCGTGCTGATGGCGATGGCCGCGGCGCCCTGGTTCTTCGACCAGGTGCAGCGCATCTTCGCCGCCGGCTTGCGCTTCGACCACCGCGCACTGGCCGCGCCCGAGGTGATGGCCGAGCGGCTGGCCTTGTTCACCTGGCCGACGTTGCTCGTCATCGGCGTTCTCGGCGGCGCGTTGCTGGCCGCGGCGCTGCTCTCGGGTGTGCTGGCCGGTGGCTGGAACTTCAGTCTGCAAGCCTGCGCGCCGAAGTGGTCCAAGCTCGATCCGTTCGCCGGCTTCGCGCGGCTGTTCGCCCTCGATCACCTGGGCACCATGCTCAAGGCCTGCTTGCTGGCGCTGGTGGTCGGCGTGGTCGGTGCTCTGTACGTGCACCAGCAATGGCCGCGCTTGTCGGGGCTGCTGGCGATGCCGCTGCCGGCAGCGCTGGTGCAGGGCATGGGCCTGGTGGCCGGTGGCCTCGCGGTGCTGCTGCTGCCGCTGGCCGCCTTCGCGCTGGTGGATGTGCCGCTGCAACGCCAGCTGCTGCTGCGCCGGCTGCGCATGAGCTTCGAAGAAGTGAAGAAGGAACACAAGGACGTCGAGGGCAACGTCGCCATCAAAGCCAAGATCCGCGCCCGCATGCGCGAGATGGCGAACCGCCGCATGATTGCCGCGGTGCCCGGCGCCGACCTGGTGGTCATGAACCCGACGCACTACGCGGTGGCGCTGAAGTACGACGAGGCGAAGATGGGCGCGCCGCGCGTCGTGGCCAAGGGCCTGGATCTGCTCGCGATGCAGATCCGCGACGTCGCCAAGGCTGCTGGCGTGACGGTGCTGCAAGCGCCGCCGCTGGCGCGCGCCCTCTACGCCCACACAGAAATCGACCAGGAGATTCCCGCCCAGCTCTTCGCCGCCGTGGCGCAGGTGCTGGCCTGGGTGTTCCAGCTGCGCCAGGCCGCGGGCTCCAGCCGCGCGCTGCTGCTCGCCGCGCCGCCGCAGCCGCCGGTGCCGGCCGATCTCGACCCCGCCAACAAGGCTGAGCAATGAACTCACTCGTGCAACAGATGAATCGCTGGCTCGGGCCGAAGTCCGCCGCGGTGAAAACGCTCACGCTGCCCACCTTCGTCGTGCTGATGCTGGCGATGATGGTGCTGCCGCTGCCGCCGTTCGTGCTCGATCTGCTGTTCACCTTCAACATCGCGCTGGCGCTGATCGTGATGATGGTGGCGGCGCAGATGGTCAAGCCGCTGGACTTTGCCGCGCTGCCCACGGTGCTGCTCGTCACCACGCTGATGCGGCTGTCGCTGAACGTCGCTTCCACGCGCGTGGTGCTGCTGAACGGCCACACCGGGCCGGGCGCGGCGGGGCAGGTGATCGAATCATTCGGCCACTTCCTGATCGGCGGCAACTTCGCCGTCGGCCTGATCGTTTTCGCGATCCTGGTGGTCATCAACTTCATCGTCGTCACCAAGGGCGCCGAGCGCATCGCCGAGGTCGGCGCGCGCTTCACGCTGGACGCGATGCCCGGCAAGCAGATGGCCATTGACGCCGACCTGAACGCCGGCCTGATCGACGAAAAAGAAGCGCGCAAACGGCGCATCGAGGTCGGCGAAGAAGCCGACTTCTTCGGCTCGATGGACGGTGCGTCCAAGTACGTTCGCGGCGACGCGGTGGCGGGCTTGTTGATCCTGTTCATCACCATCGTCGGCGGCTTCGCCATCGGCATGACGATGCACAGCATGGGCGCCGGGCAGGCCGCCGAAACCTATGTGCTGCTGGCGGTGGGCGATGCGCTGGTGGCGCAGGTACCGGCATTGCTGATTTCGGTGGCGGCCGCGATGGTCATCTCGCGCGTCGGCAAAGACGAAGACATCGGCACGCAGATCCGCGGCCAGGTTTTCGATTCGCCGATGGCGCTGGGCATCACGGCGGCGATCGTCGGCGCGCTCGGGCTCATCCCCGGCATGCCGAACCTGGTCTTCCTGCTGATTGCCGCGGGACTGGCGGCGATGGCCTGGGGCGCACAACGGAAGATGCATCGTGAAGCCAACAAGCCGGCTGCGCGCCACGCTGACGCCGGGCCCGCGCCGAATGCCGAAGCCAGCTGGGACGATCTCACTCCCGTGGACACCTTGGGCCTCGAGGTCGGCCTGCGGCTCATCCCGCTCGTCGACCGCAGCCGCAGCACACCCGGCGCCGACCTGCTCGGCCGCATCAAGGGCGTGCGCAAGAAGTTCGCGCAGGATGTGGGCTTCCTGCCGCCGCCGGTGCACATCCGCGACAACCTCGAGCTGCGCCCGAGCCACTACCGCGTGACGCTGCGCGGCGCGGTGGTCGGCGAGGCCGAGGCCTACCCCGGCCAGGTGATGGCCATCAACCCCGGTGGCGCCACGCTGCAGCTGCCCGGGACGAAGACGGTCGACCCGGCCTTCGGGCTGCCCGCGGTGTGGATCGAAGAGCGCCATCGCGAGGCAGCGCAGATGGCCGGCTTTACGGTCGTTGATTGCGCGACCGTTGTCGCGACCCATCTTTCACACTTGATGCAAGTCAATGCCGCCAAGCTGCTCGGCCGTGTCGAGACGCAGCAACTGGTCGAGCATGTCACCAAGCTCGCTCCCCACCTGATCGAAGACGTGATCCCCAAGATGGTCGGCATCGCCACGCTGCAGAAAGTCCTGCAATTGCTGCTCGAAGAAGGTGTGCACATCCGCGACATGCGCTCGATCGTCGAATGCCTGGCCGAACATGCGGCCACCGTCACCGACCCGGCCGAACTGGCACGCCGCATCCGCGTGCACCTGGCGCCGGCCATCGTGCAGCAGATCTACGGCCCGACACGCGAGCTCGACGTGATCGCGCTCGAACCCGAACTCGAACGCCTGGTGACGCAGGCGCTGAACTCGCCGCACGGCGCCTCGCTCGACCCCGGCGTTGCCGACACGCTGGCGCGCAGCGCCGCCGAAACCGCGCGCAGCCAGGAAGACCTGGGCGTGCCGGCCTGCCTGCTTGTGCCCGACGCGATCCGGGCACCGATGGCGCGGCTGCTCAAGCGCGCTGCGCCGCGGCTGAAGGTGCTGGGCCACAGCGAGATTCCTGAGACGCATTCCATCCGCATCGGCTCGATCATCGGGAGTACTGCATGAACCTGAAGCGCTTCACGGCGAAGACCTCGCGCGAGGCCTTGGCGCTGGTGCGGCAGACCTTCGGCGAAGACGCCGTGGTGATGTCCACGCGGCCCTGCGCCGATGGCGTGGAAGTGCTGGCGATGGCGCCCGAAAGCGTGCAGCAGCTCGAGCGGATCGATGCACCTGCCGTGACAGCGGCGAGCAGCGCGCCCGTGAACGCGCCCAGCAAATCCTCGTTCGCGCGGCGCGTGGCGCAGTCCTTGCAATCGAGCGGGCAGGCCGTGAAGCGCATCGCCGTGCCGCGCGTCGAGCCGGCGCTGCTCACCTCGCCGGCAGCCAGCGTCGAGCAAGACGTGCAACAGATGGCGATGAGCACGCTGTCCTTCCAGGACTATGTGCGCGAGCGCATGTTGAAGCGCCGGCAAAGCGAAGTGATCGCTGAACCGCAGGCCCCGGCCACGCCAGCGCGCGTCTCGCCGCTGCGCACGCGACGCGACCCGACAGCACCGGCGGAAAAACCGATGCCGCAGCCGAAGTTCAATCCGCCGGCCAAGCCTGCAGCGGCAACCGCCGCGCCACGTGCCTTGCCGGTGCTGCACGAAGAGATCCGCCCGGCGGCGGCAGCACGCGCGCTGCCGAACATTCCCACGCTTGCCGACCTCGGGACGCACGCCGAACCCGACGACATGATGAGCGAGCTGCGCTCGATGCGCGGCCTCATCGAACAACGCTTCGGCGCGCTGGCCTTCATGGAAAAGCTGCAGCGCCAGCCACGCCACGCCACGCTCACGCAGAAGCTGCTCGAAACCGGCTTTTCGCCGCAGCTCATCCGCCGCCTGGCCGACAGCCTGCCCGCCGAGGGCGATGCGATGGGCTGGGCGGCCGGCGTGCTGGAGCGCAACCTCGCCACCGCAGAAGCACAACCCGCGCTGGAAGACCGGGGCGGCGTGTTCGCGCTGATCGGCTCCACCGGCGTGGGCAAGACCACCAGCACGGCCAAGCTCGCCGCCGCCTTCGCCGCACGGCATGGCGCCGCCAACCTGGGCCTGATCACGCTGGACGCCTACCGCGTCGGCGCCCACGAGCAGCTGCGCGCGTACGGCCGCATCCTCGGCGTGCCGGTGCACACGGCGCACGACCGCGCTTCGCTGGAAGACCTGCTCGAGCTGCTGTCGGCGAAGAAGATGCTGCTCATCGACACCGCGGGCATGGCACAGCGCGACACGCGCACGCGCGAGCTGCTGGAGATGCTCTCGCACGCTTCGGTGCAGAAGCTGCTGGTGATGAACGCGGCTGCGCAGGGCGAGACCTTCGAGGACGTGCTGAACGCCTACGACGCGCGGCACTGCGCCGGCGTCGTGCTGTCCAAGATCGACGAAGCAGTCAAGCTCGGCCCGGCGCTGGACGTGCTGATCCGCCACAAGCTGAAGGTGCTTGCGGTGGGCAACGGCCAGCGCGTGCCCGAAGACTGGCACCGGCTGTCGGCCAACGCCTTGGTGCAGCGTGCGCTGCGCAGCACCGCTGCACCCGCCTGGCGCTACGACAGCGGCGACATGAACCTGGTGTTCGCGGCGGTGGCGCATCCCGCGCCGCGCTCGGCGGTAGCCCTTCAATGAGCCGCCGGGCCGTTCCCAAGGCGAATACCGTAGTGCGCGGCACGAAGGTAATTCAATGAGCGGCAGCCAACTTCCACCGCTCTCGGGCGACCAGGCCGCCGGCTTGCGCCGCTTGTTCGCCGGCCGCCAGCGCCAGTTCATCCCGCTCGTGGCCAACCCTTACGTGGGCTTCTCCAGCATCGTGCTGGAGCGCCTCACGACGGCCTTGGCACAAGCGCGGATTCCGGTACTGCTGGTGGACGCCGCCGAAACCTCGCCGCAAGCGCCCGACGTGGCGCTGCTCGACCTGGCGGCCGGCATCGAGCAGCTCGATCCGCACACCGCCTACCTGGCTGGGCGCGGCCTGCCGCGCGCCCATGTCGACACACGCGGCGCCGCCACCGGACTGCTCGGCGCGCTGGCCAACGCGGCACCGCAGGCGCGCGTGATCATCGTACACGGCGAAGCCGCCGACCTGGTGCGCGTCTTCCAGCGTGTGCAGGCACGGCCGATGCTGATCGCCACCGATCGCGTGGACGCCGTCAAGCATGCCTACGCGGCGGCCAAGATCTTCGCGCAGCGCGCGCAGTTGTTGACCTTCGACCTGATCATGTGCGCGCCGCAGGGCAGCCGGCGCGCGCGCGCGATCGCCCGCAGCCTGGCCGATTGCGCCGAACACTACCTGGGCGCGCTGCTCGCCGACTGGGCGCAGATCGACCCCGCCAGCGATGTGGCCGATGCCCCCGGCGAGGACCTGCAGCGCCTGCTGCTGCGCCAAATCCAGCTCGGCATGCTGGATGCGCCTCCGCCGCAGCCGGTTTCGGCGGCGCCGCTCACAGCCTTCCAGGCCACCCTGAATTGACACACCGAGAGGCATCCATGTACACCGCCAAGGGACAACTCGACACCGGCGCGCTGCTCAAGCAGTACAGCTCGCTGGTGCGCCGCCTGGCCCACCAGATGATCGCCAAGCTGCCGGCCAACGTCGAGCTCGACGACCTGATCCAGGTCGGCATGATCGGGCTGTCGGACGCGCTGACGCGCTTCGACGCCGCGCAGGGCGTGCAGTTCGAGACCTTCGCCACCCAGCGCATCCGCGGCGCCATGCTCGACGAACTGCGCGGCAGCGACTGGATGAGCCGCGGCGACCGCCGCCACCAGCGCTCGATCGAAACCGCGGTGCACAAGCTCGAGCAGCGTCTGGGCCGTGCGCCCAGCGAAAGCGAGATCTCACGCGAGATGGGCCTGTCGCTGGTCGAATACCAGGAGCTGCTCGGCAAGGTGCGTGGCACGCAGCTGATCTTTCTGGAGGACATGAACGGCGACGAAGGCGAAGACGACTATCTCGACCGCCACATCGTCGCCGAGAGCGCCAGCCCGCTGAACCGCCTGGAAGACCAGCGCATGCGCCAGGCGCTGGTGGACGCGATCAAGAACCTGCCGGAGCGCGAGCAGTACGTGATGAGCATGTACTACGAGCACGACATGAACCTGAAGGAAATCGCGGCGGTGCTGGGCGTGACCGAAAGCCGCGTCTGCCAGCTGCACAGCCAGTCGATCGCCCGCTTGAGGTCCAAGCTGCGCGATTGGTAGGGCGAGTCAGTACCAGTCGGCCAGCAGCAACTGCGGCACGCGTGCGAACTCGCGCGTGTTGTGCGTCACCAGCGTGCAGCCATGGCGCCGCGCCGTGGCCGCGATGAGCAGATCATGGGCGCCGATGGGGGTGCCGTCCGCCTCCAGCTGAACCCGGATACGCGCCGCGTGATCGGCCGATAGAACGTCGAAATCCAACACGTCGACGGCCTGCACCAAACGCGCGAAGGCTTCGAGCTGGACTTGGCGCTGCACTCGGCGCAGTCCGTAGTTGAGTTCGTAGACGACCACTGCCGGCAAGGCGATGGCAGCCGGTCCGACAAGCCGAATGTGCTCGGCCACACGACCCTCGGCACGCAGCGCGTAGCCGATGGTGCTGCTGTCCAGCGCGAACTTCACCAGTTCGCCCGTGCGGTGTCGGGCGGTTGGCCGGCACGAAGCTCTTCGGCCAATGGGAAATCCGGGATAGAGCCAAACAACCCCAGCACGTCGTCCGGCCATTCGGTGGCCGTGGCACGCCGGATCAGGTCGGCGACGAACTGGCTTTGGGACACCTGTCGTCTGGCTGCTGCTGCTTTCAGACTTCGTTGCACGGCGTCGTCGATGTAGAGCGTGATCTGGGCCATGCTTTCGCCTCCACTTATAAGCGCAAGTATAGGGGCCGCATTCGTTCGCGGCACAGGGCTGGTCGCGCTGTACCAGGCCGGGCGGCTCAAGCTCGACGAGCTGATCACGCAGCGCTACCGCATCGAGCAGGCGCCGCAGGCTTGCGCAGGGGCGCAATGCGCGCGGCGTGATCGTGTTCGATTGATGCGGGCCGTGGTGCGGAGCGGCGACTTGATCCGACCGACCTCTTAAGCCGCGGCGCGCAGGCGCTCGTGCGGTACGGCGCTGGCTGATACTGGGCGCAACTCGTGAGCCTGCAGCGTCTGCACGCCAATCGTGCGGCCGTCCAGGCTCATGAACTCCACCTCATAGGCCGCGCCAGCGGCGTGCACATGCACCACCACGCCCACATCGCCGGGCTCGAGACCCAAGGCCGGCAGCGTGCTGGCCAGCACGACTTGGGAATGTTCGGCAAACATCGTCATCTCCCAGAATGAGTCGGGGTACGTCGTGATCAGGCGCACACCGGTATCGCCAGTATCCGCTTGCCACACGCTGCGCACCGCCGGCGGCGGCTCGCGCCCATCGGGTGTGCGCAAGCCGCCGCGGACACTGTAGCGGGTGCCCCAGGGCGAGACAACCGCCTCGGTCACGTTGCCGGTGGCGGCGTGATCGAGCAATGCGTCGCGCAGTTCTTCCCAGCGCCCGGGCGAGAAGCCGAAGGTCACGAAGAACGCGGCCTTGCCACGGCTGTTGGTCGGATGCAGCAGATAGTCCTCGATCTTGCTGCGGTCGATGCGACGTAGCGTGGGCAGCGTGGGGGCAGTGGACATCGGGGCGGGCCAGACTCAGACGATGATCTCACCAGTCATCAGGCAGGGGACGAGGAGACCGCGTGCATCGCGGCCCGGCTCGGTCTGGCGCGCATTCGAACCACGCCGCATGGTGCTGGTCTTCATCGGCCAGGGCTTGGACGTGGTCTGGATTCGCGACATGCAGGCAGCGCGATCACCGATCTGAAGGTGGGCCTCGCCGTCGCGTAGAAGCGGTTCTCGACCAGCGTTCACAACTGGCTCTGCGACACCTGGCGCCGCGCTGCGGCCAAGCAATTGCCACCTGCTTCCGGCCGACACAGAGCAACGCCAGAAATGGTGAGGGTTGGCGTTGCGATTCAATCCGCGCGCCAGTTCTCCAGGCGCAAGCCGCTGACGCGCTGAAACTCCGCCACGTTCGAGGTCACCACGACCAGGCCTCGAGCGAGGCCCGAGCCCGCGATTTGGCAGTCGTAGGGACCGATGGGCCGGCCGGCGCGGTGCAAGGCCGCACGAACGGCCGCCGCGGCCTTGGCGTCGGCAGCGTCGAATGGCAACACGCCAATCGAGTCCAGAAACGCTGCCAGCAGCGGCGCGAGCTTTCGTGCGCGCTGCGGGTTCAGCAGCAGGCCGTACTCGATCTCCATCAGCGTGACCACCGAGATCGTGATCCGGTCCGGCGCGGTGCGTTTGACTCGCTCGAGGACCCCGGCCTCACCCTTGACGAAATCGCTGACGGTGCAGGTGTCCAGCAGATAGTACACAGGAGAACCTTCGTGCTGCGCACTACTGTATTCGCCTTGGGAACGGCCCGGCGGCTCATGCCAGCGGATCGGCCGATGGATCGCGCAAGTGCTTGCGGCCATCCTCGAAGGCCGGCGTGTGGGGCAGCCCGCTGTGGCCCAGCACCGCCTCGGGCCACTGCGGCCTGCCATGGCGCTCGAGCCACTCCTGTACGGCGCGCCGAATCACGGCGTTGCGGTTCTCGCCGGCCCGCTTCGCAGCTTCACTGAGCCGACTGCCTGTCTCGTCGTCGAGGTAGATGTTGAAGTTCATCGCGGTCCCTCATAACAGGTCCATATGTTATCTTGAGCGGCGCCCCGGCAGAGTTAGGGAAACCTTGCCGCCGCGCTCGCGGCCGGCGAACCAGAATGCCGTCCGAAGGAGAATGCGCACCCTCGACGGATCTGCGCAAGGGACGAGCATGCAACTGTTGCTGGACCGCATCACCAAGCTGGTGGGCGCATCGACCTGGCTGTACGAGATGAACCTCGTGCCGCAGCCCGGGGCGGTGACGGTGTTGCTGGGCGCCACGCAGGCCGGCAAGACGAGCCTGATGCGCGTGATGGCCGGCCTGGACACGCCCAGCAGCGGCCATGTGCTGGTCGACGGGCAAGACGTCACCGGCGTTGGCGTTCGCGAGCGCAACGTGGCGATGGTCTACCAGCAGTTCATCAACTATCCATCGATGACCGTTTTCGACAACATCGCTTCGCCACTGAAACTGCGCCGCGAGAAGGACATACCCACGCGTGTTCGCGATCTCGCCCAGAGGCTGCACATCGAGCCCTTCCTCGACCGGCTGCCCGCCGCACTCTCGGGTGGGCAGCAGCAGCGCGTGGCCCTGGCGCGGGCGCTGGCCAAGGGTGCCCCGCTGATGCTGCTGGACGAGCCGCTGGTGAACCTGGACTACAAGTTGCGCGAGGAGTTGCGCGAGGAGCTGGCGCAGCTGTTCGCCAGCGGCGACTCGACCGTGATCTACGCCACCACCGAACCCGGCGAGGCGCTGCTGCTCGGTGGTCACACCGCGGTGCTCGACGCCGGCGAGCTGCTGCAGGTGGGCCCCACGGCCGAGGTCTTCCATGCGCCCAGGTCGCTGCGCGTCGCAAGGGCCTTCAGCGACCCGCCGATGAACCTGATCGAGGCCGACGCGATCACGGGGGGCGCGCAGCTGAAGGCCGGGCCTGCGCTGCAGATTGTGTTGCCGGCAGGAGCTTCGCAGGCGCTGACCATAGGCGTGCGTGCCGCCGCACTGCGCGTGCACCCGCGGCCGGGCGACGTGGCGCTGCCCGGGCGCGTGGAGCTGGCCGAAATCTCCGGCTCCGACACCTTCGTGCACGTGCACACCGCCGTCGGTGAGCTGGTCGCACAGCTCACCGGCGTGCACTTCTTCGAGCTGGGCGCGCCGATCACGCTGCACCTGGCGCCGGCACAGGCGTACGTGTTCGATGCGCAGGGCGCGCTGCTGGTGGCGCCGGCACGGCCTGGGAGACCTTGAGGTGGCGCGCATCGATCTGGA
>JANNQO010000094.1:0-3545 GCA_031400795.1 Rubrivivax sp. | reverse complement strand
CCAGGCGTCGGCCGGCGGCGTGCCGCCGTGCACGTACAAGTGGACGTCGCTGACGATGTCGCCGGTCACATGTATCGCGCTCGGTGTGCTCACCGCGGGTCTCCTGCTGCGGAACAGCCGGGATTGGACCAGACATCGATGCCATCAGCCCGCGCCCGGCGGCAGGTCGTCGCGGGCGGCTCACAGGCGCCCGTGCCCGACTGGTACAGCGTTGGCTGTCGCTCAACCCAGAGACCTGAGGCAGCAACTCACGCCGTTCGCCGCGCGTCCAGGCTCGCCGGCCCCGGGCCCGAGGCAAACAGCAGCAGCATGCCGCCGGCCACCGCCAGGTTCTTCATGAACAGCAGTTGCTGCACGAAAGCCTGCTCGGCCGGCAGTGCCCAGAAACGGTGGAAGAGCAGCGATGCGACGATCGTGAAGAGCGCGAGCAGCAGCCCCGCCCAGCGCGCTTGCCAGCCGGCGATGATGGCCAGGCCGGCGAGCAGCTCGAAAGCACCGACCAGCGGCGCCATCACCGGGGCCAGCGGCAGGCCGCCGGCGGCGATGAACGCGGCGGTGCCATCCAGGTGGGCGAGCTTGTCGAAGCCCGAGAGCACGAACATCGCGGCCAGCAGCACTCGCGCGATGATGTAAACAGAGGTGGGAGCAGTCATGGTCTTGTCCTGGGTTGGTTTCATCCATCAGCAAGGTCGAACACCAGCACTTCGGCGCCTTCGCCTTGTTCGAGCACGAGGCTCGTTTGATCGTGCAGCCGCGCGGCGTCGCCGGCCTTCAGCGCCTGACCGTTGATCACGATCTGGCCGCGCGCCACATGCACATACGTGTTGCGCCGCGCAGCGAGCAGCTGCTCGCTGCGTTCGCCGCGATCGAACAGCCCGGCGCGGATCGATGCATCGGCGTGGATCGTCACCGAACCTTCGCGGCCGTCGGGTGACGCCACCAGCGCGAGCCGCCCGCGTTTGGCGTCGTCGCCGAAGTGCTTCTGCTCGTAGCCGGGCTCGATGCCGCGGTGCATCGGCTGGATCCAGATCTGCAGGAAGTGCGTGGTCTTCGCCGGGTCGTGGTTGAACTCGCTGTGCATCACGCCGCTGCCTGCGCTCATGCGCTGCACGTCGCCGGGGCGGATCACCCCGGCATTCGCACCACCGGCCGCTCCGTTGCCCATCGAATCCTTGTGCGCCAAAGCTCCTTCGAGCACATAGCTGATGATTTCCATGTCGCGGTGGCCATGCGTGCCAAAGCCCGAGCCCGGCGCGATGCGGTCTTCGTTGATGACGCGCAGGTTGCCCACGCCCATGTGGCGCGGGTCGTGGTAGTCGGCGAAAGAGAAGCTGTGAAAGCTCTTCAGCCAGCCATGGTCGGCAAAACCGCGTTCGCCGGATTTGCGCAGCGTGATCATCGTCGGCACTCCTGATGTGGATTCTCGAAGTCGACACTGTAGGCAGTCACAGCGGCCTTGCGGTGGTGGCGGATCGAAGCCGTCGTTCAAATAGACTGAAGCCATGCCTTCGCCCCACCTGGCCCTGACGCCCGATGCGCTGGTGATGATCGACACCATCGCACGCAGCGGCAGTTTTGCCGGTGCCGCGCGCGAACTCGGCAAGGTGCCTTCGGCGCTGACCTACAGCGTGCGCCAGCTCGAAGAAGCGCTGGATGTGCTGCTCTTCGACCGCCGCTCGCGGCAGGCCAAGCTCACCGCCGCCGGGCAGGAGCTGCTCGAAGAAGGGCGGCGGCTGCTGGTGGAGATCGACGCGGTGGCGAATCGCGTGCGGCGCGTGGCCACCGGCTGGGAAGCGCAGCTCACGGTGGCCATCGACGATGTGATCGACCGGACCACGGTGTTCGAACTCTGCGAAGCCTTCTTCGCGCTCGACCCGCAAGGCCGCGGCAGCGCGGGCCACGGCGGCCCCGGCACGCGCTTGCGGTTAACCACCGACGTGATGGCCGGCACCTGGGAGGCGCTGGTCAGCGGCCAGGCCGACCTGGCCATCGGCGTGGGCCGCCAGGGCTCACCGCCGCCGGGCGTGGCGCTGGAGCCGCTGGGCGAGCTGCCGTTCGTCTTCGTGATTTCGCCGCACCACCCGCTGGCCGCGCACGAAGGCCTGCTCGGCGAGGCCGACGTGATGCGTCATCGCGCTGTGGCGGTGGCCGATTCGGCGCGCCGCCTGACGCCGATCACGGTGAATCTGATGCCGGGCCAGGACGTGTTCACGGTGGCGAGCATGGCCGAGAAGATCGACGCCATCGCACGGGGCCTCGGCTGCGGCTACGTGCCTGAGCCCTTGGCGCGGGCGGCGCTGAGCGAGGGGCGGCTGCTCGCGCGCAAGACGCAGCGGCCCGCTCAGGCGGCAGGCCTGGCCTATGCGTGGCGCTGCACGATGGGGGCGAAGGGCGTGCGCAAGGCACCGGCGGGCTTGGCGCTGCAATGGTGGCTGGCGCAACTGGCCAGCAGCAAGACGCGCAAGGCGCTGCTCGGCGCGTGATGCTGAAGTGGGCTGATGCGCTACAGCGGCCGCTTCGCACCGTCACCCACCGGGCCGTTGCACGCCGGCTCGCTGGTGGCAGCCCTGGCCAGCTGGCTCGACGCGCGGGCGCAGCGCGGGCGCTGGCTGGTGCGCATCGAAGATGTTGACGGGCCGCGCTGCGTGCGTGGTGCCGACGGCGTGATCCTCGCGCAGCTGGCGGCCTGCGGGCTGGTCAGCGACGACCCGCCGCTGTGGCAATCCACCCGCGACGACGCCTACGCCGCCGCGCTCCAGCGGCTCGTTGCTGCGGGCCTGGCCTATGCCTGCGCGTGCAGCCGCAAGGAGGTGGGCGACGGGCCGTACCCCGGCACCTGCCGCACCGGCTTGCACGGCCGAGCGGCACGCGCGATGCGGCTGCTGACGCTCGCCGATGACGGCGGCGAGGTGGCCGTCGACTGGCACGACCGGCGCCTGGGCGCGCACCGGCAAAACGTGACGCGCGAAGTCGGCGACTTCGTTCTGAAGCGCGCCGACGGCTTGTGGGCCTACCAGCTGGCGGTGGTGGTGGACGACGCGGAGCAGGGCATCACGCACATCGTGCGCGGCGAAGACCTGGCCGACAACACGCCGCGCCAGGTCTATCTGCAACAACAGCTGGGCTTGCCGACGCCCACGTATCTGCACGCGCCGCTGGTGCGCGGTGACGATGGCCAGAAGCTGTCGAAGCAAAACGGGGCACGGCCGCTGGACCTCGCTGATCCGCCCACCGTGATGAAGGCACTGGCCACTGCGGCCCGCACGCTCGAACTGCCTGCGTTGCGGGCGACCACGACCGCTGACTGGCTGGCACAGGCCGTGCAGGCGTGGGGCGCGCGCTGGGTGGCATGATGTGCTCCCCCTCCAACTTCCTGCCGAGACCCCGATGCCCACCACCCCCAGCGGCCTGAGCTACGAAGACACCACCGTCGGCAGCGGCGACACTGCGCGCGCCGGCCAGCAGGTGCAGGTGCACTACACCGGCTGGCTGCACGACCCCACGCTGGACGACCGGCGCGGCGCCAAGTTCGATTCGAGCAAGGA
>JANNQO010000093.1:0-3778 GCA_031400795.1 Rubrivivax sp. | reverse complement strand
CCAGGTGCTGCTTGCAGTAGGCCAGCAGTTCGGCTTCCATGGCAGGGCCTGCATCGCTGGGGTCCAACAGTTGCACAACGGCCTTGACGGCTTCGCCAAGGTCTTCGCTGGGCACGCCGATCACCGCCACATCTGCCACCTTGGCGTGACCGATGAGCACGCTCTCGGCCTCCTGCGGGTAGATGTTCACGCCACCCGAGATGATCATGAATGCGCGGCGATCGACGAGATACAGGTAACCGCCCTCGTCGAGCCGGCCGATGTCGCCCAGTGTCGACCAGCCCTTGGCATTTCGGGTCTGCGCCGTGCGATCCGGGTCATTGTGGTATTCGAATACGGGGCCGTCGGAGAAGTAGACCAAGCCTGTCTCCCCGGCGGGCAATTCCTTGCCCTCTTCGTCGCAGATGTGCAGCACGCCTTGAGACGCCCGGCCGACCGAGCCTGGGTGCATTAGCCATTCCTGCGGCGTGATGGAGCAAAAGCCGTTGTTCTCGGTCCCGGCGTAGTCGAAGACGATCGGCCCCCACCAGTCGAGCATGCGTTGTTTGACTTCGACCGGGCAAGGTGCCGCCGCATGCACGGCGACCTGCATCGACGACAGGTCGTGGCGCTGGCGAACTTCATCCGGCAGTTTGAGCATGCGCACGAACATCGTCGGCACCCACTGGCTGTGGGTAATGCGAAGCTGCGCGATCCAGTGCAGCGATCGCTCGGCATCGAAGTGCTCCATCACGAACACGCTGCCGCCGAGCTTGATCACCGTCATGCAGTGACGCAGCGGAGCCGCGTGGTAGAGCGGCGCTGGCGAGAGGTACCGACAATCGCGCCCGTAGCCGAAGAGCGGTGCCAACAGGTTGACCAGCATCGTGCGCGCCCCGGCAGCGGTCTGCGGCAGCGGCCACTTCACGCCCTTGGGCCGGCCAGTGGTGCCCGACGAATACAGCATGTCCAGGCCTTGCGCAGGGTCTGCGATCGGTGAGTCTGCGGCGGCATCCACCGCAGCCTCCCAACTCTCGAACCCTGGCGCCTGGGTGCCGACCATGAAGCATCGGAGGTCCCCGGGGAGCAAGGGCCTCAATGGTTGGACCAACTCGTCAAGCCCCGCCACCACCAGCACGCGCGCGCCGCAGTCGCGCACGATGTACGCAATCTCGTCGGCCATCAAGCGCGTGCTGATGGTCGTGTAGTACACACCGGCACGATCGGCTCCGAAGCATGCCTCGAGGAATCGCCGATGGTTCTTCATCAACAGGGCCACATGCGCGCCCCGTGCCACACCGCATCCGCGCAGCACCCGGGCCACTTGGTTGGCGCGCCTGTCGAGCTGCCCGAAAGTGACCGATTCGCCGGTCTCGCAAATCTGCAAGGCCAGGCGATCGGCATCGCCTGGCGCCTGGTCGATGGGGAAGAGCATGGCCACGCCTGGGTGCCGCCGGAAGAACCGTCAGTGCGCCAGGCAGACCTTGCCGAACTGCGCGCCGCTTTGCAGATAGGTCATTGCGTCCTTGAGTTCCTCGAACGCAAAGACGCGGTCCACGACGGGCTTCAGCCGGTGTTGGTCGACAGCGCGCAACATCGCCTCGAAACCATCGCGGTGCCCGACGGTGATGCCCTGGAGGCGCACCTGCCGGGTGACGATCAATCCCAGTGAAGTGGCCATCTCGCCGCCCGTGAGGACGCCGATCATCGCCAGCGTGCCGCCCGGCCTGACGCAGCGCAGCGACTGCGGCAGCGTCTTCTCTCCGCCCAGCTCGAGAATCATGTCGTAGCCGCGGCCGCCAGTGATCTCGCGAGAGGCCTTCGCCCATTCGGGAACTGCGCGGTAGTTGATGGTGGCATCGGCGCCGAGTTGCCGGACTCTGTCGATTCGCTCTTCGCTGGAGGAGATCACGGTGACATGGGCCCCGAGCAGTTTGGCGAACATCACGGCGAACAAGGCCACGCCCCCGCATCCCTGGACAAGCACCTGATCACCTGGACGGGTATTCGAGCAGGTGACCAGTGCGCTCCATGCGGTGAGCGCGGCGCACGGCAGGGTCGCGGCCTCGATGTCGCTCAAGTGGCCGGGCACCTTGGACACGCCCTCTTCCGACAGGCACATGCGGTCGGTCATGGTGCCGTCGATGGGGCCGCCCAGCGACTGCGTCAGGCGCTCCAGGTCGGGTTCCCCGCTGACCCAGCGCTGGAAGTAGGTCGGGCAGACGCGGTCGCCGACGGCCACCCGCCGCACGCCCGGCCCGACCTCGGTGACCCTGCCCACGCCGTCGGAGACGGGGATCAGAGGCAGCTTGCCCGTATGTCTGCCATAGCCGCGCTTGGGAACCAGCAGGTCACGGTAGTTCAGCGAGGACGCGCTCATCTTCACCACGACCTGTCCCGGGCCGGCCTTGGGCTCGGGCCGCGTGGACAGCTTGAGGTGGTCCATACCCCATTCGCCTTCGATCTGGAATACGCGCATCGTGTTCTCGCTCGGTTTCTTCGAAGGGGACATCGGTGGCTGCCGGACGTCGCTGGCTGTCACAGCTTGCGCAGGTCTTTGGCAATCCGCTCCAGCAGCATCTCGGTCGAGCCGTCGACCAGTGTGGCCACCTGCGCAGCCGCCAGGTGGCGCAGGAAAGGATGGCGCTCGCGCAGGCCTTGCGCGCCCATGGCGTGCATCAGTGCGGCGATGTGCCGGCCGGCCATGCGGGTGGCAAACACTTTGGCCTGGGCCGCCGCGGCCTGGGCATCGCTGCTGCTGTCGATGCGGGCTGCTGCGGCATTCACCAGCAGCCGTGCCGCCTCGAGGTCAATGGCGGCGTCGGCCAGGCTCCAGCGCCAGCCCTGGTGCTCGTGCAAGGGCTTGCCGAAGGTGTGCCGCGTGGCGCCGTATTCGCTGACCACGCGCAGGCATTCGGCGACCATGCCGCAGCACATGGCGGCCACGTAGGTCCTGGCGCCGTTGATCGATGCGAGCGCGGCCTTGAACGCCTGACCCGGCGGATGCAGCAGTTCGTGAGCCTGAGCACGATAGGCCTGAAGCTGGAAGCCACCGGCATCGGCCGCGCGCGCGGCACCGCTGTCCGACCTCGGATCCCGGACAAAGCCGTCACGGGTGCCGTCCACGACAAAGGCGGCAATGCCGCGGGCACCGGTACCGGGTTCGGATTGCGCATAGACGACCAACACATCGGCGTGTGTGGCATTGACGATCCACGCCTTCTGGCCGTCGATCTGCCATTCGTCCCCCACCTTGCGCGCCTGGGTCGTGATGGCCGAGAAGTCGGATCCGGCAGCCGGCTCGGTGAGGGCCGTGCAGCCTGTGCGCTGGCCCGACAACAGCGCTGGCACGTACTGGCGAACCACTTCCGGCGCGGCCATTCGGGCGAGGTGGTTCGCGACGTTGTGGGTGTTGATCACCGACATCGCCACGCCGAAGTCGGCAGCCGCCAGGATCTCGGCCACGCGCCACTTGCAGCCGAAGGACAGGCCCTGTCCCCCCTGCTCGACGGGCACTTCGAGACTCAGCAGGCCCGCGCGCGCGGCCTCGCGGAGCACCGAGCGGCTCTCGGCAGGCCCATGCTTCCAGGCTTGGACATTCGGCTCCACATGCGTCGCCACGAAGCCCCGTGCCGCCTCGATGGCGCGTTGTTCGTCGGTGGTCAAGGCGCTCACCTCGGCTATCGCTTCAGGCGTGCCAGGCGTGCCGTAAGCGCGCGCAGGCCTTGCGCGACCAACGGTACCAGCCCGCGTGGCATGAAGATCGTCGCCGCCACGAGGATGAAGCCGTAGATCACCA
>JANNQO010000092.1:0-10488 GCA_031400795.1 Rubrivivax sp. | reverse complement strand
GAGTGACGATGGGCCGGTGGGGTGCTGCGAAGTAGGCACCGGGCGTCATGCCGCCTGCTTGAAGGCGGCGACGAAGGCGCTGGTGCTTTGGTAGCCGACCGCCAGCGCGACCGCGGTGACCGAGTCGCCCGAGGCGAGCAGACGCAGCGCTTGCAGCAAACGCGAAGGTAGACGGTGCGCACGAAGACCTCGCCCATTGCTTCGAGGCGGTGCTCGACGTCGCCGGGAACCCAGACGGCCCGCTGGCAAGGCACAACCCAGGTACCGCTGCCTTCGCCGAGCGTGGCCGTTACCGTCAGAACGCCGACGGTGGCGTAGATGATCTGAGCCCAGGGATGGGCATGGCCGGCCAGGCTCAGGCCCGAGGGCAGGCCCAGGGCCAATGAGCGAACAACGATGTCGTCTTCGGGTCCGGCGGCGGGATGGCGTTCTTGCGACATCAGTTGTCAGAATAGCGCAAGCCTGGCAAGCGGCGATCCACTACCGTGCGCGCATCCGCTGGCCTTTCACAACGAAATTCGGAGCCGCCTCATGCCCAACGACATCACCCACTTCGCAATTCACGCCGACGATTGCCAGCGCGCCAAGGCCTTCTACGCGCAGGTCTTCGGCTGGACCTTCGAGCCCTGGGGGCCGCCGAACTTTTGGCGCATCCACACCAGCCCGGGGGCGGTGCACGGGGCGCTTCAACAACGCCGCGAGCCGGTGGCCGGCACGGGCATGACGGGCTATGAGTGCACCATCGGCGTAGCCGATGTGCAGGCCATCGCCGCGGCCATCCCGGCCCACGGGGGCACGATCACGTTGCCGCCGTTTCGCATCGAGGGCGTGGGCACCCTGGTGATGTTTCTCGACACCGAAGGCAACCGGGCCGGCGCGATGCAGTACCTGGCGGGCTGATCACCGGCCCATGGTCGGGCCGCCGAAACCGCGCGCCCGCAGCGCCAGCAAGCCGGCGGTGAACCTCACCACGCAGCGCCGAATTCGCGGCGCAGCGCATCGAGTTGTGCATCGGAAAGCGGCTCGGGTCGAGGCGACACCATCAGCCACAAGCGCGCCGTCTCTTCCAGCTCTTCGAGCACCGCCATCGCCGCGCCCGGTGTGTCATGCCAAACGTTGGGCCCCAGGCGATCGAGCATCACGGCGCGGATCGGCGTGCCGCGCGCGGCGTGCTCGGCGATGCGTTCGGCGATCAGATCGGCCACCGCCGGGTCACCCGGCCGGTGGTACGGGATCAGCGGCACATGCCCGACCTTCATCACGAAGTACGGCGTGATCGGCGGCAGGATGTCGTCGTCGCTCCACACGCCTTGCAGCGTCAGCGCCACCAGGTGCGTGCTGTGCGTGTGGATCACGCAGCGGGCCCGCGGCGCCGCGGCGTAGAGGCGGCGGTGCAGCGCCAGCGTCTTGCTGGCGCGCTCGCCGCCGGTCTGCACACCGTCGGGGCCGACCCGCGACAGCCGCGCGGGGTCGAGGAAGCCCAGGCACGCATCGGTGGGCGTGATGAGAAAACCGTCGTCCAGCCGCACACTGATGTTGCCGGCCGTGGCGTGCACGTAGCCGCGCTGGAACAGCGACGCGCCGACGCGGCAGATCTCGTCGCGTTGTTCAGCTTCCGCGCTCATCGCAGCAGCGTGAAGGCGCGGCTGAAGAAATCGGTGCCGCCGAAGTTGCCCGACTTCAGCGCCAGGTGCAGCCCGGGCGACGCGGCGTGGCACCAGGGCACGCCGGGGTCGATCTGGGCGCCGATGCGCAGTTGTGTGATGGCCAGGCGCTGCACGCAGGCGCCCGAGGTCTCGCCGCCGGCCACGAGCAACTGGCCGACGCCGCCATAGACCAACCCGGCCGCGATGCGCGACAGCGTTTCTTCCACCATCGCGCCGGCTTGCTGCGCACCGAGTTGCGATTGCACTTCGCGCACCGCGTCGGCGGCGGCGGTGGCGTAGATCAGCAGCGGGGCATCGCCCAGCCGCGGCTGCGCCCAGTCGAGGGCGGCTCGCACCATGTCTTCGCCCGCGGCGATACGCAGCGGGTCGATCGCCAGCGCGGCCCCGCCCGAGGCGATGAACGCCGCCACCTGTGCATTGGTGGCCGCTGAGCAACTGCCCGAGACGATCGCCCGCGCGCCGCACGTGGGTGGCAGCGCAGCGGCTTGGTCGTTCGGCGCCAGGCCGTGCAGCGCGGGGATGCCGATCGCCAAGCCCGAGCCGGCAACCACGAGCCCCGCTTCTTTCGTCGCTGCGGCCAGCGTGCGCAAGTGATCATCGCCCAGCGCGTCGGCGATCGCGAAGGCGTGCCCCGCACCGCGCAAGGCTGCCAGCCGCGCACGCACGGCCGCCGTGCCACCGGCCACCGCGCGGTGGTCGACCAGGCCGACTTTCGAGCGCCGGCACTGCGCCTGCATCACGCGCACCAGGTTCGCATCGGTCATCGGCGTCAGCGGGTGCTGGCGCATCGGGCTGTCGGACAGCAGCACATCGCCGACGAACAGGTGCCCCTTGAACACGGTGCGCCCGTTCTCGGGGAAGGCCGGGGTCACAACGGTCATGTCGGACTTCAACAACTCGGCGAGTGCCTCGGCCACCGGGCCGATGTTGCCCTGCGGCGTGGAATCGAAGGTCGAGCAGACCTTGAAGTAGATCTGCTGTGCGCCGCGCGATTTCAGCCAACGTGCCGCGGCGAGCGATTGCGCCACCGCGTCGTCCACCGGCGCGGTGCGCGACTTCAGCGCCACCACCACCGCGTCGGCATCGACGTGATCGCTTTCAGCCGGTACGCCGATGGTTTGAACCGCGCGCATGCCGGCGCGCACAAGGTTGTTGGCCAGGTCGGTGGCACCGGTGAAATCGTCGGCGATGCAGCCCAGGATCATGGTCAGGATGTTGACATGCCCTGAACCCGGAGCCGCACCCATGCTTCGGGCAGTTTGCCGATGACCCACGCCGACACCTGCGCGTCGAAAGCCTTGAAGTGGGCGCTTTCCAAATGCGCCGTGAACGCAGCCTCGTCGTCGTAGACCTCGTAGAGCAGGAAGTGGCTGGCGTCGTTCGGATCGCGGCAAACATCGAAGAGCCGGCAGCCGGGCTCGCCGGCGAGCGACGCGTTCGCATTGGCGCACACAGCGGCGGCGAAGGCATCAGCTTGCACACCCTTGACGCGAAACTCGACGACCAGGGAGAACGTGCCGTTGATGGCCATGCGGACTACTCCAGTTCGAGCCTGGCCTTCTTGGCCAGTGCGCCGAAACGCGACACTTCCGCGCGGATTTGCGCGGCCATTTCTGCGGCGGTGCTGCCCACCGGCTCGGCACCGGCGGCGAGCAGCTGTGCGCGCATCTCCGGCGAGGCCAGCATGCGCGAGATCTCGCCTTGCAGCTTCTGGATCACCTCGGCCGGCGTGCCCGTGGGCGCCATCAGGCCGAACCACGACGCGATGTCGAAACCGGTGAGACCCGCCTCGTGCAGGGTGGGCACGTCGGGCAGCGCCGAAGAACGCTTCGCCGTAGCCACCGCCAACGCGCGCAGCTTGCCGCTGTGGATGTGCGGCAGGCACGACGCCACGGTGTCGAACATGACCTGGATCTGACCGCCGATCAAATCCGTCAGGGCCGGTGCACTGCCCTTGTACGGCACGTGCAGCAGCTGCACGCCAGCCATATCGTTGAACTGCTCGCCGATCAGGTGGTGCGCCGTGCCGTTGCCGGTGCTGCCGTACGACCAGCGACCCGGCTGCGCCTTGGCCTGCGCGATCAGTTCGGCCACGCTGCGCACCGGCAGCGCGGCCGGGACGATCAGCACATTGGGCACCACGGCGACGATGCTGATCGGTGCCAGGTCGCGCTCGAGTTCGTAGCTGCGCTTCGTGTATACGGCCTGGGCGATCGAGTGGTGCACGGCGGCCATCAGCAGCGTGTAGCCGTCCGGCGCCGACTTGGCGACGAAGTCGGCGCCCAGACGCAGGCCGGCGCCGGGTTTGTTCTCGATCGTGACCGGCTGGCCCCAGGCGGCCTGCCAGCGCTGGCCCACGGCACGGGCCAGCAGATCGGTGCTGCCGCCGGGCGGCGACGGCACGACGATCTTGATCGGCCGTGAAGGGTAGGCTTGTGCGCGCACCGGCGCTGCAGCCAGCGCCAGCATCGTGAACGATCGACGCGAGAGTTTCATTGTTACCTCACAGCGAGTGGATGAACCGCGGCAGCCACAACGACAACTGCGGCAAGTAGGTGATCAGCAGCACCACCGCGAACGTGGCACCCATCAGCGGCCACAGATGGCGCGTCACCTCGCCGATGCCGGCCTTGGCGAGCTTGGCCGCGACGAACAGCGTGCCACCCACCGGCGGCGTGTACAGCGCGATGGCCAGATTGGCCGTCATCACCACGCCGATGTGCACCATGTCCATGCCGAAGTGTTTGGCCAGCGGCAGGAAGAGCGGGGCCGACAACAGCATCGCCGGCAGCGGCTCGATGAAGATGCCCAAGAGCAGCAGGCACAGGTTGAAGAGCAGCAGGAACATCCACGGCTCGGTGGCCACCACCTGGACCCACTGCGCGATCTGCACTGCCACCTGCTCGACGGTGATCAGCCAGGCCATCGCGCCGGTGGCGCCGATCACCAGCATCACCGTGGCGCTGGTGATGAACGCATTGAGCAGCAACTGCGGGATGCGCCGCCAGTGCAGGTCACGGTAGTAGAAGAGAGAGACGACCAGGCCGTAGAAGACCGCGATGGCTGCCGATTCGCTGGGCGTGAAGAGGCCGCTCCAGATGCCGCCGATGATGATGATCGGCATCAGCAGCGCGGGGCCGGCGGCCTTTGTCGCGGCCCAGATCTGTGCCGGTGTCGAGCGCTCGTCGCCGTTGTCGCAGCCGGTGCGCTTGCCGTGCCACACGCACACCGCGATCAGCGCCACGGCAGAGACCAGCGCCGGCAGCAGCCCGGCCATCGACAAGCTGCGCATCGAGACGCCGCTGATGAAAGCGTAGACGAGGAACGGGATCGAGAGTGGCATCAAGAGGGCAAGCGTGCCCGCCACCGCCAGCAGCGCCGCCGCGAAGCCGCGCGAGTAGCCGCGCGCCACCATCGCCGGGATGACCAGCGAGCCGATCGCCGCGGTGTCGGCAATCGCCGATCCGGAGACACCGCCGAACATCGTGCAGCTCATCACCGTCACCACGCCGAGGCCGCCGGGCAGCCAGCCGAACAACACGCGCGCGAAGTCGACGATGCGCCGGCCCACGCCGCCTTGTGCGAGCAGTTCGCCGGCAAAGATGAAGAGCGGCACGGCGATCAGGATGAAGGGTTCCACGCCGCCGATGAAAGACAGGAAGATCGTCTCCAGCGGGTGCGACAGGCCCGCTGCCCAGATCACGCCGACGGTGGTGATCAAGAGCGCGAAGAGCAGAGGCACGCCGGCCAGCGCGATGGCGAAGAACACGCCGAAGAGGGTCAACGCGAGCACGCCATCACTCCATCGCCACGTAGCGCTGCTCCCGCGGCACGCCGCGCAGCACCAGCCACAGGTCGTGGGCGACAAACAGGGCCATCAGTGTGCAACCCACCGCCATGCCCATGTACTGCACCGCCATCGGCCACTCGAGCACGGTGAGCTGGTTGCCCCAATTCGCCTGCACCAGTACCCAGCCGTAGCGCACCAGCACCGCCAGCATGGCCAAACACAAAGCCTGTACCGCCGCATCGGCCCAGCGGCGCCGGCCGGGCGTCAGCTTGTCGATGAACTCGGTGATCGTCATGTGCGCGCCGCGCTGCGCCGCGCAGGCGCCGCCCAGAAACGTCACCCACACCATCAGCAGCTCGCCGAGTTCGGTGACCCACGCGAGATCGCGGCCGAACAGGTGCAGGCTGACGTTGAAGAAGACGAGCGTGGCCATCGTCGCGCCGATGGCGATCACCGCGCAGTCAACCAGGCCACCCAGCAAGCGGGCGGCGGCGTCAAGCGGCCGCTGCGGAACCGGCTTCGACGGGCCGCTGGCGGCGCCCCCTCCGGAGGAGGCGGCCGACGGTCGCTCCGGGGGCGTCACTTCACCGCGCCGCGCACGGCCTCGGCGTCTTTGAGGAACACATCGACATCGCTGCCGTACTTCTCGCGCGCCTTGGCATACACCGGCTGCACCGCGCTGCGAAACGCGGCCACGTTGGGCTTGGCGTTGATCTTGGCGCCTTTGCTGGCCATCTCAGCCAACTGGTTGGCGTCGTTGCCGGCGATGAACTCGCGGCTGAACTTGCTGGCCACCAGCGCGGCTTCGGTCACCGCTTTCTGGTCAGCCGGCGAGAAGCGGGCCCAGGTCTTTTCGCTGACCGCCAGCGGGATCGGGCTGTAGACATGGTTGGTGAGCGTGACGTGGGGCGCCACCTCGTAGAACTTGTTCGAGTAGATCGTGTCGATCGGGTTCTCTTGCCCGCTCACCGCGCCTTGCTGGATGGCCAGGTAGACCTCGGGCAGCGGCATGATCTGGATGTTGAAACCCATCGCCTCGAGCGTCCAGCGCATCATCTCGTTGGGAAAGGTGCGCAGCTTCTTGCCCTTGGCGTCGTCGGGCGAGTTCAGCGGCTCCTTGGTCGTCATGCTGCGAAAACCCGCTTCCCAGGTGGCGAGGAATCGAAAACCTTTCGCTGGCGCTTTGGCGAACTGATCCTTGAGCCACTTCGATTCGTCGTACAGCTTCCACCCCTGCCCGTAGCTCTCCACCAGGTAGGGCAGCGCGGTGAGGTTCAGCGTCGGCACATGCGGCGCGTACGAGCCGGTGCCCGAGACCGTGAAGTCGATGCCGCCGAGGGCCAGCTGCTCGATGTTCTTCGGGTCGTTGCCGAGCTGGCTGCAGCAGAACACCTGCACCTTGTAGCGGCCTTGCGTCAGCTCTTCGACCTTCCTGGCGAAGAGTTGCGCGGCGGCCTGGCGCGCGCCGGCTTGCTGGTCGGTGTGGCTGAACTTGAGCGTGGTCTGGGCGGGGGCGGCAGCGCTTGCCAGCGCCAGCGCGGTGAATGCCAGGGCAGGGTGCTTCATCGTGTGTCTCCGGTTGAACGAGGGTCGAAATCGGCCATCACCACGCGCTGGCCGGTGGCGTGCGCGTGGTAGATCGCGGCCTGCACCTGCAGATTGCCAAGGTAGTTGCAGGCGCTGTTTTCCAGCGGCGCGCGGTGCGCCAGATGGGCCAACACATGGGCTTGCAGCGCGGCCACCGCACCGCCGAAAGCGCCGTCGCCGATGGCATAGCGGTGTTCGGTCTCTGCGCCGTGATGCGCTTTCCACCACAGCCGCGCATCACCGTCCAGGCGCAGCACGCCGGCTTCGCCCTCCAGCCACATCTCGCCCATCGTGCGGCGCGGGTCGGCGGCGCAGTGGTCGTTGAGGCGGTTGCCGTCGAACAAGCCCAGGCGCTGATCGTCGAACTCGAAGGCGATCAGCGCCGCGTCTTCGCCGGCGATGACCGGGTTCAGCCGGCGCAGCAGGGCCGACACCGCGCGCACCTCGCCCATCAGGTAGCGGAAGGTGTCGATGAAGTGCACCGCAGTTTCACGCACGAGCAGCTGCGGCATGGTCTGGAAATAGGGCTGCCGCTCGAGATAAGCGCGCGGGCCCTGGCCATCCCCCGGCCGCAGGCGGAACGTGATGCCGTGCAGGCGACCGAAGTGGCCGCTGTCGATCAGCCGCCCGCATTCGCGGAACCAGGGGGTGAAGCGGAAGTTCTCGTGCACGACCAGCGGCGTCTTTGCGGCTTGCGCGGCAGCGGCCAGCGCCTGCGCCTCGGCCAGGTCGCGGCCGAAGGGCTTCTGGCAGATCGTCGGCAGCCGGCGTTCGAGCGCGGCGCGCACCACGGTGCCTTGTGCCGCCGGCGGCAGCACCACGTCAATCAGCGTTGCTTGGGCACGGTCGAGCAGCTGATGCGCATCGCTGAACACGGCCCGCACGTCGAAGCGCGAGCCCAACGCCTCGGCACGTGAACGTTCGAGATCACACAGCGCCACCACCTCGGCGCCACAAGCACGCCAGGCCTCCAGATGAAAGGCTGCGAAGTAGCCGGCTCCGATCACGGCGACGCGCGGCCCGTTCACAGCCGCTCCAGCACCGCGCGCACGATGTCGGCGGTGCTGCTCGCGCCGCCGAAGTCGCGTGGCCGCACGGCTTGCCCGGCGAAGGCCGATTGCAGCGCGCGCTCGATCGCCCGCGCTCCGTCGGCCAGCGCCGCATCGCCATGCCGCACCGCCAGCCAGTCGAGCATCATCGCCACCGAGAGCAACATCGCGCTCGGGTTGGCGATGCCGCGGCCGGCGATGTCGGGCGCCGTGCCGTGCGCCGGCTGGAAGAGGGCGTGCTGTTCGCCGATGTCGGCCGAAGGCGCCATGCCCATGCCGCCGACGAGCGCCGCGATCAGGTCGGACAGGATGTCGCCGAACATGTTCTCGGTGACCAGCACGTCGTAGGCCCAGGGCTTCATCACCAGGTTCAGCGCCATCGCGTCGACGTAGGCGTTTTCGGTGGCGATATCGGCGAAGGCGCGCGAGCGTTCTTCGAAGATGCGGCGCCAGAAGGCCATCGACTTGAAGACGTTGGCCTTGTCGACGTTGGTCACCAGGCCGCGCTTGCCGGCGGCCTTGCGCTGGCGCGCGAGTCGGAACGCGAAGTCGCACACGCGTTCGGTGCCGGCGCGCGTGATCTTCATCGTGTCGAAAGCGGCGTCGCCTTGCAGCACGCCGCGGCCGCGCGCGTGGAACAGGCCTTCGGTGCTTTCGCGCACCAGCACCAAGTCGATCTGCGCGGCGCGCGGATCGGCCAGCGGCGTCGGCAGGCCAGGCCAGGTGCGGATCGGGCGCACCCCGGCGTAGAGGTCCAGGGCGAAGCGGATGTCCAGCTGCGGGATGATCTCGGTGCCGTCGGCGCCACGCACGTCGGGCAGGCCCATCGCGCCGAACAGGATGGCGTCGGCGCGCCGGCAGGCCGCAAGCGTCGCGTCGGGCAAGGCCAAGCCGGTAGCGACGAAATGCGTGGCACCGGCCGGGTGGATCGTGGTCTCGAAGCGGCGCGACAGGCGTGGCTCGAGGGCGCGCAGCAACTCGAGCCCGGCGCCGGTGACTTCAATGCCGATGCCGTCACCTGGCAGCACGGCGATGGAATAGCTCGTGGTCGTCACAGCTGCGCCAGCTTGTAGTGTTCGAAGATCGCCAGCAGCTCGCGGTTGGCGCGTTCGCGGTGCGCACGGTTCTCGCGCACGGCGCCTTCCACGTCGCCGGCACGGATGCGCTCCACCAGCCGTATGTGCTCGCGCGTCGAGTTCACCGGCTTGGGTCGCAGCCGCAGCGTGAACATGCGCGCGCGGTGGGCGCGGTCCCAGTAATTCATCATCGTTGCGTGCAGCAGGCGGTTACCGGCCAGCTCGACGAGTTGCGCGTGGAAGAGTTCGTCGGCGCGCGCCCAGGCCTCCAGGTCGTCGGCCTTCAGTGCTTCGTCCATCGCCGTGGTGGCTTTCAGCAGCGGCGCCAGTTCGGCCTTGCTCGGGCGGCGCGTGGCCAGCAGCTCGGCGGCCATGCATTCGAGTGCCGTGAAGATCTGGTAGATCTCCTTCATGTCGGTGGGCGAGACCGGCAGCACGCGCATGCCGTGGCGCGGCACCACTTCCACCAGGCCTTCGGATTGCAAGCGCACCAATGCTTCACGCACCGGCGTGCGGCTCATGCCCAGCGCGAGCGCCACCTCTTGCTCGAGCGCGCGGTGGCCGGGCGGCCAGGCGTTGTCGAGGATGCGGCGGCGGATCTGTTCGTACGCCTCGTCGACCAGCGACGTGACGGGCAAGGCTGCACTCCGGTATTCGCCCTTGGGGCGGCCCGGCGTGCTCATGCCACGTTCCAATGCGGTGGCTCGACACCCGCCGCGGGCATCGCCAGCGTGGCCAGGCGCTCGCCGAGCAGACAGCCGAAGACGGCGGTGCGGCGGTCGGCGCCGCTGAAAGCGATGCTCGACAGGTTGCGCAGCTCGCGGCTGCGCAGTTGGTCCAGATGCCGGCGGTCCATCGTGCCGTCTTGGTACGCGGCCTCGACCCAGGCCAGGTGCTCGGCATCGGCGTCTTCCAGCCACAGCGTGGACTCGCCGTTGGGCGTTATCCGCAGCACGCGGTTGCTGACGATGCTCACCACCCACGCCGAGCCTTCTTCGTCGAAGGCCAGGCCGTCGGGGAATGTGCCCGGGCCGAACTCGGCGACGACTTCCTTCGCGCCGAGCGAGCCGTCGGCGTGCAGCGCGAAGCGCGACAGCCGGCGCGCGAAGGTCTCGTTGACGTACAGCCAGTGTCCGCTTGGATGCAGCGCCACTTCGTTGGTATAGCCCAGGCCGTCAGCGACGACCTGCGCGCCACGGGCATCGACGCGCAGGATGAAACCATCACCGCCGTTGCGGCGGTAGCCCAGCGAACGCGGCCTGCGCTGTGTGCTGACCGTGACCCAGATGCGGCGTTCGCCTTCGAGCGCGTCGACGAGA
>JANNQO010000091.1:0-16762 GCA_031400795.1 Rubrivivax sp. | reverse complement strand
CGAGTACTGGAATTGCGATCCCGGCGGGTACTCCGCAGGCAATGCTGGTGTAGGCCGATTCCGAGACCGGTCCCGGACCGGGCACTCCGGCTTCAGCAGTTGGCGCTCCACTTGTTCCGAGTACCCGACACCCAGCTGTTTATGATCTCGCGCTTTTCATGGCCCGTCGCCAGCGTCATCGCCCTTGCCGGTCTGCTCGCCTGCGGAGGGTCGCCAAAGGCACACCCGATCGTGGGCGTGTGGGTGGCCCGGCACCAAGGCGCTCCGTTCCTGTACCACTTGTATGTCTTCAATGCCGATGGCACGATGCAGCAGGCCAATCCCGACGCTGGGAACCCGCGCACCAGCGACAGTGACGGGAAGGGCATCTGGATCAGCGCCGCCGATACGGTCAAGGGAAAATTCGTCGAGATGCTGGCTGACCGGACGACGCATGCTTTTCTGGGCCGAGGAGAGATCTCCTTCAGTGTAGTCGTCCGAGGCGACAGCATCATCGGCACGGCAAGCGCGAGGTTCTTTGACGCGGCCGGCGCACCAAGCGATGGACCGATCGCCGTCGACATGCAGGGCAGTCGTGTAACCCTGCCATAGGTCAGGTCAGCATCGCATGGTCCAAAGCACACCTCAGGGTCGTTCGATTGGCTACGTCCGAACAAGCGTTTGCTGCGGTCGAGGCCATGGCTGCTCGGCCGTCGCGCTTCCGGTCTAGATTGAGGCACGCGGCGGCCTCACCTTGCCCCGCCGCAGAAACGCACGCCGTTAAGCCGCATCTGTACTAGCTGTCGTGCGCCACGGAACCGAGTATGCAACAGCCCCTTGCCCGTAGCAATGTGCCGGTTCTACCGAAGTATGATCACTCCAATGTTCCAGGTATACACGTGAACAGAACTGTGATACGAAATGGATTTATTGCGGCTGGCTTGATGAACATCGGAGGAGTACTGCTATTCTCTCGTGCATTCACGAACCTTGCGATTAACAACGCTGATCCACTCGTGATGTCGAACTTCGGACTTCTCATGATTGTTGTGTGGGGCGTGGCATATCTAGCTGCCGCCGCCGTGACCACGAGCATCAAATGGCTGGCGGCAACCTTTGCGATAGAAAAGCTTGTCTATGGCGTGGTGTGGATCAGGTGGCTGTCAGAAAACAGCCTCGCACAGCTCTATTCAAACGATCTCTTCGCAGGTGCGTTCTTTAGTATCTACGGCGCTAATGACCTCATGTTCATGATGTTCTTCGCCTGGGTGTTCGTTGTGCAGCTTCGCGGCAATAGGTGAAGACAATCGCTGTGCCAATTTCTATCTCTCGCGCGGTGTCAGCTTTGCCCGCATGCGGCCAAACCCCTCGCTCAAGCTGAGTCCAACTGCGTGGCACACCGGCCCTCCAGCACTGAGCATGCGGTCCATTCTGCGCTTGCTGTCCGGCGCGCCACGCCGCTGGGGCCAGCGTCGCTCGAACGTTAGGTCGCCTTCACTCTTCATGATGCGAATCGCGATACACGAACAGACGATGGCTGCAATGCAGGCGTACGCGCGCGTCTCGACGGCGTTCCGGGTCGAGCGGCGACTCGTCCTCTCCGCTGATCCATCAGCGCCGTCGGGTGTATCCCTCTTCGAGACCTCCATCGTCGCGCCCTTCGTGAAGGACTATGACGTGCTGCCGGGGAATCATCCGACGGAGTGGGCGCGGCGCTTGGATACCGCGCGGTGGCGCGTGTTCGCCGCTTCTGTTGGTGATTTGCAGGTGGGCGGGGCGATTCTCATTGTGCCGGACGACCACGCCAGTGTGCAAACCGTGGCTGAGCTTTGGGATCTGCGCGTGAGTCCCGTGTGGCGCCGCCGCGGCATCGCGCGAGCCTTGTGGGCGACCCTGGAAGCGGCGGCGCTCGCAGCCGGCGCGCGGGCGCTCAAGATCGAGACGCAGCAGATCAACGTGGCTGCGTGTCGTCTCTACGACACGCAGGGGTGTGTGCTCGCCCGTGTCGACGCGGCAGCGTATCCCGGGTTGCCTGACGAGGTGGCCCTGCATTGGTACAAAGCGCTGCCGGCGCGCGACCGTGCGACCTAACAAGGACATGAGGCTGGCAGAGTGCCAGACCCTCTGGTGCATGAGAGAGCGGCTGGGACGACCCGCGCATGCCCACGCTGGCAGGCCTGCGCCGGCGCGGCTACACGCCGCAAAGCATCCGCAAGATGGCCGACGACTCGGGCGCCAGCAAGACCAACATCTGGCTCGACCACCACGTGCTCGACTTCGCGCTGCGTGAGCATCTGGACGGCGAGGTGGTGCGCGCGATGGCAGTGCTCGATCCGCTGCCGCTGGTGATCACGAACTGGGCCGAGGTCTTCGGCAGCGATGCCCACCGTGAGCCTTGTCAGGCTCCGTCGCACCCGCAGCGGCCCGAGCTCGGCACGCGCCGTTTCGAGCTCGGGCCGCGCGTCTGGATCGAGCGTGGCGACTTTGCCGAGACTCCGCCGAAAGGTTTCTTCCGCCTCTTCTCGGGCAACAAAGTGCGCCTGAAGTACGGCGTGGTGGTGGAGTGCACGGGCTGCCAGAAGGACACACAAGGCCAGATCAGCGCCGTGCACGCGCGTGTGCTGCCCGACACGAAGAGCGGCACACCGGGCGCCGACGCGGTGAAGGTCAAGGGCACCATCACCTGGGTGGCCGCGCACGACGCGGTGGCTGCCGAAGTGCGGCTCTTCGAGCATCTGTTCAGCGCCGAGCAGCCCGATCCCGCCGAAGGCGAACTGCGCGACGCGATCAACCCGAACAGCTGCCGAATCGTGCAGGCCTGGCTCGAACCCTCGCTCGGTGACGTGGCGCCACAAACGCACTTCCAGTTCGAGCGCCACGGTTACTTCATCAGCGATCGCGTCGACCATGGAGGCGGGCGCCGGGTGTACAACCGCATCACGGCCTTGAAGGACGGCTACGCGCCCAGGTAAAGAAGCGTTTCGATCGGCGCTCGCGCCGGAACTTCGGACCGGCAGTGCATCTACTCCAGCACCTCCCCCCGTACGTGAGGCACCCCTCATCAGGAGTTATTCCATGCGCACTTCCCTCACCCGCTTCTACGCCCTCAGCGCGATGTGCATCGCCGGTGCCGCCCAGGCCGGCACCGTCGACGTGAGCTTCATCGAGCCGACCAAGTTCGCCGACGCCGGCCGCAGCAGCTACAACACCGAGCAGACCACCAAGTCGCTGGCCGAGGTCTTCCAGGCCTGGAGCAAGAAGCTGCCGCAAGGCCAGGCGCTGAAGATCGAGGTCACCGATGTCGACCTGGCCGGCGAGATGCGCTTCACGGGCCGCGGCGACGACATCCGCGTGCTGCGTGGTCGCGCCGATTGGCCGCGGCTGGAGCTGCGCTACTCGCTCAGCGAAAGCGGCCAGGTCATCAAGAGCGGCGAAGCGAAGATCGCCGACATGGCCTACCTGCAGCACACGCTGGCCGGCCGTTACCGCGAGGCCTACGGCTACGAGCAGCGCATGCTCGACCGCTGGTTCGCCGAGACCTTCATGCCCGCCACCGCGTCGCGCTGAACCCAACTTCCAACCTTCGACCTGACTGGAGACTTGTCTTGACCCTGCGTCCCCTCGCCGTCCGTTCGGCTCTCGCCTGCACGATCCTGGTGGCTGCGGCAGCGCACGCCCAGACCGACCCGATCGAGAAAGCCAAGGCCGAGGCCGGCGCGATGGCCACCGAGAGCGGCCTCGTCTTCCGCAGCCTCAAAGACGGCAGCGGCGCCAGCCCCGCGGCCACCGACACCGTGCGCGTGCACTACCGCGGCACCTTCCCCGACGGGCGCGAGTTCGACAGCTCGTACAAACGCGGCCAGCCGGCGGAGTTCCCGCTGAACCGCGTCATCAAGTGCTGGACCGAAGGCGTGCAGAAGCTCAAAGTCGGCGGCAAGGCCAAGCTCACCTGCCCGGCTTCGATCGCCTATGGCGAGCGCGGCGCGGGCGGCGTGATCCCGCCGAACGCGACGCTGCTGTTCGACGTGGAGTTGCTGGGCATCGTCGGCAAGTAGCGCAGAGCGGTGCGGCTCAGGCGGTGGCCGCCTTGCCGCGCAGCTTGCCGACCAGCGCCATCACCGCCACCACGAGCAACCCGGCGACGATGCCGACCACGCCGTCGGCAAAGGCGCCAGCCAGCAGTTCGGCCATGCCGCCCAGGCCCTGAGTCAGCGCCTGCACCGCGGCGTGCAGCATCGGCAAACCATGCACCAGGATGCCACCGCCGACGAGGAACATCGCCGCAGTGCCGGCCACCGAAAGCGCCTTCATCAGCCAGGGTGCGAACCACAACAGGCCGCGCCCGAATGCTTGCGACGCGCTACCCGCTTGCCGGCTCAGCCACAGCCCGAGGTCGTCGAGCTTGACGATGCCGGCCACGAAACCGTAGACGCCGATCGTCATCAGCACCGCGATGCTGGCCAGCACCGCCAACTGCGTGCCGAACGGCTGCGTGGCCACCGTGCCCAGCGAGATGAAGATGATCTCGGCAGAGAGGATGAAGTCGGTGCGAATGGCGCCCTTGATCTTGTCGCGCTCGAATGCCACCAGGTCGATCTTCGGATCGAGCAGCGCCGCGGTGATCTGGCGGTGTTCGGCCTCGTCCTCGGCTTTCGAGTGCAGGAACCGGTGCACCAGCTTCTCCGCGCCCTCGTAGCACAGGAAAGCACCGCCGATCATCAACAGCGGCGTCACCAGCCACGGCGCGAAGGCGCTGATCGCCAAGGCCGCCGGCACCAGGATCGCCTTGTTGATGAACGAGCCTTTGGCCACCGCCCAGACCACCGGCAGCTCGCGGTCGGCGCTGACGCCGGCCACTTGCTGCGCGTTCAGCGCGAGATCGTCGCCGAGCACCCCCGCGGTCTTCTTGGCGGCCACCTTCGAGAGCACCGCCACGTCGTCGAGCACGGTGGTGATGTCGTCGAGAAGGGCGAGCAGACTGGTGGCCATGGGGGGCTGCATTGTCGCTGCGGCTACGATGGGCGCCATGCAGCGAATTCTTCTGGCCTGCGCCCTGGCGCTGTGCGCCGCGTGCGCGGCGAACGCCGCCGACGAAGTGCCCTTCGTCACCACGCCCGACCATGTGACGCTGGCGATGCTGAAGCTGGCCGGCGTAGGCCCGCGCGACCAGATCATCGACCTGGGCTCGGGCGACGGACGCATCGTCATCGCAGCGGCCAAGCGCTTCGGCGCGCGCGGGCTGGGCGTGGAGATCGTGCCCGACCTGGTGGCCAGGAGCCGCGCCAGCGCGACGCGTGCCGGTGTCTCGGCCCGCGCGCGCTTCGAGGAGCAGGACCTCTTCAAGACCGATCTCGGGGCGGCGACCGTGATCACGATGTACCTGCTGCCCGAGGTGAACCTGCAGCTGCGCCCGCGCTTGTTGGATCTGAAGCCCGGCACGCGCATCGTCTCGCACGACTGGGACCTGGGCGACTGGCGGCCCGACCGCACCATCACCGTCGACGTGCCCGAGAAGACCGTGGGCCGCGAGAAGACGAGCCGCCTGCACCGCTGGGTGGTGCCCGCGAAGGCAGCCGGGCTGTGGTGCGCCGATGACGGCTCGAGCCTGCTGATCACGCAGCGCCACCAGTTCGTCGACGCCTTGCTGCATCGTCGCGAGACGGCGACCACCTGGTCGGGGCGCCTGGACGGCGCGCTGCTGCGATTGATCGGCCCCGGCCACACGCTGCTGCAAGGCGTCGTCGAACGCGAGCGGCTGGCGATACCGTCGTCCGAACGCGGGCTGCCACGCGCATGGCGTCGAACCGAGACCGGCGGCACCTGCACGCGAAGCGCACGATGAGCCGCCGCTGGGGTCGCAAAAGCGCAGCACGCCGGGCTGCGCCGCGCGGGGTGGTTCTGCTGCCGCGAAGAAAAAATCAACCCGCGCACGCCGACGCGCCTGCGCGGTGTCGCCCGGCGGTCCCTCAGGCCATCAAGCCCACCGGCCGACGCAGCGTCATGCCCGGCAGCACGGCCTCGAGTTGCCGGTCGCCGAGCTTGAAGCCGCGCTCCAGCAGGTCGGCCAGCACGTCGCGGAAGTCGGTGGTGATGGCCAAGTCGCGGCCTTCGTGCAGCGCGCCGGCGTCCAGCCCCGGCCAGGCGCCGAACACCTGACCACCTCTCACACCGCCGCCCAGCACCCAGGCCACGTTGCCGTGGCCGTGGTCGGTGCCGCCGGTGCCGTTCTGCCTGAGCGTGCGGCCGAACTCGGACATGACCACGATGTGCGTGCGCCGCAGTTGCTCGCCCAGGCCTTTGGCCAGCGCGTCCAAAGCCTCGGCAAGCAGCTTGAAGCGGTTTGCCAGCTGGCCTTTGGCGCCGCCCTGGTTGGCATGCGTGTCCCAGCCGCCGACCGGCACAAAAGCCAGGTGGATGCGCGCATCGCGGGCCATCAACTGGCCCAGCCGCCCGGTGTCGCGCGCGAGGCCGGCCAGCGACAGCGCATCGCGGTCGGCGGCCGGGTCGTCGCTGACCAGCTTGTCCATGATCTCGCGGCGCGTGGCGGCGGCTTCGCGCACGGTCTGGCTCAGCCGGTCGTCGCCGGCATACAGCTGGCTGAACGCAGCCGCCACCTGCGGGCGGTCGAGCACACCGGGCGTGATCGCGGCGTTGCCGGCGGCCAGCGATGCCACCGCGGCATCGCCTGCGAAGATGCGCGGCATCGTCGGGCCCAGGTTCAGCGCCAGCAGGCGCTGCGCCTCAGGCGTGGCGCCCGGACCGGCCAGGACGACGGCCAGCCGGTTCAGCCAGCCATCGGGCGTGCTCTTGCGGCCGGGAGTGGCTGACTCCATGTAGTCCTGGGCATCGAAATGCGAACGGGTTGGGTCCGGCGAGCCGCTGGCGTGGACGAACGCGAGTTGTTTGCTCTCCCAGTACGGCAGCATCGCCGCCAGTGCCGGGTGCAGGCCGAACAGAGCGGTCAGCGGCAGTACGCCGTCGGGCTCGCCCGGGCGTGCAATGGCGATCGTCGAGCGGGCGTCCTGGTAGGCCTGCTCGCCATGCGGCACCACCAGCGACAGGCCATCCACAGCACCGCGCAGCAACACGAAGACCAGCCGCGACTGGGCGCGCGTCTGTGCGCGCGCGATGCGGATACCGGCCAGACCACTGAAACTTGCGAGACCAGCGACAGCGCCGAGACCGAGTAGCTGGCGACGCCGCGGCAACGGGAGGATGGGGTGCATGTCGTGTCCTTGCTGCGCTTGGCGCGATCAGCGCCGCATCATGCCGGGGCCGGCCAGCACGAGCGTGGCGGCCAGCGCTTTGTCCTGGGTCTGCTGGGCCACCAGGCTGCGCGTGGCGGCGCTCACCATGGGCCCGAGTTCGGCGATCAGCGCGTCGGCCCCGAGGGCGTTCGCAGAGCGCTCGCCGTTCCAACGGCCGCCGGCCACCTGGGCAGCGAAATTGATGCGCTTGCTCATGCCGTCGGGGTTCAGCCAGGCGGCTTCGGTGTTCTTGTAGCCGTCGGGCGTGGCACAGCCGAAGAGCTGCATGCCTTGTACGGCGAGCTGGCCCGCCAGAGCGATCACGGCCTGCGTGCTCTCCAGGCTCACGCCTCCCGCGCGCAGCGTCGAGAGTGCGTAGTGGTACGGCGTCTTGAACTTGCCGGCGACGTTCTCGCGCGCCCAGAAGGCATCACTGGCGAACAGTGCGCGCAGCACGGGCACGATCTGTCCGTCCTCGGCGATGAAGACCTGGGCGAGCTTGTCGACCAGCGCGGCATCGGGCTGGTCGCTGACGAAGTACATCACCAGCTTGCGGGCGATGTGGCGCGCCGTGGCCGGATGGCGCGCCAGCTGCTCGAGCGCCTGGTCGCCCTCGGCCTTGCCTTGCGGCCGAATGGTCTGGCCGAGCCATTGTTTTTCGCCACGGTCGTGCACGCGTTGGTTGAACCAGAAGCCCGGCATCGCATCGGCGCGGCCGGGCGGCACCAGCTCCACCGCCGGGATGTCGGCGCGCTGCGGGCGCAGCGGCAGCAGGGTCCAGCCGGTCAGCATGCGCGCCAGTTCGGTCACGTCGCGCTGCGTGTAGGGGCCATCCACGCCCAGCGTGTGCAGCTCCATCAGCTCGCGCGCGTAGTTCTCGTTGAGGCCGCGAACGCCGTCGGCGCGCGGACCCACGCTGGCCCAGTTGTCCAGGTAATACAGCATCGCCGGGTGGTGCGCGGTGGCCACCAGCAGGTCGCGAAAGCGGCCCATCGCGAACGGGCGGATCGCGAAGTGCTCGTAGTACCCGACGAGCACGCGCAGGTAATTTTTCCCCTGGTAGACATTGAAGTGGTTGAACCAGAAATCGACCATCACCTCTTCGAGCTGGCGCGGGCTTTCCAGCGCGCGGAAGAACCTGGATTCGAGCGCCGGCAGCTGGCGTTCGCGCAGGAAGCGGCCCAGCGGCGTCGGTGCGGCCGGTTGTCCGCCGCCGCGCGGCATCGCGGCGGCAGGCTCACGCATCGCCTCGCCGATCTGCATGGTCTGCGCGACGTTGGTCGCGAGCTGGTTCTGCTGCACCAGCACGACGAGCTCGCGCAGCGCAGCAATCGGGTCGCTGTCGATCAGGCGCGATTCGCGCAGCTTGCCCGTCAAACCCGCCGGCAGCGGTATCGATTCGGGTTGCAGCTGCTGCGCTACCCAGGCCTCGGGATCACGGCCCACGGCCGCGAGCTCACCCGGCCGCGGCCCGAAGCCCAGCCGGTTCAGCACATGCGCGGCAGCCTCGTCGCTTGCCAGGCCGGCCCGCGCAGCGACCGCTGCCGGCAGCGCGCCGGCCAGTCCCAGCGCGACGGCGCTCTGGTGCAGGAAGTGGCGACGATCGAACATGACCCGGCCCCCGAAAGAAGTGGAAAGCATAGACCGCAGCGTGTTGCCGCTGCATTGCTGCGCGTGTGGAAGCTATTCCGCGGCGACGACGGACAAGCCCGCGTCGCCGAGCCTCAAGGCCACCGCCTGCCCCACCGACCAAGTCTGCGCCACCTCGGGCGAAACGACGAAGATGTCGCCGAGCTCGGTGGCCACCGTCAGCTCCTGGAAGCTGCCCAGGTAAGCGGTCTTGCTCAGAATCCCCGACAGGCCGTTCGCCACAGGCGGGTTGGCTGCCGATGCCGCCGTGACCTGCCAGGCCTCGGGCCGCACCGCCACTTTCACCGCGCCGGCGCGCACCGGGCGCGGCGCTTTGACGCGCAGCGGGCCCAGGCTGACGGTGCCTGCAGCGTCGACGACACCCGGCAGCAACAGGGCCTCGCCCATGAAGCCGGCGACGAACTCGCTGGCCGGCTGTTCGTACAGCTGTTGGGGCGTGCCGGCCTGCGCGATCAGGCCGGCGTTCATGACCACGATCTGGTCGCTCACCGCCAAGGCCTCGCTCTGGTCGTGCGTGACGTAGGCCACCGTCAGCTTCAAGCGCTGTTGCAAGGCACGGATCTCTTCGCGCATGCTGCGGCGCAGTCTGGCGTCCAGGTTGGACAACGGCTCATCGAACAGCAGCACGCTGGGCTCGAGCACGAGCGAGCGCGCCACCGCCACGCGTTGCTGCTGGCCGCCGGAGAGTTCGCTGGGCAGCCGCGCGCCGTAGCCTTCCAGACCCACGCTGGCCATTGCCGCCTGCGCGCGCTGCGCCACCTCGGCCTTGCCGACGCCGCCCACCACAAGGCCGTAGCTGACGTTTTCGAGCACGTTCATGTGCGGGAAGAGCGCATAACTCTGGAACACCATGCTGACATTGCGCTCGGCGGGGCCGAGGCTCGTCACGTCCTGGCCGTCGATGAAGATCTGCCCGCCGCTGGGCGCATCCAGGCCGGCGATCATGCGCAACGTGGTCGTCTTGCCGCAGCCCGACGGACCGAGGATGGTCGTCAACGTGCCCTTCTTCACCGTCAGGTCGATGCCCTTCACGACCAGTGGTGATTTGGCGTCGCCGTAGCGCTTGGTGACCTGCCTGAACTCGATGCCGTTGTCGTTCATGCGGGGTTCTTTCTGCGGCCGAGCTGGCGCTCGCCGACGAGGAACTGGATCAGCGCCGTGGCCAGCGACATCAGCACGATCAACACCGTGCAGTAGGCCAGCGCAATGCCGTAGTCGCCGTTGCCGACGCGGCCGATGATGTAGGTGGTGGCGAGTTCGTTCTCGGCGGTGACGAGGAAGATCACCGCCGAGACCGTGGTCATGCTGCGCACGAAGCTGTAGACGAGTGCCGCCACCAGCGCGGGTTTGAGCAGCGGCAGCACGACACGACGCAGCGTGGTGGCGGTACCCGCGCGCAGCATCAGGCTCGCTTCGTCCAGGCTCTTGTCGATCTGCTTGAAGCTCGCCGTGCCGGCGCGCACGCCCACCGGCAAGTTGCGGAACACGAAGCACAGCACGATGATGAGCCCGGTGCCGGTGAGTTCGAACGGCGGCACGTTGAAGGCCAGGATGTAGCTCACGCCGAGCACGGTACCGGGGATCGCGAAGGCGAGCAGCGCCGAGAACTCGAAGGCGCGCTGCCCGGCGAACTGCGTGCGCGCCAGCAGCCAGCTGATCAGGAGGCCGATGCCCGCGCACAAAGGCGCAGCGATGGCCGCGAGCTTGACGGTCGTGAACAGCGAGTTCCACGCCGTGCCCGCCCAGACCAGGCCATGCTCGCCCCACTGCAGATCGAACGCGGTCTTGAAGTGCGCCAGCGTCGGCGTGTAGTCGCGCCCCCAGGTCTGCACGAAGCCGCCGGCGAAAGCGAACAGGTAGACCACCACCGTGAATGCCAGCCAGGGCCCGGCAATGCCGTGGCACCAACGTCGAACGTTGTCCGGCAGCGGCATCGGCAGCCCGGCATCGCCCTTGCCGGTGAGCGTGGTGTAGCTGCCCTTGCCGAGCAGCCGCTGCTGGATGAAAAACACGGCCAGCGCGAAGCAGGTGAGGATGAGGGCCAGCGAAGCGGCACGCCCCTGGTCGTATTGCGCGCCGACGATGGCGAAGAAGATGTCGGTGGAGAGCACCGCGTACTGCCCGCCGACGACGATCGGGTTGCCGAAGTCGGCCATGCTCTCGATGAAGCCGACCAGGAAGGCATTCGCCAGGCCCGGTTTCAACAGCGGCAGCGTGACGGTGAAGAAAGTTCGCGAGCGGCTCGCGCGCAGCGTCTGCGCGGCCTCTTCCAGGCTCGGGCTGATGCCGGCGACCACACCGCGCATGATCATGAAAGCGATCGGCGTGAAGGCGAACATCTGTGCCAGCCAGACGCCCAGCAGGCCGTAGAACCAGCGCGTCGGCGGGATGCCGAACGCCCATTCGAGGAACTGATTGACGAGCCCGGCGCGCCCGAAGAGCAGGATCAAGCCCAGACCGACGACGAAGGGTGGTGTGATGATCGGCAGCAGCGCCAGCACGTTCAGTGGTCGGCTGATGCGAGGGTTGCCGCGCTCGGCCATCAGCGCGATGAAGCTGCCCATCACGGTGGTGCCGGCGGCAGTGAGCAGCGCCAGAAAGAGCGTGTTCCAGGCGACACCGCAGCGCACACCGCCGATCACGCACGACAGACCCCAGATCCGCTCGCTGCCCAACCTGTCGGCCAACGCGCTGATCGACCAGCCGCCGTCCTCGGTGAAGAAAGCACCGATCAGGCTCTTGCCCACCGGCAGCGCGACGAACAGCAGCAGCAGCGCGCTGCACAACACCACCGAGCCGGCAACGAAGAAGTCGCGTTTGAAATGGCCCAGACGCGCCAACCCCGCGCCGAGCAGCATCAAGAGCGCCAGCAGCACCAGCGCGCCGCCGGGTCCGATGCCGGACTGCCCGCCGGGCAGTGCGCCGAACGAAGACTGAAGAAACTCGAACGACCAGCCCTGCGCGCCGATCATGAAGCCACCGCCGAGCAGGCCCACCAGGCCGACCAGCGATCCGGCCAGCAACCAGCCGCCCTGCGCGCGCCCGGCCGGCCGCAGCAGGGCCACTGCCACCAGCGTGAACGCGGCCACCGTCACCCACAGCCAGGGCTTGCCGTGCAGCGCCGCCTGCACCAGGCCGCTGGCGGTTTCGCTGCCGCCGAAAATGCCCGGCAGCGTCGCCAGCAGCGACAGGTTCTGCGGAAAGTACCAGGGCAGCAGCGCGAATGCCGCCGCGCCGAGCAGCCACCAGCCCAGCAGCATGATCCGAGCACGCTTTGCGCCGCGCGTGGCGGCCGCTGCGTTCACCGCGGCAGCGAGTTGACGTCTTTCTCCCACCTCGCGAGCAGGCGCCGCCGCTCGGCGCTGGCACCGTACTTCGCGTAGTCGTAGTCGATGAACTTGATCTTCTTGAAGTCGGGCACGCGCGGATCGACCGATGTGGCCTTGTTGCTCGGCAGCTGGAACTGCTTGGCTGCGGCGCCGAACTGCTGCGCCTGCGGCGTGAGCGCCCATTCGTAGAACTTCTTCGCCGGCTCGAGGTTGCGCGCGCCCTTGATGATGCTCATCGAACCGATCTCGGCACCGGTGCCTTCGGCCGGGGTGATGGTGGCCACCGGGAAACCTTGCATCGCCTCGCCCGGGCCATCGTGCACGAAGCTGATCGAGACCGTGGTCTCGCCGCGCGCCACGGCCTTGATCGGGCCGGTGCCCGAGCGTGTGTACTGGCTGATGTTCTTGTGCAGTGCCTTCATGTAGTCGAAGGCCTTGTCTTCGCCCATCAGCTGCACGAGTGTCGCCACCATCGTGTACGCGGTGCCGCTGGAAGCCGGGTTGGCGACCTGGATCTCGCCTTTCAGCGCCGGGTTCAGCAGATCGGCCCAGGTCTTGGGCACGGTCAGTTTCTTCTTGGTCAGCAACTCCGTGTTGTAGCCGAAGCCCAGCGGCCCGGAGTAGATGCCCACCGTCTTGAAGCCGCTCTGCTGGGCTTGCTGTTGCGCCCAGCCGTGCAGTTGCGGCAGGCTCGCGGACTTGTACTCCAGGCTCAGGCCCTGCTCGGCGGCTTGCAGGTGCGGGTCGCCCGTGCCGCCGAACCAGACATCGGTCTTCGGGTTGGCGCGCTCGGCAATCAGCTGTGCCAGCGCTTCGCCCGAGCCTTTCAGCGACATGTTCACCTTGACGCCCGTGGTGCGCGCGAACACCGTCTGGATCATGTTGCACCACTCGGCCTGCACCGAGCAGATCACGTTCACCTGGCCGGCGTCCTGGGCCGATGCGGCGCCCGCCAGCAGCAGCAGCGCGGCGGCCATCTTCCCTCTGGTCTTCATGGATCGTCTCCGGTTCGAATCAAGCAAGAATCACGGCATGTCACTTCTTTCATTCTGGATGAGCCGGTGCCGCTTGCGCCTCGGCGTTTGCCTGGTCTGGGCAAGCCTGTGCGGGCCTGGAGCGCTGCTCGCGGAAACCCTGCTCGTCGGCCCCAAGGCACCGGCGACGAGCCTGGCCGATGCACTCAAGATCGCCAAGGACGGCGACATCATCGCCGTGCTCGAAGGCGAGTACGACGGCCAGGTGGCAGTGATCGAGCAGAAGAGACTCACGCTGCGCGGCATCGGCAAACGCCCGGTGCTGCGCGCCGGCGGGCGCATCGCCGAGGGCAAGGCGATCCTGGTGGTTCGCGACGGCGAGATCACGATCGAGAACCTCGAGTTTCGCGGCGCGCGCGCCCCCGACGGCAACGGTGCCGGTGTCCGCTTCGAGAAGGGCAAGCTGCGGGTGGTGAACTGCGCCTTCATCGACAACGAAATGGGCCTGCTCACCGGCAACGTGGCCGACGCCGAGCTGGAAGTGATCGACAGCCTGTTCTCCGAGGCACCGCACGTCACCGGCTCGCTGCCGCACCTGCTGTACGCCGGGCGCATCGCCAAACTCACGGTGACGGGCAGCCGCTTTCACGAGGGCTTCGAAGGCCACCTCATCAAGTCGCGCGCGCGCGAGACGCGCCTGTACTACAACATGATCGCCGACAGCTGGTCGGGCGAAGCCTCGTACGAGGTTGACCTGCCCAACGGCGGCCTGGCCTTCATCGTCGGCAACATCATCGGCCAGGGCCCGTTGGCGCAAAACCCGGCGCTGGTGGCGTTCGGCGCCGAAGGCAACGGCTGGCCGAACAGCGCGCTGTACCTGGCCCACAACACGCTGCTCAGCGGCGGCTGGCGGCCGGCCTGGTTCCTGCGCATCTGGAAAGAACGCCTGCCGCCGGGTGCGCAGGCCTGGGCGATCAACAACGTCGCCGCCGGCCCGGGGCTGTTTTCGATGGGCGCCGATGCCGTCTTCGAAGGGAACGGCCGCACATTGGGCCGCTGGCTGCGTGACCCCGCGCTGCTGGACTTCGGGCTGCCCGGCGACTCCTGGCTACGCGGTACCGCGGTCGATGCGCGCAACATCGGCGGCCAGGATCTGACGCCGAAGGCCGAGTTCAAGCTGCCGCTGGGCATGCGCCCCATCACCCCGCCGGCACGTTGGTCACCCGGGGCATTTCAATGACGCAGGCGTAGAGTGTCGACCCCTCAGCCACGGAGGTGAAGATGGCCCTCAAGCGTTTGACCAAGAACAACCTGCCGCTGTCCTTCGGTGCTTTCAAGCCGGTCGGCCATGTCGTCGTGGCAATGCCCGACGATGCCCGGGCCGATGCCGCCATCGCGGCGCTGAAAGCCAGCGGCTTCGAGGACGAGGACATTCTGTATTTCAGTGCCGCCGAAGAGGGCGATCAGATGGACCACATGCTCGAGCATGTCAGTGACTTCGCCGGCTTCGGCTACGAGGTCGAGCTGATGCGCCGCTACCAGCGCCTGGCACCAGGGTGCGAGCTGGCTGATCGTCTTCGCGCCGGACGCCGAGCACGCGACGCGGGTGGCCGAACAGGTCAAGCCGCATGGCGCGCTGCTGGCCGAGAAATACCACCGGCTGGTGATCGAAGACCTGCTCTAGCGGCGGGCTGCACCAGCATCGGCCGGTTTGACCGGTCGTTGAAACTCGGGCATCATCAGGATGTAACTTAATTACATGTCTTAACCCGACTTCTGCCCGATGTCCTTCGACCTCGTCCTCTTCGGCGGCACCGGCGACCTGACTTGGCGCAAGCTGATGCCGGCCTTGTTCCAGGCCTTCCGCCACGGCAAGCTGCCCGCCGGGGGCCGCATCCTGGCGGTGGCACGCGACGAGCGCAGCGACGACGACTACCGGCGCTACATCCGCGAGAAGTTCGCCGGCGTCGACGAGGCCAAACAACCCAGCGACGAAGAGTTCGCGAGCTTCGGATCGTTGTTGCACTACCGGCGCATGGACCTCGCAGAGACCGAGCACTACCAGGGCTTGAAGCAGTGGCTCGACCAGCGCGGCGCAAAGACCGTGGTGCTGTTCCTGGCCACCAGTCCGCACCTCTTCCCGGTGATCTGCGAGCAACTCGGCCGAGCCCACCTGAACGGGCCGCATGTGCGCGTGGTGCTGGAGAAGCCACTCGGCCACGACCTGGCCAGCGCGCGTGAAATCAACCGCGTCGTGGGTGCCGCGTTCAGCGAAGAGCAGGCGCTGCGCATCGACCACTACCTCGGCAAGCCGGCGGTGCAGAACCTGATGGCGCTGCGCTTCGGCAACGCTTTGTTCGAGCCGCTGTGGCGGCGCGAAAGCATCGCCAACATCCAGATCACGCTGGCCGAAAACATCGGCGTGGGCACGCGTGGCGACTTCTACGACCGCACCGGCGCCTTGCGCGACATGATCCAGAACCACGCGCTGCAGCTGCTCACCATCCTGGCGATGGAGCCGCCGCCGAGCAACGACGCCGACGCGATCCGCGACGAGAAGCTGAAGGTGCTGAAGTCGCTGAAGGCCTTCACGCGCGAGAGCGTGGCGCGCGACGTGGTACGCGGCCAGTACAAAGCAGGCACGGTGGACGGCAAGGCGGTGACCGGCTACCTCGACGAAGTGAAAGTGCCCGCCGGCAGCGGCTGCGAGACTTTCGTCGCGCTGCGCACCGAGGTGCAGAACTGGCGCTGGGCGGGTGTGCCCTTCCACCTGCGCACGGGCAAGCGGCTGGCCGCGAGCGACGCGCAGATCGTCATCAACTTCCGCCCGGTGCCGCACCCGATCTTCGCCGGCACGACGCGCGCCAACAAACTGGTCATCAAGCTGCAGCCCGAGGACGGCCTCGAGTTGCATCTGCTCGCCGCCAAAGGCGGCAGCCCGAGCGGCATGGCCGCGAGCAGCGGCGAGGCGCTGTCGCCGGTGTTCCTGGACCTGGACTTCGAGAAGGCCTTCGCCAGCAAGCGTGTGGGCGGCTACGAACGCCTGCTGCTGGACGCCATCGCCGGCAGGCTGAACCTCTTCGTTCGCAGCGACGAGCAGGAGCAGGCCTGGCGCTGGGTGGAGCCGATCCTCGCCGCCTGGAGCGAAGACCCCACCGGCCCGCGGCCCTACGTCTCGGGCAGCTGGGGCCCGCCGGCGGCGAGTGCGCTGGTGGCACGCGACGGCTGCGTGTGGGCGGAAGAAGAATAACGTTTCACATGCTTGACCGAATCCGTGCCTCGATCCCCGCACTGCCGCCGGCCGAGCAGCGCGTGGCACGGCTGCTGCTCACCGAACCGCGCGGCTTCGCGAGCCTGCCGGTGGGCGAGATTGCCGAGCGCGCGCAGGTCAGCAAGCCCACCGTGGTGCGCTTTTGCCGCAGCGTGGGCTACGACGGGCTGGCCGATTTCAAGCTGAAGCTCGCCGGCAACGTCAACGAAGGCGTGCCTTTCGTGCACCGCGCGGTGGACGACGACGACAAGACCGGCGACATCGTCGTCAAGGTCATCGACAACGCGGTGGCCGCCCTCTTGCGCTACCGCA
>JANNQO010000090.1:0-1864 GCA_031400795.1 Rubrivivax sp. | reverse complement strand
CGACCGCGACGTCGACATCGCCGTGCTCGAAACCGCGCGCGGTGGGCTGCTGCGCCGCGGCCTGGCGGTGAAGCAAGCGAGTGTGGCCGCCATCACCAACGTCAGTGCCGATCACTTCGGCGAGTACGGCGTGAACAGCGTCGACGACATCGCCGAGGCCAAGCTCATCGTCGCGCACGCGCTGGGCCCGGGCCGGCCGCTGGTGCTGAACGCCGATGATGCGGTGCTGATGGCCGCTGCGGCGCGTCTGCCGCACGCCGCGGCGGTGCCGAAGGCTCTGTTCTCGCTCGACCACGAACAAGCAGCCTTGCAGGCGCTGCGCCGCGGCGGTGGCAGCACCTGCGCGGTGCTCGGTGGGCAGCTCTTGCTGCACGAAAGCGGCGCGGCGCACGATCTGGGCAGCGTCGCCGACATGCCGCTGAGCGCGGGCGGCGCGGCGGCCTACAACGTCGAGAACCTGTGCGCGGCGGTACTCGTCGCTCGATCGCTCGGCCTGCCGATCGAAGCGATCACGCGCCCGCTGCAGACCTTCGGCGCGCGACCACAAGACAACCCCGGCCGCCTCGAGCGCCGCGTGTACCGCGGTGCCACGGTGCTGATCGACTACGCGCACAACCCCGACGGCCTGGCCAAGCTGCTCGCCGTGGCACGCGCGCTGCAGCCACGGCGCGTACTGCTGCTGCTCGGCCAGGCCGGCAACCGCAGCGATGAGGCCATCGCCGATCTAGCGCGCACGGCCGCCGCCGCCGCACCCGATCTGGTGATCACCAAGGAGATGACCGCCACCTACCTGCGCGGCCGCGCCGCCGGCGAAGTGCCGGCGCTGCTCGCACGCAGCCTGGTAGCGCACGGTGTGCCCGCGCTCCAGGTTCAGTTTGGCGGCGATGAAGACAGCGCTGTGCGGCGGCTGCTGCGACAGGCCGAACCCGGCGACGTGGTGGTGCTGGCGGTGCACGACAGCCAGGTGCGTGAACAGATCGGCGCGGCCCTCGATGCCGGCGAAGACTGCGGCCTCGCGCCTGGCGCTGCATGACGCCCTGCTGCGGGCCACCCAAGACATCGTCGATACCCTGAGGTGGGCGACAGGAAGCAGGCGCCACCAAGGGCAATGGCGGCGCGGCGTTCGGTTTGAGACCGTGAAGCGGCCGGGGCTTCATATCGAGACCTTGATCAGCATCCGTTCAGGCGTCTCGTCGCGCACCAGCACCGAGTAAGCGCAAGAGTTCAAGCCGTCATTCTCCCAACCCGATTTCTTCGACCACATCTCGCGGACGCGCCCGAAGTTCTCCTCGTACTTCTGCTCGTCGATGACCCTGTCGTGACTCAAGGACCTCAGGATGCCCGGCGATCGCCTCTGCGCCTTCAATCCGGCAAGGTGGCACCTGCACAGCAGATCGTCGTCTTCCGCACCCCAGCCCCAGTACCCGTTGCTGTAGCCGTTGACCTTCTTCATCGCCTCGCGGGTGAGCATGGTCACGCCACCGAAGTAGCCCGGATAGGGAAGCGCGTGGTTGAACTGACTCGCAGCAGCGGCCAGATGCGTCGCATCCTCCTGGTAGGAGTAGTCGACATGCAGCGGCAGCATGTCGACGTCGTGGAACACGAAGTAGTCGCAATCCGCATCGGCCTCGAGGAAGCCGACGTTGAGCAACTTCGCGCGGTTGAACAGCTTGCCGGCCTCCTGTTCGATGACATGGATCCTGTGCACGATGTTCTGGCCATCGAGGTGGCGCTTCATGTGCGGCAGGAAGACGCGAAGATGTTCCTCCCGATCCCGGTACGGAACCACGACGGCGAGTTTGCGCACGGATGACCTGGCTAGCCCATCTTTCTCAACTGACCCCCGACACCACCGCCAAGTGCT
>JANNQO010000089.1:0-25848 GCA_031400795.1 Rubrivivax sp. | reverse complement strand
GCCGACCAAGAGGCCATCGACGCCGCCTTGGGCCAGGGGCGCCCCGGCGAGGTGCTGCGCAATCTGCTGTTCATCGCGCACAGGGACGAAGCCGGTTGGCGCAAGTTGAACACCACCATCGAACGTTTGTTTTCATGCCGCTTGGAAGTGCCCAAAGCGGGTGCCGAACTGGTTTGCGAGTACCGCCAGGGCACAGGCGATACAGGGCCACTGTTCGACGTGGCCAGCGGCGGAAGCGGCTTCTTGCAGGTGTTGTTGCTGTTGACGCTGTTGGTGACGCAATCGCAGAGCGCGAATGGCGCCCACCGCGTGCTGCTCATCGACGAGCCGGATGCACACCTGCACCTGTTGCTGCAGCGCTCGATCTACAGCGAACTGCGTCTGCTGGTGGCGGGCGGCCGCTCGCAACTGTTCGTGGCCACGCATTCCGAGATGATCGTCAACAGCGTCGAGGCGCGCGAGCTGTACCTGATGTTCGGCACACCACGGCTGGTGTCCGAGGATATGAAGCGAGCCATCGGCGACGCGCTCAGCGCGGTCACGCACAGCGAGCTTCTGGAGGCCGAAGGGGCGCTGGGTGTGCTCTACACCGAGGATTTCACCGATGTGGACCTGTTGAAGGCTTTTGCGCAAGCCTTGGGCGACGAGGCGGCGCTGAAGCTGCTGTCGCGTGACGTGGTGGTGAAGTCGTCCAAAGCGCCACTGCCTGAAGGGCTGGGCGAGTATTCGGCGCAGCAGCATTGGGCGATGCTCAAGCTGGTGCGGCAAGAGCTGCCAGCGCTGGAGCTGCTGGACGGTGACGCCATGAACAGGGCCGACGACTTCATCACCGGTAGCGCAGAACGCATGCAACGACTTCGCTGGCGACGCTACGAGCTTGAAAGCTATCTGTTGCACCCAGCTGCGCTGCAGCGATTCGTGGAAATGCGTCTGGGTGGACCGGCTGTTGCCGCAGATGCAGTGTTGGCAATGCGCACCGAGCTGGTACGTGTGCTGCAGCAGCCCTTTGTGGACCAGCCCGAAGCGCCGGTGCCGCTGGCAGAAAACTATCTGCGCACCGAGCCTGTCAGCAAGACGCTGATCCCGGCGCTGATGCAGGCGGCAGGGCTGAATCAGGTTCCCAAGCGTGAGTACTTCGAGATCGCAACACTGTTTCAGGCGCAAGAGGTGCCGGCCGAAATTATCGAACGCCTGAACCAGATCAAGCAGGCTTTCGGAGCGCCGAATGTTTGACTTCCAGGTCGAAAGCCCGATCGTCAATTCACCCTTCCTGGCGCCGCAACGCCATTGGCAGATTGAAGAGGGCACGCCGCCCGTGCTGGTGGAAGAACGCCGCAAGCCGGTGTACTACTACCGCCCGCCGAACTACGAAGTGTCCAAAGAGGGTATGGACGAAGAGGTGGGTTACCAGATCGAGCTGCTGCTGGTGTCGCGCATCCGCGCGCGGCTGGCTGAGTGGCGAGCGGCCGGCTTTCCCGGTGCATCGAAAGTGACGCTGGAGCTGCTGGCCTACTGGCAGCGCGACGGGCGCGAGAAGCGGCTGTTCTTTGCGCAAGTGGAGGCCGCACACACGGCGATCTTCCTGACCGAAGCACGGGCCGACTTTCTGCAAGGCATCCACATCCCGCTGGACGAGCCATCGGACAAGCAGAAGGCCGAGGGCGTCAAAGCCTTCCAGCGCCATGCCTGCAAGATGGCCACGGGCAGCGGCAAGACCACGGTGATGGGCATGCTGGCGGCCTGGAGCATCCTGAACAAGCTTGGTGGGGGCAAGGACCGAAGCCGCGCGCGCCTGTTCTCGGACACCGTGCTGGTGGTGTGCCCCAACGTGACCATCCGCAACCGCCTCGCCGAGCTGGACCCGGCGCTCGGCGAAGCCAGCCTGTACCGCAGCCGCGATCTGGTGCCTGCGCACTTGATGGGCACTCTGAGCCAGGGCCGCGTGCAGGTGCTGAACTGGCACGTGTTTGCCCTCCAGGACGGCAACAAGGTGGGCGGCACCGCGGCCAAGGTGGTGCGCACCGGGCGCGAAGTGGGCGTGCTGGAGACGGTGCGCATCGGCGACAAGACCACCACCGCGCGCGGCACGCGTTACCTTGCACTGGCCGACTACCAGAAGCAGGTGGCCGCAGGCCTGCTGGAGGTGCGCAAGGAAGAAACCGACGACAGCGGCTCGCTGGTTCGCGCGCAGGTGGCGAGCACGCGCTTCGTGGAGTCCGACGCCGCGTGGCTGGACCGCGTGTTGCGCATCAAACCCGGCCGGCGCGCCAACATCATGGTGCTCAACGACGAGGCGCACCATGCCTACCGCATCCGGTCTGAAGAGCCCGATGACTTTGAAGACGCCGACGACGAGGGCTTCGACGACTACTACAAGGAAGCCACAGTCTGGGTCGAGGGCCTGGATCGCATCCACAAGCAGGTGGGCATCAACGCGTGTCTGGATTTCTCCGCCACGCCCTACTTCCTGGGCCGGGTGGGCGAACAGGCGAACCGTCCCTTTCCGTGGGTCGTGTCGAGTTTCGACTTGATGGAAGCCATTGAGTCGGGGTTGACCAAGATTCCGCAGTTTGCGGTGCGCGACATGTCGGGCCAGTCGATACCGGGCTACTTCAACATCTGGCGCTGGATACTGCCGCAGCTCAAACCATCGGAGCGCGGCGGCAAGAAGAGTGCAGCCAAGCCCGAGGCCATTCTTCGCTACGCGCACACGCCGATCGCCATGTTGGGTAGCCTTTGGCAAGAACTGGCGCGCGAGTGGAAAGTGCATGGCAGCGACCCACGGCCGCCGGTCTTCATCGCCGTGTGCAAGAACACTCGCCTGGCCAAGCTGTTGTACGAGTGGCTCGCCGACGACAATCCGCCGCCGGGCATTCCAAATTCTGGTGTGCCGGATTTCCGCAATCGCAACGGCGCAATCAATACGATCAGAGTCGATTCGACGGTCATGTCGGAAACCGATTCTGGTGAAGCCAAGTCGGACCTGAACGCCTGGATGCGATTGACGCTCGACACGGTGGGCCGCGTGGACTGGCTGCGCGACCGGCAGGGGGGTGCGATCTACCCGGAGGGCTTCGTTGCGCTGGCCGAGAAGCTGGGCAAGTCGCTGCACCCGCCTGGGCGCGACGTGCGCGCCATCATCAGCGTGGGTATGCTCACCGAGGGCTGGGACTGCAACACGGTGACTCACATCGTGGGCTTGCGGCCGTTCATGTCGCAACTGCTGTGCGAGCAGGTGGTGGGGCGCGGCCTGCGCCGGGCCAGCTACGAGACGGAAGGGGAAGGCGGCGCAGAGCGCCTGGGGGAAGAAGTTGCGCAGGTGTTTGGTGTGCCCTTCCAGGTGGTGCCCTTCAAGGCCAACAAGGGTGGCGTTCCCAAGCCACCGGTCAAGACCTGGCGTGTGCGCGCGTTGCCCGAGCGGGCAGAACTCGAGATCAAGTTTCCCCGCGTCGAGGGCTTCGCGTTCGAGCCAGTTGCCGAGGTGTCGATGAACTGGGACGGCGTCCCCGCACTCACCATCGACCCGACACAAATACCGCCTGAAGTGCAAATGAAGGCCGGACTGCCCACCAACCAGGGGCGGCCCACGCTTTACGGCCCAGGTAAGTTGGACACGGCCACGCTGGCTGCTTACCGCCAGGCGCATCGCGTGCAGACCCGCGTGGCAGAGGCTGCCCGGGAACTGGTAAAGGCCTATGCGACGCATGCTGATGCCAGCATGCCCGCGCCGCACCCGGCTGCGCTGTACCCGCAATTCGTCAAACTGATTGCCCAATTCGTTGAGAACAAGGTCAGCGCGCCGTTCCCGGCGACCAAGGCGGACGTGTTTCTGGCGCCCTACTACGGCTGGATGTTCGAGCGCATCCTGGCCGGCATGCGGCCCCCCGAGGGCACGCGCGAACGCGCGCGGCTCGAGCAGCACCGCGGACCGGGCACCACTGCAGATGTGGAGTACGCCACACGCAGGGAGCCGTTTGCGGTGCTCAAGAGCCACATCAACTACGTGGTGCCGGATTCGCAGTGGGAACGCGTGGCCGCCTATGCGCTGGACACACACCCTGCGGTGCACAGCTTCGTAAAGAACAGCGGCCTTGGGTTCGCGATTCCGTACATCCATTCAGGAACCGGTCATGACTACATGCCGGACTTCATCGTGCGCCTGGCGGGTACGAAGGATCGGTTTGTGATCTTCGAGACCAAGGGCCATGACGACCGTCTGGCGGAGAAGCGAACTGCCGCTGAGCGTTGGGTTGATGCGATCAATCGAGACGGGCGATTTGGACTCTGGTCTTATGCGCTGCTACAGGACCGAGCGCGCATTGCCGACGAAATCGGCACCGCTTTGACCAGACTCGCGTCCAGCGCGGCGTAGAGGGCCGGGTGCAGACAGTCTGTGGCGCAGCCGCCCCCTCGGCCCGGGGTGTCTGGCCGCTTGATCAGTGATCGGTTTGGCGCCTTCAGGCCGACCGAAAGATCTGCGCCAGGCCGAGCAGCTGTGGCAACGCGCCGCCGATCTCGGTGAGCCGACGGCGCGGCACAACGTCGAACTTCTGCGCAAGCGCTGAGCGCGAATTCAGCTGCCGTTATTAGAGTTGGCACTGGCCGCGCGGCCCTTCTTCGGCGTTGCCTGCGGGTCGGATCTCGCGCCGGCCGACGCCGACGCCGGCTGTACGAGCACTGCGGCGGAGGCCGCGCCGGCCGGGCTGGCCGCGCTGTCGGGCGCCAACCCGGTGTCAGCCACGGGTTTCTCGGGAGTCCACATCACTTCCGGCACCCCCGAGCCCCTGGCCGGCTCTGGCTGCCACAGCGCCGCCAGCCGCTGGCGCTGCGTCCAGCCCACCACGGCCAGCAGCGCCACCAGCAGCAGCACGATGACCTGCCGCTGGCGGGCCAGCGTCGTGTGGACGGCGTTCGGCGGGCCGAGCGGTGCGGCGGCCGGCAAGCCTGAGTTCGTCGGTGATGCAGCCTGCACATCACCGACCAGCATCGCCAGCGTGATGTCGTCGCCGCTGCCATGCGTCGAGGCATGTTCGAGGATGCCGCTCAGCTGCTGCTCGACCGCGGCCAGGCCGTGGCAGCGCAGCAGATCGAGGAAGTCGGTGCCGACCTTCAGGTAGTCGGTATCGGCGCGAAAGGAGTTGGCGTAGCCGTCGGTGGACAGCAGCACCAGCGCCGGCCGCGCCTCGTTGCCGCAGAGCACGATGCTGCGGAAGTCGCCCTCGGCGCCGGCGCGACAGATCGAAGTCGTGAAGCTGCCGCGCAGCCGTTCGTCGTGTGGCACCGGGCGTGCGGCGTTGCCGTCGGCATCGACGACCAGCATGTCGCCGTCACCGAGCTGCGCCAGCACCAGCGCGCCCGGCAGCGCCAGTGCGGCGAGCAGCGTGGCGCCGTATGCCAGCAGCGGGTCGGCGCGCACGCTGGCCGCGGCGTCGCCGCCTTCACTGGCTTCGACGCCGGCCAGCTCTTCTGCGTTGATCGGGCGCTCCGCCAGATCGGCCTGCGCCAGCTGCACCCAGCGCGAGACGACGCGCATCGGCAGTTCGGCAGCGGCCAGCTGCGCGCGCGCCGCCGGGTCCGCGGCGGCGAACGCCGGCGCCAGCGCGAACAGCGCCTCGTGCGCCGCTTGCACGGCCAGCCGGGCGCCGTCGGCGCTGCGGAAGTGGCGTGCGCCGCCATGCCCATCGGCCACCGCAGCCACCGTGACACCGCCCCGAGTGGCACAGCTTTGCGCGTCCTGATTGGGCAGCCCGTCGCGCACATGGCTGGCGCCGCGCACCGAAGCGCCCAGCGTGCGCCAGGCCACTGACTCCGCAGGCATGTTCACCACTCGACGCTGTCGTCGCCCGGCGTTGGCGCTTCGGCGATGCGGCGCTGGCCCTCGCGGTCGACGAGCTGCGAGGCGCTGTCCACGCCCGAGCGCGACACCCAGCGGATCTTCTGCACCAGCGCCTCGGGGTTGTTGGCGCTGACCGGGCGCTGTTCGTCGTCGCCGATGAAGGATTGCAGCGCAGCCAGGTTGACATCACGCCCGATCGCCACCGCCATGCGCAGCGCCTCGCGGCCCCAGCGCTGGCCCATCAGCTCGGCCAGTCCGGCGTCGAAATCGTCGGTGTGGTGGCCGTCGGTGACGAGCACGATCACCGGCGACACCGCACGTTCGGGCATCGGCGGCACGTGCAGCGCCTGCGCCGCCAGCCGGAAGGCAGCAGCCATGTCGGTGTGGCCGCCCGCCGCGGCATCCATCCAGCGCAACTCGGCCACCGGCGTCGGCCGCTCCAGGTGCCAGCGCGCACCGTCACCGAAGACGATGACGCGCACCAGCACCTCGACGTTCGGGTTGTCGCGCGCCGCCGCCTGAAGCTGCGGGATGGCCTCGCGCAGCGCCACGTTCAGCGCCTGGATCTTGCCGTCGGCGTTCATCGAGCCGGAGACGTCGAGCAGCCACAGGAAATGCAGCTCGCGGCGTGCCAGCGCGCCGCCGGGGCGCGGCATGGCGAGGGGCGAGGGGGCGGGGTCGTGGTCCATGGTGATGCCGGTGCCGTTTCAGCGCAGCTCAGCGCACATGGGCGACGAGGTCGCCGATGGCCAGCGTCATGCCGGCTTCGAGCTTGATGCTGCGTCCCGGTGCCAACTCGCGCTGCGCACCGCCGGCCAATGTCACCGCCCAGCTCTGCAGCGACAGGTTCTTCAGCCCCAGCACGCCGGGGTCGTTGGGGTTGGCATTGACCTCGGCGATCACGCCGTCGCCGCGGCTCGCGGTGGCGCCCGGCGCCTGGCGCTCCCACAGCCGCGCACCCACCGCAGCCGGGATGCGCGCGCTGCCGATCTCGAGGAAGCGCTGGTTGGAATCGTCGTCCCAGGTGATCGAGGCGGCAGCCGGCGGCGGCGCCACCTTCGCCGGAGTCGGCGCGGGCATCGGCGCGACAGGACGGGCCATCGGTGGGACGACAGCAAGCATCGGTGCAACAGGACCGGCCGGCGGCGCAACAGAACCGGCCTGCGGCGAAACAGAACCGGCCTGCGGCCGGGGCCCCGGCTCGACGATCTGCGAAGCGATGAGCTGCGAGCGTTCGGGCGACAGCTGGCGCGCCTTGATCGCACACACCGAGAGCATCACGAAGGCGGCCAGCGCGATGGCGAACATGAACAGCGAGGAATTGCCGGCCGCTGCGTTCCACAGCGCGTGCATCGAGCAGGCGATCGCTAAGCCGGTGAGCAGGGTCTTGGTGCGGTTGCCCGGCTTCATCGCCGCCAGGCCGATGAAGTAGCCGAACACGCCGGCGTAGGCGGCATGGCCGAAGACGTTGCCGAGCAGCCGCGGCAACAGCAGCTCCAGGCCGGCCGACGGCGTGCGCGTGATGATGCGGTTCAGCTGCAGCTGCGCCACGTCGCGGCCGAAGGTGTCGCTCATCACCGCGTACAGCTCCTGCGCCAGCCTGGCCAGGCTGGTCTTGCCGGGCGCCGGCAGCGTGACGCTGATACCCTTGGCGCGCAGCAGTTCGAGCATGCCCGAGACCACATCGGCGTTGTTCAGCATCTGCCTGGGCACGTAGTCGAACAGCGTCTCGTTGAACGCGAAGCCGAAGCCAGCCGCGGCGCCGATCAGCAAGCCGTCCAGCGGCTCCAGCACGGCCAGTTGGCGGCCCGGGTGCTGGCTCGGCAGCCGCGTGATCAGACGCGCACCGATGTAGACGCCGATCGCCACCGGGATCGCCTTCAGCACCTCTTCGGGCAGCGCGGCGCGGAACATCGAGTAGGCGAATCCACCGATGATGCTGCCGTCGCTGGCGCTCGGGCCGACGATGCCGAAGAGCATCTGCAGCACCCCCATCACCGGGCTCTCGGTGAGCACCGCGACGAAGGCGATCACCGCGGGAAGCGTCCACCAGGCCTTCGGCTTGCCGGCCATGCGGTAGACGGCGAACGTCCCGGCGGCGGTGAGCAGGGTGCCGATCACCAGGTAGTACAGCGGCACCGCCACCGGCACTTTGCCCACCGTCGCCGGGTACGTCATGCCGCCTCTGCCGAGGGTGGCCCACATCAGCGTCAGGCCCAGGCAGGCGATGACGCCGGGCCAGAAGAAAGGCTTGGTCAGCAGCTCCTGAAAGGCGCCGCCCAGCGGCAGCAGCTGCGACTTCGTGGGTTCGGACGGGTCGCGAGACTTCATCTCGCCACCGGGGCGCGGGTTGTCCATCGTGTCTCCCCTCTTCAGACCGGACGTGGCATTCATGGTAGCTCCTGGGTGCGTGGCGTGGGGTGACGAGACAGTGGCGTACATTGGTCGCAAACCCTGCTTCGCCCGCCGTGGAGACGCCGGCCGCGGCCCGATATTCGCGCGGCACCGAAGAAATCTGCGACCACCCTCTTCGTCCCCGCCTGACATGCAGACCTTGAAACCCGGCACCTTGCTGCACTGCCTCGAATCGCGCCAGCCCTGCCTGATCCAGGAGCTGCTGGGCGAAGGCGGCCAGGGCGAGGTCTACCGCGTCATCGTCGGCGGCGAAGAGCGCGCGCTGAAGTGGTACAGCCCGCTGGTGCTGCGCATCGACCGCGGTTTGGCGCGACGGTTGCAGGTGGTGATCGACATGGGCGCACCCTCGGCGCATTTCCTGTGGCCGCAGGAACTCGTCGGCGATGCCGGCGGGCAACGCCTGGGCTACGTGATGCGGCTGCGCCGGCCCGGCACGGTGAAGGTGCATGCGTTGCTGACGCAGGAGGTGCGGCCATCGTTTCGCGCCGTGGCCTACGCCGCCTGGCAGCTCACCGACGCGCTCTTTTCGCTGCACGCCAAAGGCCTGGCCTACCAGGACCTGAACGCCGGCAACGTCTTCCTCGACCCGCTGCGCGGCAGCGTGGAGGTATGCGACAACGACAACGTCGACATCGACGGCGCGCCCAGCGTGATGGGTGGCGTGATGGAGTTCCAGGCGCCCGAGGTGGTGCTGCGCCAGGCCGGCCCGTCGCGCGCGACCGATCTGCACTCGCTGGCGGTGATGTTGTTCCGCATGTTGCATGTCGGCCACCCCCTGCTCGGCCAGCGCGAACTGGAATTTCCGAACCTGGCCGAACCGCGCGTCATGCGCCGCCTGTACGGCAGCGAGGCGCGCTTCGTGTTCGACCCGGCGGACCAGAGCAACCGCCCGCTGCCCGATCGCCACGGGCCGGTGCTCGGGCATTGGGCGATCTACCCGCAGTTCCTGCGCGACCTCTTCACGCGCGCTTTCACGGCCGGCCTGCACGACCCCGCGGCGCGTGTGCAGGAAAGCGAGTGGCGGCGTGCGATGCGCGCGCTGCACGACAGCGTGCTGAGTTGCCGCGCCTGCCAGGCGCAGAACTTCCACGACCCGGCGCGCCGCGCGGCCTCTCGGACGCAGTTCGCTTGCTGGCACTGTGGCCGCGCGATGCCGGCAGCGCCGCTGCGCTTGGGCCTGCGCCGGCGCGGTGCTGCCGCCAACGAAGCGCCCGAGCATGTCATCGTGCTCGAGGACGGCGCACGGCTCTTCGCCGACCAGCTCGGCCTGCCGCAGTTCCAGCCGCAGGCAGTGGTGGCCGAGGTTCGGGGCGAAGCACGCGGCGGGCTGCTGCCGGTGCTGCGCAACTTGTGCGGCCAGGCCTGGACCGTGCACGAGGGCGATGCCGAGCGTGCCGTCGAAGCGGGTGGGGCCGTTGCGCTCCAGCCCGGGCAGCGCTTTGTGTTCGGCGAAGTGCAGGGCAGCGTGAGGGAGTAACTGCCGCGTCACCTGGCCGCACTGGCATCGGCACCGCTGGCCCGTAAGAATCAGCAAGGCTTTGCGTCACCTCGGCACATCACCGATCTGAAACGGCCCGAGGAGCACCCGCATGAACCCGCAATCCCAGTCCCCCGCCAGCCCGTTGCGCAGCGACACGATGTTTTCCGAACTCGTGCCGAGCGCGCTGAAGCGCCTGGTCGACCGCTTCGGCACCCCGCTCTTGAGCGATGCCGCGCGGCTGCGCGGGCTGCTTGCCGACGAAGTGCCGCAGGCCAAGAAAGAGATCTCGGTGCTGCTGCTGGCACTGGAAGAGCGCGTGCCGCAAGATCTGATGCGCGTGCATTCCGGCGAGCCGATCAGCAGCTTGAGCCCGCGCCTGGCGCGCCGCCTCACCGACGAAAAAGCCCTCGCCCCCGACGCCGCCCGCTGGGCCGTGCACGCCTGGGCGTTGGGCCTGGGCGTGGACAGCGTACTGGTCAGCCAGCCGGCCACGGCCGACGCCGCTTTCGCCGCGCAGGAAGGCAGCGCCGCCGCCTTTGCCAGCCCGCACAGCGCGGCCAATCAGCAGTTCGGACAAGCCCTGCCCGCGCCGCTGCCGGCGCCATCGCCCTTCGACGACCGGCGGGTGCGCTGGGGTGCCGGCGCGCTGGCCGCGCTGCTGCTCGCTGCGACGGGCTGGTGGTTCACCGTGCCCAAGCTCGACATCGCCCGTGTCGAAACACAAGGCCTGTTCGTCGGCAACGGCAAGCCGGTGCCGGTGTTCATCGATTTCGAGGCGCGCAACGTGCAGTTGCGCAGCGCCGAGGTGCGGCTGGTGAAGGGCGACGGCAACTGGGGCGCCACGAGCTGGAAGGTCGACCTCGCACCAGACGGCGGCGGCGCCACGCGCGTCGCCGCGGGCAGCTTGCAAGTGACCACACCCAAGCCGATCTCGGCGACTTTCGAATACGTGCTGGTCGCCGCCGACGGCAAGAAGAGCGCACCCTACCAGCGCACCTTCGACGTGGTGCCGCCGCTGCTCATCACCAAGGTCAGCGTGCCGCGCTCGATGCTGGTGGGCAAGGAGTTCGCCGTCGACATCACGTTCCAGAAGAGCAGCGCCGAGATCGTGCGCGTGGAGCGCAAGGTGATCGAGAGCAGCCAACCCTGGGCGCAGAACGAGCAGGCGTTGCCTCTGAAGGTCGCTGCCGACGCGACCGGCTTCGCGTACCGCTTCGACCCCTTCCCGAAGCCGACGCGCGCCACGCTCGAGTTCACGCTCGTCGACGCCGCCGGGCAGAAGAGCGAGCCGGTGCGTGTGGCGCTGAACGTCGGCGTGCCGGTACCGGTGCAGCTGGGCACCGGGCCCGGCGAAGTGCTGGCCGTGCGCAAGCCCCCGGGCACGGCCACTTCCAACGACTGGATGACGGCCGCCACCACCACCGCCGGCGCGGTGCTCGGCTACCTGACCGGCAAGAACGTCGGCGGCGGCAGCGGACGCACCGCGGCCACCATCGTCGGCACCGCCGGCGGCGCCTGGGCCGGCTACGAGGTCGGCCAGCGCCTGTACGGCGGCAACGACCCGAACGCGCTGTTCGAGACCACCGTGCGCTTCGACGATGGCCAGACGCGCACCATCACCACCCGCGGCACGCCGCCGTGGGGCGTGGGCGCGCGGGTGATGTGGGACGGCAAGGTCTTGTCGCCGGGCGCACGCCGCTGAAGGCGAAGCCGGCGCGGCAATCCGTCACGGTGGGTGCCCACCGGGGACTCGGGCTGACAGGTCTCACCTGGGGTTACAGACCACGGCTTCGGGCCGCTTCTACATTCGCGCAGCTTGCGCGGGCCTGTCGGGTCGGCGCGCCTCTCACCCAACCTGTCGAGACCCATGAAAAAACTCTTGCGCGTGCTGCTGCCGAGCCTGGCGGCGCTGCTGATGTCCACGTCGTCGCACGCCCAACCCGCGCCGCTGCGGCCGGCGTTGCCGCTGCTCGGGCTGGCCGACGCCAAATCCGAAGGGCAGCGCGCCATCGATCTGCTCGGCGCACGGCTGGCCGAGGTGGCGGCCTACTACGGCAAATCAGCCGACGAGTTCCGCGCGATGCTGCTCGCCGACCGGCTGTTGAAGCTCGACCGCAACGGCCGCCTGTTCGTCGAAGACGAGTTGCCCGCGCGCGCGCCGCTCGTGTCGTCCGAGAGCTCGCTGGACGGCACGCTGGCGCCGTTGGATCAAACCTTCCTGCTGCACAGCAGACCGGGCGCCAAGCGCACGATCTACCTCAATTTCCGCGGCGCCACACTCAGCGGCACGGTGTGGAACGGCGGCGGCGGCACGATCACGGCACTGCCCTTCGACCTCGACGGCCTGCCCTATTCCTTCTCTACCGCTGAGCTGCAGCGCATCCAGTACATCTGGCAGCGCGTGGTCGAGGACTTCGCGCCTTTCGATGTCGACGTGACCACCGAGCCGCCGCCCGTCGAACGTCTGACGCGCAGCAGCAGCGGCGACGATGTCTACGGCACCACGGCGCTGATCACCAGCCGCGCCGGCGTGTACAGCTGCAGCTGCGGCGGCGTGGCCTACATCGGCATCTTCGACAACATCGGCGACTTCTACAAGCCCGCGCTGGTCTTCTACGACGCGCTGGCGAGCAACGAGAAGAACATCGCCGAGGCGATCTCGCACGAGGTTGGCCACAACGGCGGCCTGCGCCACGACGGCACCGCCACGCTGAGCTACTACACCGGCCACGGCAGCGGCGCCACCGGCTGGGCGCCGATCATGGGCGTGGGCTACTACCAGCCGCTGGTGCAATGGAGCAAGGGCGAGTACGCGGGCGCCAACAACGCCGAAGACGACATCGTGGTGCTGCAGTCCAACGGCCTGCCGCTGCGTGCCGACGACCATGGCAACAGCGCCGGCACGGCCACCCTGCTCGCCGCCACAGTGGCCGGCAGCGTCGCGAGTTTTTCGGCCGAGGGCGTCATCGAACGGGCTTCGGACATCGACATGTTCGCCTTCACCAGCGGCGCCGGCACGGTGAGTTTCAGCGCCAGGCCGGCGGTGCGCTCGGCCAATCTGGACGTACTGATCGAGCTGCGCAACGCCGCCGGCGCTCTGCTGGCCAGCGCCAACCCGGTGGACGGCCTGCCGGCCACGCTGACGGCCACGCTGGCCAGCGGCGGCACCTATTACGTTTCCGTGCACGGGGTGGGCAAGGGCGACCGGCTCGCCACCGGCTACACCGACTACGGCAGCCTCGGCCAGTACGCCCTCACCGGCAACGCCCCGAGCACGGCGGGCACGCCGCCCACCGCGGTGATCGTCGCCACGCCCACGCGCGGCATCGTGCCGCTGGCGGTGAGCTTCAGCAGCGCCGGCTCCGGTGATGCCGACGGCAGCATCGTCGCCTACGACTGGCGCTTCGGCGACGGCAGCAGCGCCACGGGCGCCACCGCGGGCAAGGTCTACACCACCGCGGGCAGCTTCTCGGCGCAGCTTCAGGTCACCGACAACAGCGGCCTCATGGCGACGAAGAGCGTGCTCATCACCGTCGACCCTCCGGTGGCCGTGCCGACGATGCGCGTGGCCGACATCGCGATGAGCCTGACCGGCAGCCCCTTCAACGGCGGGCGCGCCAACGCGGTGGTGACGGTGCGCGACGGCAGCGGCAACGCCGTGGCCGGCGCCACCGTCGGCGGCACCTGGAGCGGCCTGGCCACGGGCAGCGCCACCGCCGTCACCAGCGGCAGCGGCGCGGCCATGTTCGCCTCGGCGAACACGCGTGGCCGTGGCACCTACATCTTCACCGTCACCGGCGTGGCGCTGGCCGGGTATACCTACACGCCGGCGTTGAACACCGAGACCAGCGACTCGATCACGCGGTGAGGGGCGTTGCGGCGGCGTGGGGTGAGCAGATCTACAACCTTCCGGCGGCGTTTCCGGCAAAACGCGCTGGGCCTGCTGGCAGCCGGCGCATCGCTGCTCAGCGCCGCCCCAGCACCGGCCCCAGCGCCCGCCCGGTGTGCGAGAGCGCCGCCACCACCGCCTCGGGGGTGCCCTCGACCACCACGCGCCCGCCCTCGCCGCCGCCTTCGGGGCCGAGATCGATGACCCAATCGGCTTCGGCGATGACGTCCAGATCGTGCTCGATCACCACCACGCTGTGGCCACCGTCGACCAGGCGGTGCAACACGCGGATCAGCTTCTCCACATCGGCCATGTGCAGGCCCACCGTCGGTTCGTCGAGCACGTACAGCGTGTGCGGCGGTTTCTGGCCTCGTCGGGTCACATCATCCCGAACTTTGGAGAGTTCGGTGACGAGCTTGATGCGCTGCGCCTCGCCGCCGGAGAGCGTGGGTGAGGGCTGGCCGAGCGTGAGGTAGCCCAGGCCCACATCCTTCAACAGCTGCAGCGGGTGGCTGATGGCCGGCATGCTGGCGAAGAAGTCCACGGCTTCGTCGACCTCCATGCGCAGCACGTCGCCGATGTTCTTGCCGCGCCAGGTGACGGCAAGCGTCTCGGGGTTGAAGCGCTGGCCGTGGCAGACCTCGCAGGGCACTTTCACGTCGGGCAGGAAGCTCATCGCGATGGTGCGCAGGCCCTGGCCTTCGCAGGACGGGCAGCGTCCGTCACCGGTGTTGAACGAGAAGCGTGCCGCCGCATAGCCACGCGCCTTGGCTTCGAGTGTTTCGGTGAACAGCTAGCGGATGGTGTCCCAGAAGACGATGTAGGTGGCCGGACAGGAGCGCGGCGTCTTGCCGATCGGCGTTTGGTCGACTTCGAGCACCCGTTCGATGGGCGCGAAGCCTTCGAGTTCGTCGCAGCCAACCCAGCGGCGCTTTCCGGCCAACGCGCTCTGCACGTTGGCCAGAAGCACGTCGCGCGCCAGCGTGCTCTTGCCCGAGCCGCTGACGCCGGTGACCGCGACCAGGCGTTGCAAGGGCACCTGCACGGTGATGTCGTGCAGGTTGTGCAACTTGGCGCCGCGCAGCGTGAGCGCCGCGCCATCGGCCACGGCACGGCGCGCTTGCAGCGGATGCACGAGCGGCTTCGCCAGCAGCCGCCCGGTCACCGAGTCTTTCGCGCGCGACAGGTCGGCCGCCGTGCCTTGCGCCACCAGCGTGCCACCGCGCTTGCCGGCGCCGGGGCCGATGTCGATCAGGTGTTCGGCGCGGCGGATGGTGTCTTCGTCGTGCTCCACCACGACCAGCGTGTTGCCCTTGTCGCTGAGCTTGGCCAGCGCGCCGAGCAGGATGCCGTTGTCGCGGTGGTGCAGGCCGATGGTCGGCTCGTCGAGCACGTAACACACGCCTTGCAGGTTGCTGCCGAGCTGCGCCGCCAGCCGGATGCGCTGCGCTTCGCCGCCGGAAAGCGTCGGCGCGGCGCGATCGAGCGTGAGGTAGCCCAGGCCGACCTCTTCGAGAAACTCGAGCCGGTTGCGGATCTCGACGATCACGTCGCGTGAGATGCCGGCTTCACGACCTTGCAGTTTCAGCGCGTCGATCCAGCCGCGCGCCTGCTTCACCGACAACCGCGCGATGCGGTCGATCGGCGCGCCGTCGAAGGTCACCGCGCGTGCGGTGGCGTTCAGCCGCGCGCCGCCACAGTCGGTGCACGGCTCGCCACCGACGCCTTCGACCTCGGGCTCTTCGGACGGGAAGTTCTGCTCGCGGCCCTTGTCGTCATCGTCGCGTTTCGAGTCGTCGTAGGCCTTGCGCTGCTCGCGCGTCAGCGTCAGGCCCGTGCCGACGCACGACGTGCACCAGCCGTGTTTGCTGTTGTAGCTGAACAGGCGCGGATCGAGTTCGGCGTAGCTGGTGCCGCACACCGGGCAGGCGCGCTTGGTGGAGAACACCTTGACCGCCCCGACGCCCTTGCCCGGCGCTTCGCCTTCGGCCATCGAATCGGCGAGGCCGTCGATCGGGTGCAGCAGGTGCAGCACGCCGCGGCCGAGGTCGAGCGTGCGCGACAGCATCGTGCGCAGCTCGGTTTCGTTGTCGGCGCGCACGACCAGGTCGCCCACCGGCAGCTCCAGCGTGTGCTCCTTGAACCGGTCGATGCGCGGGAACGGCGACGTGGGCAAGAACTCGCCGTCCACGCGCAGATGGCTGTGCCCGCGCGCGCGCGCCCATTTCGCCAGATCGGTGTAGACGCCCTTGCGGTTGATGACCAGCGGCGCCAGCAAGCCGACATGCTGGCCGAGGTGGTCGCGCAGCAGTTGCGCGGCGATGCTCTCGGCGCTTTGCGCGCGCACCGGCGCGCCATCCTTGATGCAGTGCTGCAAGCCGAGCTTGACCCACAACAAGCGCAAAAAATGCCAGACCTCGGTGGTGGTGGCCACCGTGCTCTTGCGCCCGCCGCGCGACAGCCGCTGCTCGATCGCCACCGTGGGCGGGATGCCGTACACCGCGTCGACCTCGGGCCGCCCGGCCGGCTGCACGATGCTGCGCGCGTAGGCGTTCAGCGACTCGAGGTAGCGGCGCTGGCCTTCGTTGAACAGGATGTCGAACGCCAGCGTGCTCTTGCCCGATCCGCTGACGCCGGTGATGACGTTGAACTTGCCGCGCGGGATGTCGACGTTCAGGCTCTTCAGGTTGTGTTCTTTGGCGTTGACGATGCGGATGGTGTTGTCTTCCGGTGGCCGCGCGGCGCGCACCACGGCTTGCAATGGCCGCCCTTCTTCGACGCGCAGCGCGCCGATGCCGAGCGCCGCTTCGTACTCGCGCAGCGCGCGGCCGGTGTGCGACGTGCGGTGCGCTTTCACGTCGTCGGGCGTGCCCACGCACACCACGTGCCCGCCGCCATCGCCTGCCTCGGGTCCCAGGTCGACGATCCAGTCGGCGCTGCGCACCACGTCGAGGTTGTGCTCGATGATCAGCATCGAATGCCCGGCGTCGAGCAGCTTGCGCAGCGCGCGCATCAGCTTGGCGATGTCGTCGAAATGCAGCCCGGTGGTTGGTTCGTCGAACAGGAACAGCTGGCCCTTCTTCGCCAGGCGCTGCGATGGTGCGCTCGCGGCGTCGGCCAGGTAACCCGCCAACTTCAAACGTTGGGCCTCGCCACCCGACAGCGTGGGCACCGGCTGGCCCAGGCGCACGTAGTCCAGCCCCACGTCGACGATGGGCTGCAGCCGCGCCACCACCTCGCGGTCGTTCTGGAACCAATGCGCGGCCTCGGCCACCGTCAGGTCGAGCACGTCGGCGATGGAGAGCTGCAGCGGCCCGCGCAGCACCTTCACGTCGAGCACCTCGGCTCGGTAGCGGCGGCCGTCGCAATCCGGGCAGCGCAGGTAGACATCGGAGAGGAACTGCATCTCCACATGCTCGAAGCCCGAGCCGCCGCAGGTCGCACAGCGGCCGTCGCCGGCATTGAAGCTGAACGTGCCGGGGCTGTAGGCCCGTTCACGCGCCAGCGGCGCCTCGGCGAAGATGCGGCGCAGCTCGTCGAAGGCGCCGACGTAACTCGCCGGGTTGCTGCGCGCGGTCTTGCCGATCGGGCTCTGGTCGACGAACACCGCGTCGGCAAGAAAGTCGGCGCCGAGCAGCCGCTCGTGCGCGCCGGGTGTTTCGGTGGCCTTGCCGAACTTTCGTGCCAGCGCCGGGTACAGCACGTCCTGCATCAGCGTGCTCTTGCCGGAGCCCGAGACGCCGGTGATGCACACCAGCCGGTGCAACGGGAACTCGACCGTGATGCCTTGCAGGTTGTGCTCGCGCGCGCCTTCGAGCACGAGCCGCGGCGTCGACGCCTCCACCAGGCGCTTGAAACCCAAACCCACCTGCTTGCGTGCGCCGAGGTAGGCGCCGGTCAAGGTGTCGGCGCTGCGCGCACCCTCGGGCGTGCCGTCGAAGACGATCTGCCCGCCGCGCTCGCCCGGGCCGGGGCCCATGTCGATCAAGCGATCGGCGGCGAGCATCACCGCCGGGTCGTGCTCCACCACCACCAGTGTGTTGCCGGCGTCGCGCAGCCGGTGCATGGCCTGCACGATGCGGCCCATGTCGCGCGGGTGCAGCCCGATGCTCGGCTCGTCGAGAACGAACATCGTGTTCACCAGCGAGGTGCCGAGCGCGGTGGTGAGGTTGATGCGCTGTACCTCGCCGCCGCTGAGCGTGCGGCTCTGCCGGTCGAGCGAGAGGTAGCCCAGGCCCACGTCGCAGAGGTACTTGACGCGCGTGCGCACCTCGTCGAAGAGCAGTTGCAGCGCGGCGTCGCGGCCACGGTCCAGACGGTCGAAGAAGCCGCGCAGCCGTTCGATCGGCAGCTGCATCAAGTCATGCAGACACAGCCCGGGCAGCGCTTCCAACTGTTCACGTGACCAGGCCGCGCCGGCCGGCAGGAAACGCAGGGCCGGCGCCAGCACCGCATCGGCATCAGCCTTGGACCCGAGCCGCCACAGCAGTGCCTCGAGCTTTAGCCGCGCGCCGCCGCACACCGTGCACGGCGTGTAGCTGCGGTACTTGGACAAGAGCACGCGGATGTGCATCTTGTAGGCCTTGCTCTCCAGGTACTCGAAGAAGCGGCGCACGCCGTACCACTGCTGGTTCCACTTGCCGTTCCAGTTCGGGCTGCCGTCGATGACCCAGTTGCGCTGCGCTTCGGTGAGCTGGTCCCAGGAGGTGTCGCGCGGGATGCCGGCCTCGCCGGCGTAGCGGACCAAATCGTCCTGGCACTCGGCCCAGGCCGGCGTCTGCAGCGGTTTGATGGCGCCGTGGCGCAGCGTGCGGCGCTGGTCGGGGATGACCAGCCCCATGTCGACGCCGATGATCCGCCCGAAGCCGCGGCAGGTGTCGCAGGCGCCGTAGGCCGAGTTGAACGAGAACATCGACGGCTGCGGATCGGCGTAGCGGCGGTCGCTTTCGGGGCAATGTAATCCGGTGGAGTAGCGCCACACGCTGGCCCCCTCCCCCTCCGAGGGGGAGGGCTGCGGTGGGGGTTCGGCGTTGCCGGCGAACACGTTGAAGCGCCCGCCGCCGCGCTTCAGCGCGAGTTCGATGCCTTCCATGATGCGCACGCGCTCGGTGCCGGCGAAGCGCAGGCGATCGGCCACCACGTCGAGAAGCTTTCGTTCGCCCAGCACTCGCTCGCCCTGCACGCGCGTGAAGCCGCTCGCCGCGAGCCATTGCTCCTGCTGCTCGGCGCTGGTGTCGGCGGGCAGCTCGACCGGGAACGTGAACACGAGCCGCGGATCACCGGCGGCGGCGGCGCGCGCCTGCAGGTCGGCGAAGATCGTCTCCGCCGAGTCGTGCTTCACCGGCAGCGCGGTCTGTGCATCGAACAGCGCCGCAGCGCGTGCGAAGAGCAGCTTCAGATGATCGTTCAGCTCGGTCATCGTGCCGACCGTGCTGCGGCTGGTGCGCACCGGGTTCGTCTGGTCGATGGCAATCGCCGGCGGCACGCCGTCGACACGGTCGACCGCGGGGCGGTCCATGCGATCGAGGAACTGGCGCGCGTAGGCGCTGAAGGTCTCGACGTAGCGGCGCTGGCCCTCGGCGTACAGCGTGTCGAAGACCAGGCTCGATTTGCCCGAGCCGCTGGGCCCGGTGACCACGGTCATCTCGCCGGTGCGGATGTCCAGGTCGAGGTTCTTCAGGTTGTGCTGCCGCGCGCCGCGGATGCGGATCAGACCGGAGGTCATGGTGGCTGTGGAAGCTCGGCGGCTGGTGGGCAAACGGCCAGTATAGGAAGCCTGCCCGGGTTGGCCGCGGGCCGGCCGATCCAGCCCTGCTCGTGGCCTGGGCTGCGGGCTCGATCTACGGTCAAGCCTTCAGGCGCGGCGTCAGGCGTGGGTCCAGTGCGAACGACTCCTGGCCTTTCAGCGCGAACAGGCCAGTGGCCGCTGCCACGTGGATCAACAGGTTCCATGAGTGCGTGCTGACCACACTGGGCAGGGCGAGCAGGGGGTGCGCATCGAGCAACTTGTCGCCGAACTGCTGCTGGTTGCGGCTGACCGCGCCCGGGCGCAGCCAGTTGGCATTCGTTACCTGGGCGGCCTCGACGACGTGCACCTTTGCCGGCTCAACGCTCAGCGCGAGCAGCGTGTGCGGCACCGCATCCAGCACGTCGAAACCCTTGTGCACGGCCACCTCGAGGATGGCGGTGGCGGGTTCGAGCGCGGTGTACAGCACGCGCCGGCCCGCCGAAGACCAACGGCCACCGGCGAGGAAAGCACCTTCGGCCTGTTGCCAGGTCGGCAGGTATTTGTTGCGCTCCAACCTCCAAGCCACCAAGCCGCGACCGCCCAGGGCCGCGGGCAGCGGTGTCACGCGTAGACCCCGTGGTCCATGCGCGTGAGCAAGGTCTTGATCAGTTCGGTGCCTTCGGAGCTTTGCAGCAGTTCGATCGGCTTGTGCTGGTCCAGCCCGATCGCCGGCCTCGTCAGCCAATGCTCGGCTGCTTCGCGCGAGCCCAGCACGTCGGTCGCCTGCCGGGTGACCGAGTTCAGCCGCAGGGTGCGGTCGCTGGCGTTGCTGTCGAGCGCCTTGCCGGCGGCCATCGCCCGCTGCAAGGTGCGCTCGCTGATGCCTACCGCCTTCAACACCAGGGCCCGATCGATGAATCGGTACGACGCCATCAACTCGAGTGCGGTCGCCACCGGCAGGCCCTCGGCAACCAGCTTGTGGGTCTGCAGCGGGCTCAGTTTCCGGATGGTCTGATGCGCGGTTCTTGCCATCCGCTTGGGGCCTGGCATGGCACCGGGGCTGATACGCAGCATGGGGGTAGACATGGGGGTCTCTGCTTCAGACAACTGTCGTCGAATGATACGGCAGTTGTCGCCGATGGCTTGCCCCGCCTGGGGCGGTTCAGGCACCTCGCGCGTCAGCGGCCCCCCGCCTCGCGCAGCAGCTTCACCATCGTCGAATAGCCGCGCAACTCGGCCAGCTGCAGTGGCGTGCGACCGCTGCGGTCGGCGAGTTGCAAGCTCGCGCCGGCCTTCAGCAACGCCGCCACGCAGGCCTGATGGCGCGCGCCGCCGTTGCCGAGCACGATGGCCTCGATCAGCGCCGTCCAGTGCAGGTTGTTGACATGATCGAGCGGCGCGCCGGCGGCGATCAGCTGGCCGACCACGCCGTCGTGGCCCAGGTGCGCGGCGGCGATCAGCGCCGTGCCGTCGTAGCGGCTGGTGATCAGCTTTGCGCTCGCGCCCAGAGACAGCAGCAGCGCCAGCGTCGCTTCGTCGTCGGCCACCGCGGCGATGGTCACGGCGTCGTAGCGATCGGCTTCGAGCGCGCCAAGGTCGGCGCCGGCGGCGGCCAGTACGCGGATCGCCTCGTGCCGGCGCGCGAAGGTGGCCACGTGCAGCGCGGCGCGGCCGTGCGGATCGCGCGACTCGAGCGCTGCGCGCTGGCCGATCAGCCGCTGCAACCCGGCCACATCGCCGCGCCACGCGGCATCGTGCAGCGGCGACCAGGCAGCGCGTTCAGCGTCGCGCGGCGCGACCTGCGCCAGCACCGGCAGCCAGGCCGAGGTCAGGCCGAGCAGCCAGGAACGCCGCGCCAGCCCGCCGTGTGTCACGGGTACTGCGCCAGCACGCCGTCGATGAACGGCCCGAAGACCTTGCCGATCTTCTTGTAGCCGCTCGGGCTGGGATGGATCTCGTTCACCCAGTCGCCGCTCTCGGCAGTGGCGGTGGGGTCGGGCGGCACGAGCGCGACCAAGGTCGCCGAATCGAACACGTGCACCTGCGGCAAGGCCTGCGCCAGCCCGGAGCCCGACGCGAAGCCGAGCAGCAGCGCGCGCAGCCGGCCGAACAGTTCGTCGGCCAAAGGCTGCTGCTCCGCCGCTGGGATGCCGTAGTCCATGAAGGCCTTGAACAGCCAGCCGTCGCGCGAGCCCACCGTGCCGCAGCGCCAGACGGTCGGCATCGCGTAGCTGTGCAGGATCAGCGGCCGGCCGCGGCTGATACCTTCGTCGCGGCGGCGCACCAGTTCGCTGACGTTCAGCACCAGGTAGTGCGCGAGCACCGCCCAGCCCTAGTCGCTGACGAAGCGGGCAGCCCCCGTCTCGGCGGGTTTGTGGACGGCGGCTTCGGCCGGCGTGAGCAGCACGCGCGCGGCCAGCGGCGCCGCGCTGCCGTCGTGGTTGATCGCGCGCTGCTGCGCGGCGTCGATCAGGTCGTTGCCGCCGCCGGAGATGAGGATCGCCTCCCAGTAGCGCTCGAAGTTCGGCTGGCGCAGCAGGCCATCGAAGTAGGGGTCGCGCAGATTGGCGGCGACGTGGGCCAGCGTGTCGCCGGGGAAGGCGCAGTTGACGATCGCCGTGGTGCGCGCCAGCTCGAGCGGGAACAGCAGGTTCGACGCACCGAGCAGGTTCAACGAGCCGATCGTGAACCAGGAGTCGCCTTCGGCGAGCAGCCGGCGGCCGAAGTCCGACAGCGGCGGGGGTTCGTTGCGGTAGAGCCAATCGGCGGGGTAGACGGAAGGTTTCATCGCGATGCTCCTGCTCGGTGATATGGACTCCCGGCGCAACGATAGTGCGCCAGGGCGCGGCGCTCAATGTCCCTCATGCCCCGCCGCACCGGCCCGCGCCTGCGCATGCTGGCGCGCCAGCCGCCGATCGGGTACCAGCCAGATCAGCGCCACGACGACGAACAACACGACACCGATCCAAGGGTTCAGGAACCAGGCCGCGAGCATGCCCGCGATGTACATCAGCGGCGAGAGCTTGCCTTTCAGATCCTTGGCGATGGCCTTGGCCAGCGCGCACTGCGGCCCTTCGTGGGCAATGATGCGCAGCTGCAGCACGTAGTAGGCCAGCGCGCACAGCAGCAGGTTCAGGCCGTAGAGCAGCGTGGGCAGGCGGCCGAAGTGGTTCTCGCCCATCCAGCCGGTGGAAAACGGCAGCAGCGAAAGCCAGAACAGCAGGTGCAGATTGGCCCACATGATGCCGCCGTTGATCGAGCGGCAGAGCTGGAACATGTGGTGGTGGTTGTTCCAGTAGATGCCCACGTAGGTGAAGCTCAGCACGTAGCTGAAGAACACCGGCACCAGCGGCAGCAGCGCGGCGAGTTCGGTGCCGTGCGGCACCTTCAGCTCCAGCACCATGATGGTGATGATGATGGCGATGACGCCATCGCTGAAAGCTTCGAGTCGGTTCTTTTCCATGGCGGCATTTTCAGGCCGTCGCCTCGCGCAGCTTGGCGATCTCGCGGCCGAGTTCGGAATGCGCTCCGGCCCCGACCGCCTCGGCAAGCGCCTGCGTTTCGGCCAAGGTCGCGCGGGCGTCGTCCAGGCGGCCCGCCGCGACCTGTCCATGCCCGAGCACGCTGAGCAGCCGCGCCAGCTCCAGCGGGTTGTCGATCTCGCGCAGCAGCGCTTCGCCCTCGCGCAGCGCCTCGAAGGCGGCATCGATGCGGCCCTGTCGGATCAGCAGATCGCCGAGGTAGCCCAGTACGACGCCGATCGAATGTCGAGCTCCCAGAGCGCGATGCAGATCCATCGATGCCTGGTAACAGCGCAGCGCTTCCTCGGGTCGATGCTGGTCGCGGTGCAGGTTGCCCAGGTTGCCGAGCACGAAGCCCTGCAGACGCCGGTGGCCCACCTCCTGGGCGATCTGCAGCGCCGACTCGTAGTGGCTTCGCGACTCGACCATGCGGCCTCGGGCCTCGCTCAGGCCGGCCAGGTTGGCGAGCACCAGTCCTTCGTAGCGCCGATTGCCGACATCGCGGATCACGCCGAGCGCCTGCTCGTAACAATCAGCCGCGGAGTCGAGCAGGCCCTGCGTCTGGTGCAGGATCGCCAAGTTGCCCAGCACCAGCCCTTCCATGCTGCGATCACCCACTTCGCGGTGGATGTGGATGGCTTGCTGGCACAGCTCCCGCGATTCGTCGATTCGCCCTCGGGCGCCGTGCAGATTGCCCAGGTTGCCGAGCACGAGCCCTTCGTGGCGGCGGTCGCCGACTTCCCGGTGCAGGGCCAGCGCTGTTTCGTACTGCAGCCTGGCGTCGTGATCGCGGTCCTGGTGGCTGTGCAAATTGCCCAGGTCGCCGCGCACCCACGCCTCGGCCAGGCGGTCGTCCAGCGCCTGGTCGATGAAGAGGGCCTGCTCGAATTGTTGCCGCGCCTCGTCGACACGGCCCTGCTCGTCGTTGACGATGCCCAACCGGTGCAGCGCGGCGGATTCGCGGCGCCGGTCGGCGCTGCCGCGGGCCAGCGCAAGCACTTCGGCCAGCAAGGCCTGTGCCGCGTCGCTGCGCCCGAGGCGCCACAACACGTGGGCGTGCGCGATGCCGGCGGCACACTGCGAGTCAGCCGGCAGCCCCGGCAATCCGAGCACCTGCACGCCCAGTTCGGCGGCCAGCGCAAACGGCCCCTGCAGCACGAGCACCTCGCAGGCGGCCCGGTAGGTGGCCACCGCGACGGCCGCGTCGCCGCGCGCCAGCGCCCGGCGGCACGCTGCGACGAGGTTGTCGATCTCCAGCATCAGCACATGGCGCCGCTTGACGCCGCCGTGGCGCGACAAGGCTTCGATCGCCGAGTCGGTGCCGGAGGCCGCGAAGTGCTGGCCATGCCGCCGGCCCGCCTGCAGCGTCGCGTCGACGGCGCTGCGCTCGAGCTTGTCGGCCGCGTAATCGCGGATGCTCAGGTACATCCCGAAGTACGACTCCGCGATGTCATAGCGGCTGTGTTCGATCGGTGCCCAGACCCGCAGCAGGCTCTTGTCGACCAGCGCCTGAATGGCATCGATCGCCGAGGCCACGTCGGGCCACGCTGCGAGATCGAGCACGCGTTCGGCGGCGCCCAGCGTAAAGCCGCCCTCGAACACCGAACATTGCGCCAGCGCGGCTTGCTCCCAGGGCAGCAGCAGCTCCCACGACCAGTCGATCGCGGTCCTGAGGGTGGCCTGCCGGGCGGCCGTGCCACGGCCCCCGGCGAGCAGCTGGAATCGGTTCTCCAGGTGCAGCACGATCTGCTGCGGCGACAGCACGCGCACCCGGGCTGCGGCCAGCTCGATGGCCAGCGGCAGCCCATCGAGCAGGCGAACGATTTCGGCCACGGCGCCGCTTCGGTCGAGCACGAAACCCGCTTGCTGCGCCTTGGCACGCACCACGAAGAGATCGATGGCCTCGGTGTCCAGAGCCAGCGGCTCGACCAGGAAGACCTCCTCGCCGGGCAGGTGCAGGCGCTCGCGGCTGGTGACGAGGAACGCCGCGTCGCCGGCGCGGTCGAGCCAGCGACCCAGCGTGTCTGCTGCGTGTTGAACCACCTGCTCGAAATTGTCGAGGATCACCAGGCAGCGCCCGCGCGCCGCCATGGCGTGGCCGAGCTGCAGCAGCGGGTCATTGCCCAGCGGCGCGCCGAGCGCGAGCGCGACGGCGAACAGGATGCCATCCAGGCTGCGCGCTTCCGACAGGTCGCAGAAGACCACGCCGCCGGGCCAGTCGCCGAGCCAGGCCCGAGCGTAGCGTCGCGCCACCCGGGTCTTGCCGATGCCACCCGGGCCGAGTAGGTTGACGAGCCGCGCGCCGCTGTCGAAGTGCCGCGCCAGGCTGCGCAGTTCGGCGTCGCGGCCGATGAAGACATCACGTTCGGGGGCCAGGTTGTGGCGCACCTCGCGCATCGGCTGCCAGAGCTCCCCGGCGCGAACCACGCGGTAGGCCTTGTCGGTGTCCGCAGGCGGGGCGAACGCACACGCCTCGTCGCCGAGTTCGTACAGCGCCTGAGGCTCTTCGATGCCCTTCAGGCGGTAGTGGCCGTGCGGCTCGATCAGCCAGGCCTCGGGCAGCGGCGTTGCAAGCGCCTGCCTGGCCTCGCCACTGAGCAAGGTCTGGCCGCCGCAGGCCAGCGACATCACGCGCGCAGCGAAAGGTTTGGCCAAGCCTTCGACCTCGAAGCGCTTGGCGCCGCGGGCGATGTCTTCAGCTGTGTTCTCGCGAAGCGTGACCGCGCCGCTGTGGATGCCGACGCGGGCAGCCAGCGCCAGGTCAGCGATTTCGCGGTGGTAGGCCAGCGCGAACCGGGCAGCGTCGAGCGTCTGGTCGAAGAGCAGAAAGAAACCGTCGGTGCGGTCGATCTCGGTGCCGCCGTACCGCGCCAGCAAGCGCCGCGCACGGCGGTCGTGCTCGGACCAGATGAGCGCCGCCTGTTCATCGCCGACACGCTCCACCAGCCGCGTGCTGTCGACCACGTCGGTGAAGAGCAG
>JANNQO010000088.1:0-79056 GCA_031400795.1 Rubrivivax sp. | reverse complement strand
GAACAGGATATGGGGTGATCGCCGGGAGGCTTGGAGCGATTCACCGGAGGTCGAACCCTTGCGTGACGTTGCGTACAACGACGTGACACGCGAAATCGGCCGAGAGGACGCTGTCGTGAAGCTTCGGTTCACATCAGCTTTGCTGGCCACGATTGCCTGACTTCAGCCGCCGGTCACCGGGGCCACGGCCGACCTCTTCAGCCACTCGATGAGCACGAACTCGAGTGCCGCCTGGTGCGTGCACTCCAGCACCACCGGCGGTGCGCAGCCGGCTTCGTAGGCTTCGCGCCAGCGCAGCGCGCAGACACACCAGCGGTCGCCCGGCTCCAGGCCCTTGAAGCGCTGCGCGGGGCGCGGCGTGATCAGGTCGTTGCCGCGCTCCATCTGGAAGTTCAGGAACTCCACGCTCATCCTGGCGCAGATCACGTGGCTGCCGTGATCGTGCTCGTCAGTGCGGCAACAGCCGTCGCGATACCAGCCGGTCAGCGGGTCGTAGGAGCAGGGCACGAGCGGTGCGCCCAGCACGTTCAGCGCCGGCTTCATGGAGCCCCGCGGACGCTTCGCGTCGCCCCCCCGAGGGGGAGCGAGCGCCTTCGGAGCGGCCGGGCAGTGCTCATGGAGCCCCCTTGACGCTCCGCGTCGTCCCCCCGAGGGGGAGCGAGCACCTTCGGGGCGGCCGGGCGGTGCTCGTGTTCATGCCTTGCCCATGCCCTTGATCAGCGCCATCGCGCTGCCGATCAACCCCGCCACCTCGGCCATGTTGCCGGGCACGATCATCGTCGTGCTGGTCTTGGCGAGCTGGCTGTAGGCTTCCACCGCCCGCTCGGCCACCTTCAACTGCACGGCCTGCTCGCCGCCGGGCTCTCGAATGGCCGCGGCGATCTTGCGGATCGCGTCGGCCGTGGCGTCGGCCACCGCAGTGATGGCTGCGGCCTCGCCCTGCGCGTTGTTGATCTCGGCCTGCTTCTCGCCTTCGCTGCGCGCGATGAAGGCCTCGCGCTCGCCGGTGGCGATGTTGATCTGCTCCTGGCGGCGGCCTTCGGAGGCGGCAATCAGCGCGCGCTTCTCGCGCTCGGCGGTGATCTGCGCCTGCATCGCGCGCAGGATCTCGGCCGGCGGCGTGAGGTCCTTGATCTCGTAGCGCAGCACCTTCACGCCCCAGTTCAGCGCCGCTTCGTCCAGCGCGTTGACCACGGTGGCGTTGATCGCGTCGCGCTCCTCGAAAGTCTTGTCGAGTTCCATTTTGCCGACCACGCTGCGCAGCGTGGTCTGCGCCAGCTGCGTGATGGCAACGATGTAGTTCGACGAGCCATAGCTGGCGCGCATCGGGTCGGTCACCTGGTAGTACAGGATGCCGTCCACCTGCAGCTGCGTGTTGTCCTTGGTGATGCAGACCTGACTGGGAACGTCCAGCGGCACCTCCTTCAGCGAATGCTGGTAGGCGAGGCGGTCGACGAAGGGTACGAGGAACTTCAGCCCGGGTGTGAGCGTGCGGTCGTAGCGGCCCAGTCGCTCGACGACCCAGGCGCTTTGCTGCGGCACGATCTTGAACGTGCGCACGACGAAGATCACCGCGATGACCAGGATGACGATGGCGACTTCGATGCCCATGATGTTCCATTCAGTGAAAGGTTAATACACCGCGCGCTGCACGCGCAGCAGGTTGCCATCGACGGCGACGATGACATGTTCGCCCGGCGCGGGCGGCCCGTCGCCGGCAAAGCGCACCGACCAGGCAGCGCCGCGGTAGTTGACGCGTGCCGTGCCGTCGTGGCCCCACTCCGGCACCTGCAGCGTGCGCCCCACGTCCTGCTGCACGTCGCGGTTGGTGTCGCTGGGTAAGGGGGCCGGCTGGCGCGAGCGCTTCAGGTGCCAGGCCACGGTGGCCCCGCCGCCCAGCAGCGCCGCGCCGACGACCTGCGCCGTGGCGCCGCCGCCGGCATGCGCGGCCAGCGCACCGGCCACGCAGCCCAGCGCCAGCATCAGCAGGTAGAAGGTGCCGGTGGCGAGTTCCACCGCCACCAGCACGCCGGCAGCGATCCACCACAGCGTGGCTGCGCTCCAGTCCATGGCTTGCTCCTCCAGATTCGATGCACGGCAGTGTAGCCATCCGGCCCGCACGCGCGGCCCCTACACTTCGCGCTCTTTGCCCCGACCGCCCGGAACAAGCCCATGCTGCGCTTCACCTTCCCGATCGTCATCATCGACGAGGACTTCCGCTCCGAGAACACTTCGGGGCTGGGCATTCGCGCGCTGGCGTCGGCGATCGAAAAGGAAGGCTTCGAGGTGCTCGGCGTGACGAGCTACGGCGACCTGTCGCAGTTCGCGCAACAACAAAGCCGCGCCAGCGCATTCATCCTGTCGATCGACGACGAAGAGTTCACGCCCGGCCCCGAGCTCGACCCGGCGGTGCTGAACCTGCGCAAGTTCATCACCGAGATCCGCTTCAAGAACGCCGACATCCCGATCTATCTCTACGGCGAAACGCGCACCAGCCAGCACATCCCCAACGACATCCTGCGCGAGCTGCACGGCTTCATCCACATGTTCGAGGACACGCCGGAGTTCGTGGCGCGCCACATCATCCGCGAAGCGAAGAGTTATCTCGACGGGCTGGCGCCGCCGTTCTTCAAAGCGCTGGTCGACTACGCGCAGGATGGTTCCTACTCCTGGCATTGCCCGGGCCACAGCGGCGGCGTGGCTTTCCTGAAGAGCCCGGTGGGGCGCATGTTCCACCAATTTTTCGGCGAGAACATGCTGCGCGCCGACGTCTGCAATGCGGTCGACGAACTCGGCCAATTGCTCGACCACACCGGCCCGGTGTTCGCGAGCGAGAAGAACGCCGCGCGCATCTTCAACGCCGACCACTGCTTCTTCGTCACCAACGGCACCAGCACCAGCAACAAGATGGTCTGGCACCACACGGTGGCGCCCGGCGACATCGTCGTGGTCGACCGCAACTGCCACGTCTCGATCCTGCACTCGATCATCATGACCGGCGCGGTGCCGGTGTTCCTGCCGCCCACGCGCAACCACTACGGCATCATCGGGCCGATCCCTCAAGACGAGTTCTCACGCGAGGCGATCCAAAGGAAGATTGCTGCCAACCCGCTGCTCAAGGGAGTCGATCCGAAGAAGGCGCGGCCGCGCATCCTGACGCTCACGCAGAGCACCTACGACGGCGTGCTCTACAACACCGAGACCATCAAGCACGCACTGGACGGCTACATCGAGACGCTGCATTTCGACGAAGCCTGGCTGCCGCACGCCGCCTTCCACAGCTTTTACGGCAGCTTCCACGCGATGGGCAAGAAGCGCGCGCGGCCGAAGGACCTGATGGTCTTCGCCACACAGAGCACGCACAAGCTGCTTGCCGGCCTGAGCCAGGCTTCGCAGGTGCTGGTGCAAGACCCGAAGAACCGCGGGTTGGACAGGCACCTCTTCAACGAGGCCTACCTGATGCACACCTCCACCAGCCCACAGTACGCGATCATCGCCAGCTGCGACGTGGCCGCGGCGATGATGGAGCCGCCGGGCGGCACGGCGCTGGTGGAAGAAAGCTTGCTCGAAGCGCTGGACTTCCGCCGCGCGATGCGCAAGGTCGACAAGGAGTTCGGCCGCGACTGGTGGTTCAAGGTCTGGGGGCCGGAGAAGCTCGTCAGCGAGGGCGTCGGCCGCGCGGATGCCTGGATGCTCAAGCCCGGCGACAAGTGGCATGGCTTCGGCAACCTGGCCGAAGGCTTCAACATGCTCGACCCGATCAAGAGCACGATCATCACGCCGGGCCTGGATGTGAACGGCAAGTTCGCCAAGACAGGCATTCCTGCGGCCATCGTCACCAAATACCTTTCCGAGCATGGCGTGGTGGTGGAGAAGACGGGCCTCTATTCGTTCTTCATCATGTTCACGATCGGCATCACCAAGGGCCGCTGGAACACGCTGCTCACGGCGCTGCAGCAGTTCAAGGACGACTACGACAAGAACGCGCCGATCTGGCGCGCGCTGCCCGAGTTCAGTGCCGCCAACCCGCGCTACGAGCGCACCGGCTTGCGTGACCTGTGCCAGCAGATCCACGAGATGTACGCCAAGGCCGATATCGCGCGCCTGGTTACCGAGATGTATTTGTCGGACCTGCAGCCGGCGATGAAGCCCAGCGACGCTTTCGCGCACATCGCGCACCGCAAGACCGAGCGCGTGGGCATCGACGCGCTGGAAGGGCGCATCACCACTTCGCTGCTGACGCCTTATCCGCCGGGCATCCCGCTGCTGATTCCCGGAGAGCGCTTCAACAAGAAGATCGTTGCGTATCTGAAATTCACGCGTGCCTTCAACTCGGCATTCCCGGGCTTCGAGACCGATGTGCACGGGCTGGTGGAAACCGACGGGCCGGAGCGCAGTTACTACGTGGATTGTGTGAAGGCGTGAGCGGTGGGCCACACCGGCGGGTGCGAGCCCGGCGGCATTGAGGGCCGGGTCCATTGCGTCGATGAGACCGAGAAGCGCGCGGCGTGGCGTACCGCGGCGAGGCGGCCGAAGCCGCTGTCGGTCTCTTCCATCGCGCCGTCGAAGTCTGGTTTGGCGGCGCGTGGCCCGTCTGTGATGCGACCGAGGCTTTGCAGCCAACGACCGACACCGGCCAGCGCGACACGTACCTGCCAGCTGCAGCCGCGTTGTCGCTGGCGCAGCAACGCGGCGAGTGCGCCGAACGCGAGCAGGTAGCCGGCACCATAGTCCAGGGCCTGCAGGGGCAGAGCGCGGGGTTCGGCGCTGCTGAAGGCCTCGGCCTCGGCGATGTTCAGCCCGGTGGCGCTTTGCACCAGCGAATCGAAGCCGCGCCGCCCGGCCCAAGGTCCTCGATGTCCGTAAGCCGACAGCGACACGCAGACGATGCCCGGCCGCAGCGCGGCGAGTTCTACCGGCCCGAATCCGAGCGCCGCCAGTCCACCCGGCCGGTAGCCTTGCAGCAACACATCGGCCTCGCGCACCAGGCCACGCAGGGTCTGGCGGCCCGCCTCGCTGCGCAGGTCGAGGTGCGCCGAGAGCTTGCCGCGGCTGGTCTCGGCGATGGCCTCGATGTTGGGCAGGTGCGGGCTGTTGATCAGCATCACGTCGGCGCCATAGGCCGCCAGCGTTCGCCCGGCCACCGGGCCGGCGAGGATGCGCGTGAGGTCGAGCACACGCAGGCCGCGCAGCGGGCGGTCGTCGTGGTTCAGCGATGTCCATTGCCGCGCGGGTGCATCGGCGATGCGCTCGGTGTCCACCAAGGGCAGAGCGGCCAGCGCGGCGGATTGCGGATGGGCCTGCCACTGCGCGGGGCTGCGCAGCGCGGCGACGACCAGACCGCGCTCGGCCGCGGCGGTTTCGAAGTCCTCGGCCGACCAACTGCGCAAGGCTTCGGCCACCGCGGTTCGTTCGGTCGCCGCGCCGCTCGGCAGGCCCAGCAGCGCCAGTGCGCCGTCGCGATGGTGCGCGAAGTTGGCGTGGATGCGCACCCAGCCCAGCTGGCCGTCACCTCCGCAGCGGTACAGCCCCGACAGCTTGTCCCACACCTCGGGCTTGCGGCCGTCGATCGTGAAGCGGCAGGCGCTCTCGAGCGCCGCATCGGTGGCGTCAACGCTGACGGTCTGCACCGAGCCGCCGCGAAGCCGACCGACTTCGGTGGCAGCGAGCGCCGCGGCGCCCAGGCTCGCTTGCATCGCGGTACCCACTGCGAACGACGACGGCAGTACCGGCTCCTCGCCGGTCAGCGTGATGCGATGCAGGGCCTCGTCAGGCAGCGCCGCGTCTTGCCAGATCGCGGCCAGCGCTGTACGTGCGAGGTGGCTCACGGCAAGCACCGTCAGATCAACGCCGCGATCGCCTCGCCCATCTGCGTGGTGTTCGCGCTGCCGCCCAGATCAGCGGTCTTCGGGCCTTTCACCAGCACCTGCTCGATGGCGCGCAGGATCGTGTCGTGCGCGTCGCGGTGGCCGAGGAAGTCGAGCATCATCGCGCCCGACCAGATCATCGCCACCGGGTTGGCGATGTTCTTGCCGTAGATGTCGGGCGCCGAGCCGTGCACCGGCTCGAACAGCGAGGGGAATCGTCGCTCGGGGTCGATGTTGGCCGACGGTGCGAGCCCGATCGTGCCCGTGCAGGCCGGACCGAGGTCGGAGAGGATGTCGCCGAACAGGTTGGTGGCGACCACGACATCGAAACGCTGCGGCTGCAGCACGAATCGCGCGCTCAAGATGTCGATGTGCTGCTTGTCCATGGCCACCTGCGGATAGTGCGCGTGCATCGCGTCGGCGCGGCGGTCCCACCAGGGCATGCTGATCGCAATGCCGTTGCTCTTGGTGGCCACGGTGAGCTGCTTGCGCGGCCGCGAAGCGGCGAGTTCGAAGGCGTACTTCAGCACGCGGTCGGCGCCGTGACGGCTGAATACCGACTCCTGGATCACCAGTTCACGGTCGGTGCCTTCGTACATCACGCCGCCCAGGTTGGTGTACTCGCCCTCGGTGTTCTCGCGCACGATGAGGAAGTCGATGTCGCCGGGCTTCCTTCCCGCCAGCGGACAGGGCACGCCTTCGATCAGGCGCGCCGGGCGCAGGTTGATGTACTGATCGAACTCGCGGCGGAACTTCAACAGCGACCCCCAAAGCGAGACATGATCGGGCACGGTGGCCGGCCAGCCGACCGCGCCGAAGTAGATCGCGTCCATGCCTTGCAACCGCGCCTTCCAGTCGTCGGGCATCATCTGGCCGGTCTTGGCGAAGTAGTCGCAGCTCGCCCATTCGATGGGCGTGAAGCGCAGGTCGATGTCGAAGCGTTTGGCCGCGGCTTGCAGCACGCGTTGGCCCTCGGGCATGACTTCTTTGCCGATGCCGTCGCCGGGGATGACGGCGATGCGGATGGTCTTGGGCATGGGTGGGTTCCTGTCAGCGCCGAACGAAGACCACCGCCGAGCGCGGCGGAATCACGAAGCGGCCGTGGGTGATGTCGAACGTTGATTCACGGGCGCGGTGGTCGGTACCGCCGGCATGCACGGGGTGCAGCTCGAAAGCCCGGCCGCGAAGCGCAGCATCGTCGATTGTCGCCGGCCGTGTGGCGGCGTTGATGAAATAGACGAGCTCGGCGAAGCCGGCGTCGGCCAGGCCGCGCCCGTCCAGGTGCGCGGCCATCAACAGCGGCTGCTGCCCCGGGCCGGTGTCGAAGAAGCGCAGCCGGCGCGACACCTCGTCGGCCGTGCGCAGCCGCAAGAGCGCTGACGAAGCGCGGATCTTCAGCAGGTCGCGGAACGCATCGCGCGTCCAGGCGATCTCGGCCGGTGTCGGCTTGACCAGCGGGTTCGCCAGCACCGGCGCCATCACCGCCCAGCTGCTGCCGTTGTCCTGTTTCGGCGGCAGCCCGCTGCCGAAGAAGTTGTCCTGGTAACTCCAGTCCAGGCGATTGAACCAGTCGCCCGAGTCGTAGCTGTTGCGGTCCAGCGATTTGCTGCGCAGGGTGTCCACGCCGGCATGGAAGTAGGCCACGCCCTGGCTGAACGCGGTGATCGCGATGCCGAGGATCTGCACCCGCGCGCGGTCTTCGCGCGAGGTGTCTTGCGGCAGGCGCAGTGCATTGATGTCGAACAGCGTCTGGTTGTCGTGGTTGTCGACGTAATTCACCACCTCGCTCGGTTGGCTCGCGTAACCCGCGCCCTGGCCGGCGTAGTCGATCTGCCCGAGCGTCTTCACCGCGCCGCTGCGCGTGGTGAGCGCATAGTCGCGCAGCGTGCCGGCCAGGCCCACGCGCACCAGGTCGGCGCTGTCGGGCGCGCCGTGCAGCCAGCCGCGGCGCGCGAGCAGCTTGTCGCCGCTGTCGTCGTGCGCACCGCCGCGCACCGCGTCGCGGCCGCGGTCGCTGAAAGTGCCGATCGCCGTGCCGTTCAACTCGCGCTGCGTGGCTTGGCGAAAGCGCTTGTTGTCGGCCACTTCGCCGAAGTTCCAGCCTTCGCCGACGAAGTGGATGTCGCGACCGAGTTCGCGCTTCAAGAGCGCCTGCGCTTCCTCCATCGCCGCGCGCGGCTGGTGGCCCATCAGGTCGAAGCGGAACGAGTCGATGCCGTAGTGCCGCGCCCACAGCAGCAGCGAATCGAGCATCAGCTTGCCCATCATGCGGTGCTCGGTGGCGGTGTTGTCGCAGCAGGTGCTGGTCTCGACCTCGCCCGTGGCGTTCAGTCGCTGGTAGTAGCCGGGCACGATGCGGTCGAGCACCGAGCCGCGCTTCTGGCCGGCGGCGCTGGTGTGGTTGTAGACCACGTCCATGCCCACGCGCAGGCCGGCTTCGTGCAGCGCCATCACCATCGCGCGGAATTCGCGGATGCGCACGGCGCCGTCGGCGGCGTTCGTCGCGTAACTGCCTTCGGGCGCGTTGAAGTGAAAGGGGTCGTAGCCCCAGTTGAAGCAGTCGTTGGCGCGGGCCGCCATGGCTTGGGCCTGCTGCGACTCGCTGTCGGGCGCGGCGGGCTCGATGCGCGGCGTCACACAACCGGCTTCGGGAACGGTAGCCAGATCGAAGACGGGCAGCAGGTGGATATCGGTCAGGCCGGCCTGTGCCAGCGCGCGCAGGTGCTGCATGCCGCGTGAATCGGATTGCGTGAACGCCAGGTACTTGCCGCGCTGCTCGGGCGGCACGCTCGCATCGCCGATCGAGAAATCGCGCACGTGCAGTTCGTAGATCACCATGTCGGTGGGCGTGGCCGCGCGGGCGTGCGGCGAGCGGTGCGTGGCCCATCCCGGCGGGGCCAGTGACGGCGAGCGCAGGTCGGCGACGTAGCTGCGCTCGGAGTCGGTAGACAGGCTCACCGAATAGGGGTCGGTGACGAGCTGGCGCACCCAGCCCGTGCCGCGCACGAAGACATCGACCAAGAAGCGGTACGAAGCGCCGCTCAGATCGCTTCTCGGTCGCGCCTGCCAGACCCCCGTGCGATCGTCGCGGTGCATCGGCACGAGTCGCGTCGCGCTGCCGTCGGCCGAGGGGTACAGGCACAGCCACACGCGCTGCGCGGTGGGTGCCCAGAGCTTGAACTGCGTGCCGCGGCGATCGACACCCACGCCCAGGTCCGGCACCTGCTCGGCCGCTGCGTACAACGCGTCCAGCGCCCGCGGTGCCTGCACTGCGGTGGCGGCCAGCACCCGGCCTGCGGCGTCCTCGTGCACCAGTATCAGCATGCCACGGTGCCAGCGGCGCAGCACCTCGCGTGAGCGCACGGTCACCTCGAGCACCGGCCCTTCGCCCAGGTGCGCCAGCGGCCGTGGCCCGGCCACCCGTTCGGCCACGCGCTGCAGCGGCTGTGCGCTGTCGGCGCCTATCACGCGGCCGCCCGGCGGCGCCTGCACGATGCCCGCCGCGCTGCGCACCAGGCGAAAGCGCCCGCCCTCCGCCCGCCCGGGCCACAACAAGCGCGTCGCATCGAGCCACGCGGCTTCTGCAGGCTGCGCCGGCGCCGCGCTCAACACACGGTGACCCGCGGGTCCGTCGCACTCGGGCAGGCGCGGCGCAGCCGCCAGCGCGCAGGCGCCGCTGACCACCAGGGCCACAGCCGCGACGCCGCGCATCAACAAGGGAGGACTCATGCGCCGCATGCTACCCAGCCCGTCCGGCCGCGCGGCATTTGGTCGCCGGCAACACCGCCTTCGTCGCGCCGCGGCCACGTGCGGCGCTGCTCTGGCAGCATCCGCGCCGCAACTCCGGGGAGGAACACCCATGCTGAAGATCAACGGGCTCACACACACCTACGACAACGGCACCCGCGCACTGGACGACGTGACGCTGGCGATCGACCACGGCATGTTCGGCCTGCTCGGGCCCAACGGCGCGGGCAAGTCCACGCTGATGCGCTGCATCGCGACGCTGCAATCGCCGAGCAGCGGCAGCATCCGCTTCGGCGACATCGACGTGCTCGCCGCGCCCGAGAAGCTGCGCGCGACGCTGGGCTACCTGCCGCAGGACTTCGGCGTCTACCCGCGTGTCTCGGCGGCCGATCTGCTCGATCACCTCGCGGTGCTCAAAGGCATCACGGGCCGCGCTGATCGGCGCGAGACGGTGGAGCGCTTGCTGCAGCAGGTCAACCTGTGGGACGTGCGCAAGAAGGCCGTGGCGGGGTTCTCGGGCGGCATGCGCCAGCGTTTCGGCATTGCGCAGGCGCTGATCGGCAATCCGCAGCTGATCATCGTCGACGAGCCCACCGCCGGGCTCGACCCGGAGGAGCGCAACCGCTTCAGCAACCTGCTGGTCGAAATCGGCGAGAGCGTGGTGGTGATCCTGTCCACACACATCGTCGACGACGTGACCGATCTGTGTTCGCGCATGGCCATCCTGGCCGGCGGGCGCATCGTGGTGCATGGGCGGCCGAAAGACCTCGTCGAGCGAGAGCGCGGCCGCATCTGGGCCCGCGCCGCCGACAAGCAGGTGCTCGCTGGTCTGCGCCAGCGTGCCAACGTCATCTCGACACGCTTGCGCGAGGGCCGCACGCTGATCCATGTGCAGGCAGACAGCACGCCGGGCGAAGGCTTCGTCACCACCGAGGCGTCGCTCGAAGACGTCTACTTCGCCACGCTCGCGGCGCAGCGGGCGCAGGCGCCGATGCAGGCGGCTTGATCATGTTCGCCTCGATCGCCGCGTTCGAGATGCGCTACCAATGGAAGAGCCCGGTGTTCTGGATCGGCTTCCTGCTGTTCTTCCTGTTCGCCTTCGGTGCCACCACGACCGAGGAGATTCGCATCGGCTCGCGTGGCAACGTCAACGTCAACGCGCCGGCCGCCATCATCGAGACGCTGGCCATCATGTGCGTGCTGGGCATCTTCGTGGTCACCGCGTTCGTCGCCGGCGCCGTGATCCGCGACGATGAAACCGGCTTCGCGCCCATTCTGCGTGCCACGCGGGTGAGCAAGCCGGCCTACGTCTTCGGCCGATTCGTCGGCGCGACGGTGGTGGCTTTCACGGTCATGGTGGCGGTCGCGCTGGGTATGCAAGTCGGCAGCCTGATGCCCTGGGTGGATGCGGCCAAGATCGGGCCGCAGCAGCCGCTGCACTACCTGTGGGCGCTGTTCGTGTTCGTGCTGCCGAGCCTGCTCGTGGTCTCCGCCGGCTTCTTCGCGCTGGCGATCGCCACGCGCAGCCTGATGTGGACCTACATCGGCGCCTTGGCCGCCCTGGTGCTGTTCATCGTCTCACGTGCCTTGCTGCGCGACCCCGCGCTGGACACCATCAGCGCGCTGGCCGATCCGTTCGCCGTCGCGCCGCTGCGGCTGGCCACCAAGTACTGGACGGCCACCGAACGCAACACCCAGCTGCCGGGCCTCGAAGGCTTGTTGCTGGCCAATCGCGCGCTGTGGCTGGGCATCGCAGCCGCGCTGCTGGCCGCTGGCTATCGCGCGTTCAGGATGGACGGCACGCCGTCGTTCAGGCGCCGCCAGCGTGCGCGGGCCGCGCCGCAGGCCACCGGGTCGATCGCGCCGCTTGCCACCGGCGCTTTGCCGTCACCCCAGCTGCGCGGTGCCGCCTGGACGCAGTTCGCGGCGGTGGCCCGGCTCGATGCCCGGCTGGTGTTTCGCAGCCCGGCGTTTTTCGTGCTGATGGCCATCGGCGTGTTCAACGCTTTTGGCGGCATGTGGTTTGCGAGCCAGCTCTACGGCACCGAGATCTTCCCGGTCACGCGGGTCATGGTGCAGGCCCTGGAAGACTCCTACACCATCGTGCCGCTGATCATCGCGGTGTTCTACGCCGGCGAACTGGTGTGGCGCGACCGCCAGCAGCGCATGCACGAGATCGTCGATGCCACCGTCGCGCCCGACTGGGTGCACCTGCTGCCGAAGGTGGCGGCCATCGCGGGCGTGCTGCTGGTCAGCAACGGCGTCGGGGTGGCCACCGGCCTGTTCGTGCAGCTGATGCGCGGCTTCACGCAGTTCCAGCTCGACGCCTACCTGCTGTGGTTCGTGCTGCCGCAGACGATCACCGCGATCCTGATCGCCGTGCTGGCAGTGTTCGTGCAGACGCTGGTGCCCAACAAGGTGATCGGTTGGGCGGTGATGCTGGTGTACTTCGTGGCCACGGTCGCCTTGAACGCGGTCGGCTTCGAGCACAACCTGTACCAGTACGCCGGTGTGCCGGGCGTGCCGCTGTCGGACATGAACGGACAGGGGCACTTCGCCACCGCGCGGGCCTGGTTCAACGCGTACGGGTCGGCGTTCGCGCTGATGCTGCTGGTGCTGGCCTACCTGCTGCGCCGCCGCGGCACCGAAACGCGGCTGAAGCCGCGTCTGGCGCAACTGCCGCGCCGATTGACCGGGCCGGCGGGTGCCTTGTTCGCGCTGGGCGCGGTCGCGTGGATCGGGCTGGGCGCCTGGATCTTCTACAACACCAACGTTCTGAACAACTACCGAACCCGCCCCGACGCCGAAGCACTGCTGGCGCGCTATGAACGTGAGCTGCTGCCGTTTGCGAAGCTGGCGCAACCCACCATCACCGAGGTGGTGATCGACGTGCAGCTGCACCCGCGCGAGCGCCGCGCCGAGGTGAACGGGCGTTACACGGTGGAGAACCGCAGCGGCGCCGCGCTCGATCACGTGCATGTGCGCTGGTTGCACCCGCTGAAGATGCTCGAGCTGCAGGTGCCGGGCGCCACGCTGGAGAAGGAGTACGCCGAGTTCGACTACCGCATCTACCGCTTCACGCCTGCGCTGGCGGTGGGCGAGAAGCGCGAAATCCGTTTCGTCACGCGCCTTGCCGACCCCGGCTTTCGCAACAGCGGTGCGCAGAGCCGCATCGTCGCCAACGGCAGTTTCCTGAACAACGTCGAGGTCGCGCCGCTGCTCGGCATGGACCGGTCGCAGCTGCTGCAAGACCGCAGCAAGCGGCGCAAGCACGGCCTGCCGCCCGAGCTGCGCATGCCCGCGCTCGAAGACGATGCAGCACGCTCGCGACACTACCTGCGCAGCGACAGCGATTGGGTGCAAGCGCAGATCACGCTGGCCACCGATGCCGACCAGACACCGGTGGCACCCGGCGTTACCGTGAGCGACACCACCCGCGACGGCCGCCGCACACTGGTGACGCGCACCGAGGCCCCGATCCAGCACTTCTTCTCGCTGCAGTCGGCACGCTATGCGGTGAAGAGCGAAGAGCACCAGGGCGTGCGGATCGCCGTCTACCACGACCCGCAGCACCCTTACAACGTGCAGCGCATGCTGGATGCGATGAAGGCCTCGCTGGACGTCTTCGGCAAGGCCTTTTCGCCTTACCAGTTCAAACAGGCCCGTGTGCTCGAGTTCCCCTCGTACGCCGACTTTGCGCAGGCCTTTGCCGGCACCATGCCTTACTCCGAAGGCATCGGTTTCGTGATGCAGCACAAGGAAGAGAAAGACGGCGTGCAGAAGATCGACATGGTGACCTACATCACCGCGCACGAGATGGCGCATCAGTGGTGGGCGCACCAGATCATCGGCAGCGATCAGCAGGGCTCGACGATGCTGTCCGAGACCTTCGCGCAGTACTCGGCGCTGCTCGTGGCCGAGAAGCTCTACGGCCGCGACCAGATCCGCAAGTTCCTGAAGTACGAGCTCGACCGCTACCTGCGTGCGCGCGGCGGCGAGTTGATCGAAGAGCTGCCGCTGGCGCGGGTGGAGAACCAGACCTACATCCACTACCAGAAAGGATCGCTGGCGATGTACTGGCTCAAGGAGGTGGTGGGCGAGCCCGTGGTGAACCGGGCGTTGCAGCGCCTCATCGCGCAGTTCGCCTTCAAGGCCGCGCCGTATCCGCGCTCGAGCGACTTCCTGCGCCTGCTGCGCGAAGAAGCCGGCCCGCAGCACGAGGCGCTGATCAGCGATCTTTTCGAGCGCATCACGTTGATCGATGCGAAGGTCACCGAAGCCAGGGCCAAGCGGCTTGCCGACGGCACCTGGGAGCTGCTGATGGACGTGCAGGCCAGGAAGCTCTACGCCGACGGCAAGGGCGTCGAGAGCGAAGCGCCGCTGGACGAGCCCTTCGACATCGGCGTGTTCACGGTCGAGCCGGGCAAGAAGGGCTTCGGCGATGCCGCGGTGCTGGCCATGGAGCGGCTCCGCGTGAAAAGCGGCGCGCAGCAGCTGCGCTTGGTCGTCAAGCAGCAGCCGGCCTGGGCCGGCATCGATCCCTACAACAAGCGCATCGATCGCAACAGCGACGACAACCTGAAGGCGGTGGAGATCACCCGCTGAGCAGCGCGATCGGGCAGCGGCCCGCGGCGGCGCTGAGGCGGGCCAGCCGGCGCGCAAGCGTGTCGTCGAGCGCGCCGGGACCAAAGCGCCAGCGCCAGTTCGGCGGTCCCAGCGTGCCCGGCAGGTTCATGCGGCAGTCGGTCGGCAGCCCGAGCAGATCCTGCATCGGAAAGATCGCCAAGGCCGCCACCGAGTGGCTCGCCGCACGGATCATTTGCCAGTGCACGGTGTCGGCGTCGCATTGCAAGTACTCGGCTGCGAAGCGCTGCAAGTGCGCGCTCGCGTGGTCCCACCAGCCACGCGCGGTGTCGTTGTCGTGCGTGCCGGTATAGACGACGCAATGCTTCGGGTGGTTGTGCGGCAGGAACTCGTGGCTGCCATCGCCGCCGAAGCCGAACTGCAGGATCTTCATGCCCGGAAAGCCGAATGCGTCGCGCAGCGCGTGCACGTCGGGCGTGATGTAGCCCAGGTCTTCGGCGAGGATGGGCAGCGGGCCGAGTGCAGCGCTCATCGCGTCGAACAACGATCGGCCCGGGCCGGTGACCCAGCGGCCCACCGCGGCGCTCGGCGACGCGGCCGGAATCTCCCAATACGCCGCGAAGCCGCGGAAGTGGTCGATGCGCACCGCGTCGAAGTGCGCCAGGCAGCGCTCCATGCGCGCGATCCACCAGGCCTGCCCTTCGTCGGCCAGGCGCTCCCAGCGGTACAGCGGATTGCCCCAGCGCTGGCCCAACGGTCCCAGGTCGTCGGGCGGCACACCGGCCACCACGCTCGGCTGGCCTTGCGCGTCGAGTTGGTACAGATCGGGCCGCGACCAGACATCCGCGCTGTCGTGCGCGATGAAGATCGGCAGGTCGCCGATCATGTGCACGCCGTGTGCGTTGGCGTGTGACTTCAAGGCCGTCATCTGGCGATCGAAGCACCATTGCACGAAGGTCCAGAAGTCCAGCTCCGCGGTTGGGGGTACTGGCTCGGGGGAGGGCCAGGTCCACCAGGCCTGCTCGTGGTGCTGCGTGCGCAGCGCCATGAAGCGCGCGTAGTCGGCGAGCCAGCCGCTTTGGGTCTCGCACCAGACCTGCCAATCGGCGCGCTCCCGCGCTGATGCGCGCGCCTGGAAGCCCGCTGCCGCTTCGCGCAGTCGCGCCATGCGCCAGGGGCCGACGGCATCGTAGTCGGCCTGCGCGGAGTCGAAGGCGGGGATAGAGGCGGGCGGCGACAGCCAGCCGGCCTCGATCAACGGTTCGAGGGCCACCAGCAACGGGCTGCCGGCGAATGCCGAGACGCTCTGGTAGGGCGAATGCCCGGGGCCGATCGGCGTTGTCGGCAGCCATTGCCACAAGGTCTGCCCGGCCTGCGCCAACCACTCGACAAAGCGCCACGCGGCTGACCCCAGATCACCCACACCATGCGGGCCGGGCAGCGAAGTGGGGTGGAGCAAGACGCCGGAACGGCGGGTCGACAGGTCCATTGTGAATGTAGTATAGCTACATAGGGATTACCCGAAAGTCTCTAACACATTGATTTTATTGGATGTGCAAGACTGACAGCGGGTTGATGATCTTCAGGCATCGCGTAGTCGAATGTATATTCCACCGCACACAGCCGCCGCCACGGCGGCGTGGAGGAGACAGTGGCCGATGTAAAGCTCACCGGGGTCGAGAAGGCCTACGGCGACGTGAAGATCCTGCACGGCATCGATCTGGCGATCCGCGATGGCGAGTTCATGGTCTTCGTCGGGCCCTCGGGCTGCGGCAAGAGCACCTTGCTGCGCACCATCGCAGGCCTGGAAGACATCACCGGCGGTGAACTGTCGATCGGTGGCCGGATCGTCAACGACATTCCGCCCGCCGAACGTGGCATCGCGATGGTCTTCCAGTCCTACGCGCTGTACCCGCACATGGACCTGTATCAGAACATGGCGTTCGGGCTGAAGCTGGCCAAGCTGCCCAAGGCCGAGATCGACAGCGCGGTGCAGCAGGCCGCCAAGATCCTGCACATCGAGCACCTGCTGCAACGCAAGCCCAAGGATCTTTCCGGCGGCCAGCGCCAGCGCGTGGCGATCGGCCGCGCCATCGTGCGCAACCCCGAGGTGTTCCTGTTCGACGAGCCGCTGTCCAACCTCGACGCCGCGTTGCGCGTGCGCATGCGCTACGAGTTCGCCAAGCTGCACGAGGAGCTGAAGACGACGATGGTCTACGTCACGCACGACCAGGTCGAGGCGATGACGCTGGCCGACCGCATCGTCGTGCTGCAGGCCGGGCGCATCGAGCAGGTGGGCGCGCCGCTGGAGTTGTACGAGCACCCGCGCAACCTGTTCGTGGCCGGCTTCATCGGCTCGCCGCGGATGAATTTCATCCCGGCGCAGGTGGTGCGGGCCTCGGCACACGAGGTGGCCGTGAAGGTGGCCGATGGCTCGCTGATCCGCTGCGAGGTGGACGGACAGCGCCTGGCCGCAGGCGACGCGGTGACGCTGGGCGTACGCCCCGAACACCTCGACGCCGCTGCGGCCGAAAACGCGCTGCCCGCCTCGGTGACCTTCGTCGAGTCCCTGGGCAGCAGCGCCCAGGCCTATTGCAAGGTGGCCGGCGTCGACGAAGACCTGACGATCGAACTCGAAGGCCGCACGCGCTGGAAAGCCGGCCAATCGGTGCGGCTGGGCGTACCGGCGGCGATGGCCTATCTGTTCGACGCCCAAGGCCTGGCGCTGCGCCGCCTGGCCACCGATCGAGAGACGCAGGCCGCGTGAGGACCGCGCTCGCCATCGCCGCAGCGCTGCTGCTGGCCGGCCCCGTGGCGGCGCAGGACCCGTTGCGCCTGTTGGTCTGGATCAACGGCGACAAGGGCTACAACGGTCTGCAGAAGGTGGGCGATGCGTTCACGCGCGCCACCGGCGTGCAGGTGGTGGTGCAGCACCCGGAAGGCGCGCCCGACAAGTTCCAGGCCGCGGCCGGCGCCGGCAAGGGCCCCGACATCTTTTGCTGGCCGCACGACCGCGTGGGCGAATGGGCGCAAGCCGGCGTCATCGTGCCGGTGAAGCCATCGCGCGCGGTGCGCGAAGAGATCGACGAGTTCGCGTGGAAAGCCTTCAGCTACCGCGGCCGCGTGTGGGGTTACCCGCTGTCGATCGAGGCCATCGGGCTGATCGTCAACAAGGCATTGGTGCGCGACGTGCCGCAGACTTTCGACGAGGTGATCGCGCTGGACCAGCAGCTCGCCGCGCAGGGCAAGAAGGCCATTCTCTGGGACTACAACAAGACCTTTTTCAGCTGGGCGATGCTGGCCGGCGCGGGCGGCGCGATCTTCGAGCGCAACGCCGCGGGGGAGGTCGATATCACCAAGGTCGCGGTCAACAACGCCGGCGCGTTGCAAGGCGCGACGATGCTCGCGCGCCTGATCCAGCTAGGCGTGATGCCGCGCGGCGCGCGCTACAGCGACATGGAAGCGCAGTTCTCGAGTGGCCGGGTGGCGATGATGATCTCGGGCCCCTGGGCCTGGGACAACGCGACGAAGAGCAAGATCGACTTCACGGTGGCGCCGATTCCCGCGGTGGTGCCGGGCAAGCCGAGCAAGCCCTTCGTCGGCGTGCTCGGCTGCATGATCACCGCGCCCAGCAAGATCAAGGACGTGGCGCGCGAGTTCCTCGAACAGCATGTGCTGCGCGTCGACGGCCTGAAGACCATCTCGGCCGACGTGCCGCTGGGCACGCCCGCGAACAAGGCCTACTTCGCCGAGCTGGCGGGCAATCCGCTGATCGCCGCGACGATGGCCAATGCGCGCGCCGGCGAGCCGATCCCCAACCTCCCCGAGACCGGCCGCTTCTGGCCGGCGATGGATGCGGCGCTTGAAGCCATCACGCAAGGCCGGCAGAGCCCGAAAGACGCGCTCGACGGCGCGGCGGCGCGGATGCTCGTGAAGTGAAGGCAGCCGCGTCATCTCGAACGTTGGCGGGCTGGGTGTTGCCAGGCTTGGCCGTCTTGCTGGCGCTGTGGCTGGGCTACTCGATGATCCTCGCCGGCCAGGCCGTGGCGGCGGTGGGGGTGGTGGCGCTCGGGCTGCTGGCGATCCATCTCTACGCCTCCTCCACCACGCTGGCCTGGAAGTACCTGTTCCCCGGTGTCGCCGGCATGCTGGTCTTCGTCGCGTTCCCGCTGCTGTACACGGTGCAGATCGGCTTCACGAACTACTCCTCGGCGCATCTGCTCACCGAACAGCGCGTGCGCGACTACCTGCTCGAGCAGACCGAGGTCGACGAAGCCAGCCTGCAAACCTTCACGCTGCACCGCGAGGGTGGCGCGCTGGTGCTGGCCTTGAGCGGCGGCCTGGTGTCGGGCCCGCTGGACAACTCGCCAAGAACGATCACGATGCGGCCGAGCGCGCGCCCCGCGAGTGAGCCGCTGCCGATGCGCGAGGTGATCCGCGAGCGCGAACGCTTGATGGCGCTGGAGCTGCTGATGCCCGACGGCAAGCGGCTGCACTACGCCGGCCTGCGCGAGTTCGGCGTGATCCAGCCGCTGTGGAAGGCCCAGGCCGACGGCAGCCTGCTGCAAGTGGCCACACAGACGATCTACCGCCCGAACCCCGACCGGGGCAACTTCGTCAATCAGCGCGGCGAGGCCCTTCAGCCCGGCTATCAGGTCGGCATCGGCTGGACCAACTACTCGCGCATGTTGTTCGACCCCGACTTTCGTGGCCCCTTCGTTTCGATCTTCGTCTGGACCGTGGCTTTCGCCGCGCTCACCGTGCTGTTCTCCACCGCGCTGGGCATGGCGCTGGCGGTGCTGCTGAACTGGGAGCGGCTGAAGTACCGCACGCTCTACCGCACGCTGCTGTTCCTGCCCTATGCGGTGCCCGGTTTCATCTCGATCCTCGTCTTCAAGGGATTGTTCAACCAGAACTTCGGCGAGATCAACGCCATCCTCGACGCGCTGTTCGGCATCCGCCCGGCCTGGTTTGCCGACCCGGCGCTGGCGCGCACGATGCTCCTGGTCGTCAACACCTGGCTCGGCTACCCGTACATCATGGTGCTCTGCACGGGGCTCCTGAAGGCCATTCCCGCCGACCTGTACGAAGCCTCGGCGCTGGCCGGCGCCAAGCCGCTGACCAACTTCTTTCGCATCACCGCGCCGCTGATCGCCAAGCCGCTGACGCCGCTGTTGATCTCGGCCTTCGCCTTCAACTTCAACAACTTCGTGCTCATCTCGCTGCTCACCGACGGGCGGCCCGACTACCTGAACACGAAGCTGCCCGCGGGCACCACCGACATCCTGGTCAGCTACACCTACCGCATTGCGTTCACCGATTCGGGGCAGAACTTCGGCCTCGCTGCGGCAATCTCGACGCTGATCTTCGTGATGGTGGCGCTGATGTCGATCCTGCAACTGCGCTCGATGAGCAAGGTGAAGAGTTAATGGCCATCGTCACCGGCAAAGGCGAACGCTGGCGCGTCTGGGCGGCGCACGCTGCGCTGTGGGTGCTGATCGCGCTGACATTGTTCCCGCTGCTGGCGGTGATTTCGATTTCGTTGCGCCCGGGCAACTTCGCCACCGGCTCGCTGATCCCCACGCAGATCAGCTTCGAGCATTGGAAGCTGGCGCTCGGGTTTGCCCACGTCCAGCCCGACGGCACGCTGGTGCAGCCGCCATTCCCGGTGCTGCTGTGGCTGTGGAACTCGATCAAGATCGCGGCGATCTCGGCGGTGTTGATCGTGGCCATCTCCACCACCGCGGCCTACGCATTCGCGCGGCTGAAGTTCCGCTACAAGCACAACATCCTGTCGTCGATGCTGGTGTTGCAGATGTTCCCGGTGGCCGTCGCGCTGGTGGCGATCTACGCGATCTTCGAAGGCATCGGGCAGACGCTGCCGTTCCTGGGCATCGAAACGCACGCCGGCCTGATCGTCGCCTACCTCGGCGGCGTAGCCACGCACATCTGGACCATCAAGGGCTACTTCGACACGATCCCCGCCGAGATCGAAGAGAACGCCAAGGTCGATGGCGCCACGCATTGGCAGGCCTTCCGCTTCGTGCTGCTGCCGATGGCGGTGCCGATCCTGATGGTGGTCTTCGTGCTGGCCTTCATCGGCACCATCATCGAATACCCGGTGGCGTCGATCCTGCTGCGCGAAGAGCCCAACCTCACGCTCGCGGTGGGCAGCAAGTTCTATCTCTATGACCAGCGCTATCTGTGGGGCGACTTTGCTGCCGCGGCGGTGCTGTCGGGGCTGCCGATCACGCTGGTGTTCCTGGCGGCGCAACGGTGGATCGTTTCCGGGCTCACCGCCGGTGGCGTGAAGGGATGATGTTTTGAAGGCGATCGTTGTTGCCGCGGCAGCGGCTGTGTTCTCGATGAGCGCCGCGGCGCAAGGCAGCCAGGCGATGGACTACGCCAACCGGTACGACAAACAGGTCAGCGGCGTGTACGACAAACGCGAAGCCGATTGGCGCAACGGCGCGGTCGTCTACCAGGTGCTGGTGGACCGCTTCGCGCCCAGCGCCAATCTCGACGCCAAACGCGCGTTGTACCCAGCGCCGAAGAAGCTGCGCGCCTGGAGCGAAGAACCGCGGCGCGGCACCTACCTCGACGAAGCGCGCGTGTGGAGCCACGAGATCGATTTCTGGGGCGGCGACCTGGCCAGCACCATGGCCAGGCTCGACCACGTGCAGCAGCTCGGCGCCAACGTGCTCTACCTGAACCCCGTGCATCTGGGCTGGACCAACCACAAGTACGACTCGCTGGACTACAACGCGATCTCATCGGAGTTCGGCACGCGCGAGGACGTGAAAAAGCTCGCCGCCGAGCTGAAGCGCCGCAACATGAAGCTGGTGCTCGACGGGGTGTTCAACCACATGGGCCGCAACTCGCCCAAGTTCCAGGCGGCGCTGGCCGACCCGAAGAGCCCGTACCGCGATTGGTTCGTCTTTGGGTCGCAGTTCAAGGGCGGCGTGCGCAACTGGTGGAACGCCGAAAACCTGCCCGAGCTGAACCTCGAACACGCCAAGGTGCGCGAGCATGTCTGGGCCGCACGCGATTCGGTGGTGCGCAGCTTCCTGCGCGACGGTATCGACGGCTGGCGGCTGGACGTCGCCTTCGACATCGGCTTCAAGTACCTCAGCGAGCTGACGCAGGCCGCGCACGCCGAGAAACCGGGCTCGCTGGTGGTGGGCGAGATTCCCAACTATCCACGTGAGTGGTTTCCATCGGTCGACGGCGTGATGCACTTCGGGCTGCGCAAGCTGATGATCGCGGCGGCGAATCGCGAGATCGACGGGCCTACCTTCACGCGCATGGCCGCGCGGCTGGTGCGCGACGCCGACTACGAGCATCTGCTGAAGAGCTGGGTGTACCTGGACAACCACGACACCTTCCGTCTCGCGACCGCGGTTCCTGACCCGAAGGCGCGCAGGCTCGCGCAGGTCCTGCAATTCACGCTGCCCGGCTCGGTGAACCTGTACTACGGCACCGAGGTGGCGATGGAAGGCGGCGACGACCCGGAGATGCGCGGCCCGATGCGCTGGGATCGTGTCGAGGCCAAACACCCCGAACTGGCTTGGAACCAGCAACTCGTGGCCTTGCGCAAGCAGCTGCGCGCGCTGCGTGTCGGCGACTTCCGCACGGCAGAGGCCAGCGGCAACGTCATCGCGTACGAGCGTTACACCGACAAAGCCGGCGACACCGTGCTCGTGCTCATCAACCCCGCCACCACCGAAGCCAGCACCACGGTGCTGGTGAGCAACTCCAAGCTGATGGATGGCGACAACCTGATCGACCAGATCGGCGGCGGCGTGGTGCAGCTTCAGTCGGCGATGATCCAGGCCAAGATGCCACCACAGACGGCCTGGCTGCTGAAGCCGCGCCTGACGACACCCGACGGCTACAGCAACTACAAGCGCGTGCAGTGATCCGCGGGCTGCTGGCAGCGCTGCTGCTGTTCGTGCTGCTGCTCGGGGCTGGCTGCTCGCTGAATTCTCCGATCACGATGAGCCTGAACTGCACCCCCGGCGCGCCATTGGGCACCACGCAGCTGTACCTGCGTGGCACGATGAACAACTGGACGGCGTCGGACGATTACGCGCTCCAGTACAGCTGCGACGCCTACTACGTGAACGTCAAGCTCAATGGCCGCCACGAGTTCAAGCTCGGCGACGCGGCCTGGAGCGATGCCGCGACGTTCGGAGAAGGCAACGGCAACTTCGCGCTGGTCTTTGCCGGCGAGCAGACGCTGCGCATCGCGTTCTCGGCCGGGCGGCCGCTGATCTCGCTGGGGTCGAAGACTTTCGAGGATCCGAATGCACGGCCCGTCACCGACCCGGTCGCGCTCGGCCTGCGCTTCGATTCGCGCAGCGCCGCGCACAAGCAGCCTTTCGGCGCGCAGGTGGCGGGCACGTCGTTCGAATTTGCGGTGCAGGCGTTTCCCGGCGTCGAGCGGCTGATGCTCGTGGTCGAGAAGCGGCGACTCGAAGGCAACCAGGAGGTGCTCGAGTACAGCGAGGTCGCGCGCGTGCCGATGACGAAGGTGCGCCTCCAGACGGCGGCGGTACCGCCGTCGCCCGCCGAGGGGGGCGGGTTGCTCGGCAAAGCCGAATCGACCCGAGGCGACAACGAGCGCTGGACGGCCAGCCACCGCTTCAGCGACGTGAGCATCTACGGCTACTGGTTCGAAGCGCAGATCGGCGGCAAGCGTTACGCCTTGCAGAACAACCGCGACGCGGTGCACTGGACGCGCGAGCGCGGATCGGGCGGCGGTGCCGGCGTGGCTGAGCTGCCGACCCCGCTGTCGATGATTCGGCGCTTCCGCCAGACGATCTACAGCGCCGACTTCAAGGTGCCCGACTGGGCCGCCGATGTCGTCTACTACTACATCTTCCCCGACCGCTACCGCAATGGCGACCGCAGCAACGATCCGAAACCCGGCCGCGACCGTTATCAGAACCACACGGTCGAGTTGCACGCGAATTGGCTCGACAAGCCCTGGAAGCCGGGCAGCGGCGACGGCTCCGACGCGGTCTACAACAACGATTTCTTCGGTGGCGACCTGGCCGGCATCATCGAGAAGCTCGACGACATCCGCGACCTCGGCGCGAATGCGATCTACATGACGCCGGTGTTCCGCGCGGCGAGCAACCACAAGTACGACACCGCCGACTACACGACCATCGACCCCGCCTTCGGGAGTAACGCCGACTTCGAACGCCTGACGCGCGAGGCGGCGAAGCGCGGCATCCGGATCATCCCCGACACCAGCCTGAACCATGTCGGCAGCGACTCGATCTACTTCGACCGTTTCGGCAACTTCAAGACCCGCGGCGCTTTCGAAGGCAGCCGCATCCACAACGATTCACCTTACGCGAGCTGGTTCAGCTTCGATGCGAGGCAGCGCGAGCCTGAAGCCCAGTTCAAAGGCTGGGTGGGTGTGAAAGACCTGCCCGAGATCGACAAGGCGTCGCCCGCGTTCCGCGACTTCGCCTACCGCGCCCCCGATTCGGTGATGAAGCTGTGGCTGGATCGCGGCGCCGCAGGCTGGCGAATGGACGTGGCGCCCTGGGTTCCCGACGACTTCTGGCGCGAATGGCGCACGGCGATCCGCGCCTACCGTGCCGACGCGCTGACGGTGGCCGAAACCTGGTTCGACTCGAGCAAGTATTTGCTCGGCGACATGTTCGATTCGACGATGAACTACATCTTCCGCAACGCGGTGCAAGACTACGCCGCGGGCGGCAAGGCCGGCGAGCTGGTGGCGCAACTCGAACACCTGCGCGAGGCCTATCCGGCGCAGGCGCACACGGCCTTGATGAACCTGCTCTCCAGCCACGACCAGGCGCGTGCGCTGCACCACTTCGGCTGGCACGACGAAGCGAAAGACAGCGCCGAAGTGGTACAGCTCGCCAAACAACGTTTGAGGTTGGCGGCTTTCATCCAGATGACCCACCCCGGCGCGCCGACGGTGTACTACGGCGACGAAGTCGGCGTCACCGGCGGCGACGACCCCTACAACCGCGCTACCTATCCCTGGCCCGACCAGGGCGGCAAGCCCGACCTGGCGCTGCGCGGCGACTTTAAGCGGCTGATCGGAATGCGCCACGCGCACCCGGTGCTGCGGCGCGGCTCGATGCAGGCACCGCTGCACGTGGACGGACACAGCGTGGTGATGTTGCGGCGGCTGGATGCGACCTGGGCGCTGGTGGGCTGGAACAACGCCGCCACAGCGCGGCGGGTGTCGATCACGCTGCCGCCCGGCGCGCCCGCGGCCTGGCGCGATGCTCTGCTCGGCTCGAGTGCGGACGCCGCGGCACAGCGCCTCGTGCTCGACCTGCCGGCTCGATTCGGAACCGTGCTGGTCAGCCGCTGAGCCGAGTCAATCGAAGCGGACCGATCGGCGGGCCCCGTCGATGTCGGTGCGGTGGAACTCGCTGCGCAGCGTGGCGCGGCACACGAAGAAGCCGTTCATCGTCAACCGGCCCTGCACCGGGTCGTCGCTGAGCAGGTCGGGGCGCTCGATGTGGCTGGTGTGGAAGCGGTCGCCGCGGTAGAAGATCGCGCGGTTGTAGGCGGCCGGCACGACTGCGGTCTGTTCGAACCAGCGGTTGCTGCCGGTCAGGTAGCCGGGCGGGGTGCTGAACTCCCGAGTGAAGCCATCGTCGTCGAGTTCGGCGGCGCGTTGCATCAAGGTTTCGGTCTCGGCGGCACCCTGGCGCGGCCTGTAGAACGCGGTGCCACCGAGCAGCGGGTTGTCGAACAGGTAGATCACGCAGGCGGCCGGCATCTCGCCGGCGACCGTACCCAGCCGATCGCGGTGGCACAAGCGCTGCAGCGGGCCCAGACGGCTCGCAGCCAAGGTCACGATCGACAGCCGCCCCGAGGCCTCGCGAACGCGGCGAACCCCCAGGGCCTTGCACGCGTGCAGCATGAAGCACTCGGTCCACGCGCCGATCACCGACTCGGGCAGCGGCAGCTCCGGGCCAGGGAAGGCGTTGCTGGTGGCCGGCGCGAAGGCGTCGCGATGCCGGCAGGCCAGCGCCACCAGCGCGTCGGGGTCGAGCAGCACGTCGTCCAGCACGACCACCTCATCGCCGCCTTGCGCGCCCGCACCCAGCGGCAACACCGATATGCGCGGCCGCGGATTGAACATGCCGGGTGTCAGGCAGCCAAGGCCGCCACCGCGTCGGGCTGCTGTGCGCACTGCTGCGCCACGTACTCGGCATGCGTGGGCATGGCTTGCACGCAGCGTGCGATGGTGCCGCGCACGTTCTCCAGGAATTCGCCGATGCGCTGCTCGGACAAGGTGTCCACCAGCGCGTGGTAGCCGCTGGGCGTGACGTGCTGGCCGAGAAACACCTCGACCCAGCTGATCTCGGAGAACAACTCGGCGTTCTCGCGAAAGACGCGTCCGTTGCTGCGGAACAGATCGATCTTGTGCTGCAGCGTGTCGGGGATCGACATCGTGCGGCAGTAGTTCCAGAACTCGCTGTCGTCGCGCTCGGTGGCCTTGTAGTGCAGGATCAGGAAGTCGCGGATGCGTTCGAACTCGAAGTCGCTTTGTTTGTTGAATTCGGCGATGTCGGCCTCGTCGAAGCGGCTGAACGGGAAGAACGTGGTCAGCCGCGCGATCGTGTTCTGGATCAGGTGGATGCTGGTCGACTCGAGCGGCTCCATGAAGCCGCTGGCCAGACCCACCGCGACGACGTTCTTGTTCCACAGCCGGCGCCGCTTGCCGGTGACGAAGCGCAGCGGCCGCGGCTCGGCCAGCGCTTTGCCGTCCAGGTTCGCCAGCAGCGTGCTGCGCGCTTCGTCGTCGGCGATGAACTCGCTGCAATACACATAGCCGTTGCCGATGCGGTGCTGCAGCGGGATGCGCCATTGCCAGCCGGCGCTGCGTGCCGTGGCGCGGGTGTAGGGCAGCAGCGGCGCCACCGACGCACAAGGCACCGCCAGCGCGCGGTTGCAAGGCAGCCAGTGCGACCAGTCGTCGTAGCCGGTGTGCAGCGTCTGCTCGATGAGCAGGCCGCGAAAGCCCGAACAATCGACGAACAGATCACCTTCGATGCGCCGGCCGCTTTCCATGACCACGGCATCGATGAAACCGTTCTCGGCGCGCGTGGTGGCGCCGCTGATCTTGCCTTCGATGCGCTGCACGCCGCGCGCCTCGGCGTAGCGCCGCAGGAAGGCCGCGTACAGACCGGCGTCGAAGTGATAGGCGTGCGAGATCTCGGCCAGCGGCGAGTTGCCCATTTCGAGGTCGGCGCGAATGAACTTGTTGGCGCGCGCCGCGGCGATGTTGATCGAGTACTCGTCCAGCGGTGCGGCACGGCCGGCACCGTGCATCTTCAGCCAGTAGTGGTGGAACTTGCACAGCGCGATGTCCGGGCCCAGCGGGCCGAAGCCGTGGATGTAGCTCTCGCCGACGCGGCCCCAGTTGACAAACTCGATGCCGAGCTTGAAGGTCGCCTTGGTCTCGCGCATGAAGGCGTTCTCGTCGAGCTCGAGCGCCTGGTTGTAGATGTTGATGAGGGGGATCGTCGCTTCGCCGACGCCGACGATGCCGATCTCCTCGGACTCGACGAGCGTGATCTGCCAGGCCGCGCCGAGCAACTTGGAAAGCGCCGCCGCGGACATCCAGCCGGCCGTGCCGCCGCCGACGATGACGATGTGCTTGATGTGTTCGGCCGGCATGTGATCGCGGCTCCTCGCCTTGGAAAAAAGCCCCCGCCGAACGATCCGGCGAGGGCTTGGAAGGGAAGTCTACGTCGCGGTCAGAACTTGTAGGTCACGCCGAACAGCAACGTGCGGCCGTAGGTGTCGGTCTTGGTGTCGCGGCCGCTGCTGAAGTCGTACTCGCGATAAGGCTCGTTGGTCGCGTTGTTCACTTGCAGCAGGAAGTTCAGCCCCTTCGCCGGCCCGCTCTGGATCTCGTAGCCCAACTGCACGTCGACGATCGTTTCCTGGCGCGTGAAGCGGTACTCGCGGTCGCCGCCGAAGCCTTCGATCTCGGAAATGAACGGCGAGCGGTCACGGCCGGCCACGCGCGCCGAGAAGCCGGATTTTTCGTAGTACGCAGTGAGCGTGCTCACCTTGCGCGACAGCCCCGGCAGCGGGATCGTGATCGTCGGGCCGAAGGGCTGGATCTTGCTGTCGGTGTCGGCGTAGCTGGCCTGGATACCGAAGCCGTCCAGCGCCGTGCTGAGCATGTTCAGCGGCAGCGACACCGCCACCTCCACGCCCTGGATCTTGCCGCCGGTGCCGTTGATCGGCTGCGAGAAACGGCCGATGTTCGAGAGCGGCACGCGGTTCGAAAGGTTCCTGAAGCCGGTGAAATCGAACTGCGTGTTCGTCGATTCGAAGATGTAGCTCTTCAGATCCTTGTAGAACAGCGCCGCCGACACGTAGCCCTTGTTGCCGAAATACTTTTCGTACGCGAAGTCGATCGCGTTGGCGCGGAACGGGTCGAGCTTGGGGTTGCCGCCGCTGCCGACCCAGATGCGCTGGTCGTTGACCTCGGAGCGGCGGAAGGCACTGAGCTGGTCCATGCGCGGGCGGGCCATCTGGCGCGCCATCGCGAAGCGCAGGATCTGGTCGCCGCCCAGGTCCATGCTCAGGTTCAAGGCCGGCAGCAGGTCGGTATAGCTCTTGCCGTCGGTGCGCACGACGAAGTTCGACTGCGCCGTGTTGTCCACCACCGGTGCGGTCGACTTCTGATCGGTCTTCACGAGCTGCACGCCGATGTTGCCGCGCAGCCCTCTGCCGAACATCTCGCTGTCGATGTCCGCCTTGACGAAGGCGGTGGTCACGTCTTCGTTGACCGACCAGCCCTTGCGCAGGATGTCACCGTTGACGTTGGGCACCAGGTTGTACGAAGAGGGGTAGGCCGCGCGCCAGTCGAAGCTCAGCGCGTTCAGGCTGGTGCCGGGCAAGGCCAGTGCAGTGGCGCCGGCCGGCACGGCCCCGCCCGAGCTGCTGCCGCCGGGCAGGCGCAGAAACTGCTCGACCGCGCCCTTGTTCTTGTCGCGCTGCGTGATGTTGACGCCGAAGTTGACGCGGCTGAAGAAGCCTTCGAGATCACGCGAGGCCTGCAGCCGCGCGGCCTTGAGCTTGTCGTCGGTGGAGATGATCTTGTCGTAGCCGTTCTGACCCCAGGATTCGGGGTCGGTCAGCCGTACCACCGAGGGGTTGCCCAGGTCGTACTGCATGGCCGTGATCTGGTTGTAGTTGGCCACCGTCACGGTGCCCGGCAGCGGGCGGTTGCGCACCGTGTCGTAGGCGCCCGCCTCCATCTCGATGATCTGCTCGACGCTCTTCGCCGACGAATAGCTCAAGTCGCCCACCAGCGTCCAGTTGTCGGCGGGCTTGAAGCGCGTGTTCCAGCCCAGCGCCTTCAGCTCGTCGTTGCGCGGCTCGACGAGGTGGCGCGTGAGCGGATTCACGTTGCCCCACACGCCGCTGATCAGGCGGCCGCCTTGCACCACGGGGTTGCTCAGCGTGGGCGATTGGTACGACAGGTCGCCGCCCTTCCAGCTGTCGTTGACCTGCACTTCCAGGCCACGCTTGACGATGTCCTTCTCGAACTTCGAATAGAACAGGTCGATCGTGCTCGACAGGTTCTTGTTCGGCTTGAACTCGATCACGCCCATCGCCGCGGTTCGGGTCTCGTCGGTGTCGTCGACGAAGTACTTGAAGCCCTGGTTGTGGGTGATGTTGGTGCCGCTCAGGTTGAACGTCGCGTTTTCGTCGTAGGTTTCGGTGCGCGACTTGCGAACGCTCTGCGTCAGGCGCGCAACGCCCAGGGCCACGCCCACCGTCTTGCCGGCGAACTGATCGATGTAGCTGACATTGAAGCGCTGGCCGTCGCCCTTGAACGGCGTGCCCTGGCCGTTTTTCTCGCCGCGCAGATTGACCGAGACCGTGCGCTGGCCGAAGCTCAAGGGGCGCACGGTCTGCAGATCGATGGTGCCCGAGAGTCCTTGACCCACGAGGGCGGCGTCGGGCGTCTTGTAGATCAGCACCGAGGCCAACAGCTCCGAGGGGTACTGGTCGAACTCGACGCTGCGGTTGTTGCCGGTGGAGACCTGCTCGCGGCCGTTCAGCAGCGTGTTCGCGAAGTCGCCCGACAGGCCGCGGATCGAGATCTCGGTGGCACGGCCATTCACGCGCTGCGCGGCGACGCCGGGCAATCGTGCGATCGACTCGGCGATGCTGCTGTCGGGCAGCTTGCCGATGTCTTCGGCGCTGATCGCTTCGACGATGCTGTCCGAGCCCTTCTTCTGCGAGATGGCACTTTCGATGCCACGCCGAATGCCGGTGACCGTGACGGTTTCTGTGGTCTGCGCCGAGATCGGCAGCGCGAACAGCAGTGCCGCAGCACCCGCGCTGGCCGTCAGCGCAAACCTGGAAGCGCTGCCACTTGGCGTGAACGAGGGGATGGCACGGCGACGCGCAGCGGCCGATCGGGTCATGGTTTGTCTCCGGTAAAAAGGGAATCTAGTGATCGCCGTCAGTCTGTACTAATACTAGATTTGAACGCAACATGGGGTAACCCGAAACGGCCGCACAGGTGTCTCCAGGAAACAACTGCGGCCTGTGAAGGCTGTCGAGCTACGCAGAGCCCGAGTCGGGCGCTGGCGATCTGCCCGAACTGAAACGGGTTGGTCAGCTGTTTGTAGTCTGACTACAGGTCATGGCGGATACTGTCGGCTCGAGTGCTGCCGCCGCACCGGTCAGCGCAACCAACGTGTCGGTGATCAGCGCCGTGGGAATCGCTTCCAGGTAAGGCCGCAGCCGGCCCTTGGCTTCGAAGCGCTCTCTGAAGCGCGACAAGAAGAACATCTCGCCCAGCCGCGGCACGATGCCGCCGCCGATGTAGACGCCGCCGCGCGCACCGGCGGTCAGCGCGACGTTGCCGGCGAAGCTGCCGAGCAACGCGCAAAACGTCTCCAGCGTGCGCAGGCAGCTGGCTTCTCCGGCCAGGCCCTGGTCGACGATCAGCGGCGCTTCCAGGGCAGCCACTTCTGCCACCCCCAGCACTTGGCACACCGCGGCATGCAACACCGGCAAGCCGATGCCCGACAGCAGCCGCTCGGCAGAGACATGCTCGTAGCGGCCGCGCACCACCGCGAGCAGGGCTGATTCGAAGTCATCGCCGGGCGCGATGCTCATGTGCCCGCCTTCGCCGGGCAGCGCCAGCCAGCCTTGCCGCGTGGGCGTGGCACAGGCCACACCCAGCCCGGTGCCCGGGCCGATCACCGCCTTCGTGCCCGGCGGCGGTGGCCACTGGCCATGCGGACGCAGCTGGTTGCGATCCAGGCGGGGCAAGGCCAGCGCGAGCGCCTCGAAATCGTTCAGCACGCGCAAGCTGTCCAGCCGCAGTGCGGCGCGCAGATCGGCTTGCGAAAAACTCCAGCTGCTGTTGGTCAACTCGACGGTGTCGCCGGTGACGGCAGTGGCCACTGCCAGCGCGGCGCCGGCCGGTCTGCTGAAACGGCCCGCGAGCGTCTGCCGCAGGCTGTCAAGGTACGTGGCCGCGGCATCGGCCAGGCAGGCATGCTGGGCCACCGGCAGCGTCTGCACCTGCTCGATCAGCGCACTGCCTGGCGCCAGCCAGCCGAAGCGCGCGTTGGAGCCGCCGATATCGGCCACCAGGCGGGCGCCGTGCGACAGAGGAGCTGCGTTTGTCGTCAAGTCAATCGGATGCCGCATGCCATATTCTCAATGTAGCTAAACTACAACGGTCTGACAACCGGAACAACCCTGACTGCGCTGTTTGCCAAAGCGCTCACCTCAGGGTTCCGCCATGTTGGCGGCGGGCATGTAGTCAGGCTACATTGATACGAACCTGAAGAGATCGTTTGCCCGCACATGTCCAGCAGCGCCCCGCCTCGCCTGATCGCCGACATCGGCGGCACGTTTGCGCGCTTCGCGCTGGTCAACGAGCCGGGCCGCTTCGAGCAGGTGGCCTCGCTGCGCTGCGCCGACCACGAAGACTTTCACGCGGCGGTGCAAGCCTACCTGTCGCAGTCGCAGTGCGGCCCGGTGCGGCATGCGGCCATTGCCATCGCCAACCCGGTGGCCGGCGACGCCGTGCGCATGACCAACTACCACTGGCAGTTCTCGATCGAAGAGATGCGCCGGCGGCTCGCCCTGGACACGCTGCTGGTGGTCAACGACTTCACCGCGCTGGCGATGGCGTTGCCGCGGCTGGCCCCGGCCGACCGGCGTCAGATCGGCGGCGGCACGCCACGCGCCCACAGCGTGGTCGGGCTGCTCGGGTCGGGCAGTGGGCTGGGGATGTCGGGGCTGATCCCGGCCGAGCAGGGCTGGATCTCGCTCGGCTCGGAAGGCGGCCACGCCAGTTTCTCGCCGCGCGACGAGCGTGAGCTGGCGATCCTGCAGTTCGCCTGGCAGCACCACCCGCATGTCTCGTTCGAGCGCTTGTTGTCCGGGCCGGGGCTTGAGCTGATCCACGCTGCACTCACCGACCGCGCCGGGCTGCGCACGCCGGCGCTGCGTGCGCCCGAGATCACGCGGCTGTCGCTGGCCGGCGAGGATGCGCGCTGTGTCGAGGCGGTGGACGTTTTCTGCGCCATGCTCGGCACCGCGGCCGGCAACCTGGCGGTGACGCTGGGCGCGATGGGCGGCGTCTACATCGGCGGCGGCATCGTGCCCCGGCTTGGCACGCTGTTCGACCGTTCGCGCTTTCGCGCCCGCTTCGAAGACCATGGCCGCCACAGCGTCTACCTGGCGCCGATCCCCACCTACGTCATCACCGCCGAACAGGCCACCTTCGTCGGCGTGTCGGCGATCCTCGAGGCGCAGCTGGCCAAGCGGCCGGCGGGCTCGCCCTCGGCGATCCTCGACCAGGTGAAACGCTCGCTGGGCGACCTCTCCGCAGCAGAGAAGCGCGTTGCCGAACATGTGCTGGCGCATCCGCGCTCGGTGCTCGGCAACCCGATTGTCGAGATCGCCAAGGCGGCGGCCGTGAGCCAGCCCACGGTGATCCGCTTTTGCCGATCGCTGGGCTGCGACGGCTTGTCGGACTTCAAGCTGCGGCTGTCTTCGGCGCTCAGCGGCACCATGCCGCTGGCGCACACGCAGGTGACAGGCGACGACTCGATGCTCGAGCTGGGCGCGAAAGTGCTCTCGAACACGGCTTCGGCGATCCTGCAAGTGCGCAGCCACCTCAACCGGGAGGCGATCGACCGCGCCATCGAACTGCTCATCGCAGCGCCGCGCATAGAGTTCCACGCCGTCGGCCACTCGGTGGTGGTGGCGCAGGACGCGCAGCTGAAGTTCCTGCGCTTCGGCATCTCCACCGTGGCCTACACCGATTCGCGCGTGCAGCTGCTCGCGGCCAAGGTGCTGCGCGCCGGCGACGTGGTGGTGATCGTCTCCAGCAGCGGCAAGATCAGCGAGCTGCTGCAGGTAGCCGACGAGGCGCATGCGCGCGGTGCCGCGGTGCTGGCCATCACCGCCGGCAGCTCGCCGCTGGCGCGCAAGGCCGACGTGGCGCTGGTCGTCGACCATGTGGAAGACGTCGACACGCAGATGCCGATGATCAGCCGCATCCTGCACCTGCTGGTGATCGACATCCTGGCGGTGGGCGTGGCGATGCGGCGCAGCGGCGAGGCGGTGGGCGGCGCGCCGAACCCGGAACTCGACGAAGGCGCGCCCCGAGGACGCGCGGCGCGAAACCGGCGTCGGGCTGTCGCTGGCGCGGCTGACCACGCACAGCCGCTGACCGCCGCTGCCGACGCCTGGGCCTACTCCCCAGCCGTCGCCAGCGCCAGCGCCATCTCGCTGAAGCCGCCGTCGACGTAGGTGATCTCGGCGTTGACGCCTTGCGCCAGATCGGACAGCAGGAAGGCGGCGACGTTGCCGACTTCTTCGATGCTGACGTTGCGCTTCAGCGGTGTGCCTTGCGCCACCACGGCGAGCATCTTCGAAAATCCCTGGATTCCGGCTGCAGCCACCGTCCTGATCGGGCCGGCCGAGATGCCGTTGACGCGCACGCCGCGCGCGCCCAGGCTCAGCGCGAGGTAGCGCACGCTGGCCTCCAGCGAGGCCTTGGCCAGGCCCATGGTGTTGTAGTTGGGCACCGCCCTCGCCGCGCCCAGGTAGGTGAGCGTGAGCAAAGCAGCGCCGGCGCGCAGCCTCGGCGCCGCGGCCTTGGCCAGCGCCGCGAAGCTGTAGGCCGAGATGTCGTGCGCGACACGGAAGTTCTCGCGTGTGATGCCTTCGAGGAAGTCGCCGGCGATGGCCTCGCGCGGCGCGTAGCCGATGGCGTGCACCAGGCCGTCGAACTCGGGCCAGGTTTCGGCCAAGCCTTTGAAGAGCGCATCGATCTGTGCGTCGTCGGCCACGTCGCAGGGGAAGACGAGCGACGAGCCGAACCCGGCGGCGTATTCGGTGATGCGGTCTTTGAAGCGCTCGCCCTGGTAGCTGAAGGCCAGTTCGGCGCCTTCGCGGCGGCAGGCTTGGGCTATGCCGTAGGCGATGGAGCGGTTGGAGAGCACACCGGTGATGAGCAACTTCTTGCCGGCCAGAAAGGGCATGGAGGCTCCGGGGGAGCTTGAGGTGGATTTCGATTCTTGCATGCGCCTTGTTCCACCAGTTGCCGCTGGCTATAATGCGCGCTTTCCGAAATTTCACGAGTGGGCGGGATCCTCCAGCCCATTTTTTTTGCTTTGCTCGCCTTGACATTGCCCTCCAGTCCTGCGTACACGCCGCCTGCTGCCAGCGCGGCGGGGCTCAGTACGACCACCACGGCCATCGAGAGCACGGTGGCCGGCCTGCACTACGAACTGGTCGAAATCGAGCACGCGGCGCGGGGCCTGTTGCGCATCACCATCGACCGCATTGCCGGCCAGGTTTATCCCACGGGGGAGAGTATCTCGGTGACGGTGGACGATTGCGAAGCCGTCACGCGCCAGTTGCGCTATGTGCTCGAGGTCGAGGGCATCGACTACGAGCGGCTCGAGGTCTCTTCGCCGGGGCTGGACCGGCCGCTGAAGACCGAGGGCGACTTCGCGCGCCATGTTGGCGCCGAGATCACGCTGGTGCTGAAGATGCCGCTGGCCGGCCGCAAGAACTTCCGCGGCAGGCTGCAGGGCGACTCGAGCGGCTGGAGCCTCGTCTTCCACGACGGCAAGGCCGAGCAGCAACTGAACTTCAAGCTCGAAGAATTGCGCGAAATCCGGCTCGTGCCGGTGCTCGATTTCAAGGGCCACGAGAGTGGCCGCAAGCTGCGGCGCGAAAGGCGCCGCGCGGCCGCCGCGCCCGCGGCAGCCGACGACGGAGGCAAGGTTCGATGAATCGCGAAATGCTGATGCTGGTGGATGCCATCTCGCGCGAGAAGACGGTGGAACGCGACGTGGTCTTCGGCGCCGTCGAAGCCGCTCTGGCGTCTGCCACCAAGAAGCTCAACGGCGCCGAGTGGGACATCCGTGTCGCGGTGGATCGCGACACCGGCAACTACGAGACGTTCCGCCGCTGGCTGGTGGTGCCCAACGAGGCCGGGCTGCAGAACCCCGACGCCGAGGAGATGCTCTCCGACGCGCAAGACCGCATCGCCGACATCGAAGAAGGCGACTACATCGAAGAAGCGGTGGAGTCGGTGACGATCGGCCGCATCGGCGCGCAGGCCGCCAAGCAGGTCATCCTGCAGAAAATCCGCGATGCCGAGCGCGAGACGCTGCTCAACGACTTCCTGTCGCGCGGCGACAAGATCTTCGTCGGTACCGTCAAGCGCATGGACAAGGGCGACATCATCGTCGAGAGCGGCCGTGTCGAAGGGCGCTTGAAGCGCAGCGACATGATCCCCAAGGAGAACCTGCGCAGTGGCGACCGCGTGCGCGCCTTCATCATGGGCGTTGACGCGACCCAGCGCGGTGCGCAGATCATGCTGTCGCGCAGCGCGCCGGGTTTCATGATCGAACTCTTCGCGCAGGAAGTGCCGGAGATCGAACAGGGCCTGCTCGAGATCAAGAGCTGCGCGCGCGACCCGGGCTCGCGCGCCAAGATCGCCGTGATTTCGCACGACCGCCGTGTCGACCCGATCGGCACCTGCGTGGGCGTGCGCGGCTCGCGCGTCAACGGCGTCACCACCGAGGTCGCCGGCGAGCGAGTGGACATCGTGCTGTGGAGCGAAGACCCGGCGCAGTTCGTCATCGGCGCGCTGGCGCCGGCCAACGTGCAGTCGATCGTCGTCGACGAAGAGCGCCATGCCATGGACGTGGTGGTCGACGAAGAGAACCTGGCCATCGCCATCGGCCGCGGCGGCCAAAACGTGCGCCTGGCCAGCGACCTCACCGGCTGGCGCATCAACATCATGACCGCCGAAGAATCGCAGGTCAAAAGCACTGCCGAGTCCGACAAGACGCGCGAGTTGTTCGTGCAGAAACTCGACGTCGATCAGGAGGTGGCCGATATCCTCATCGCCGAAGGATTCACGAGCCTGGAAGAAGTGGCCTACGTGCCGCTGCAGGAGATGCTCGAGATCGAAGGCTTCGACGAAGACACCGTGCAGGAGCTGCGCACCCGCGCCAAAGACGCGCTGCTGACGATGGAGATCGAGCGCGAAGAAAAGGTCGAAGAAGTCTCGCAGGATCTGCGCGATCTGGAATACGACGGTCGAGGCCTGACGCCCGAGCTGATTGCCAAGCTGTCGGACGGCGGCGTGCATACGCGCGACGAGCTGGCCGACCTGGCGCTGGACGAGCTGACCGAGATGACCGGCATGGAAGAAGCCAAAGCCCGCGACCTGATCATGAAGGCGCGCGAGCATTGGTTTACGGCATGAGGCGCGGGACCGTTCCCAAGACGAATGCCGCAGCGCGCAGCGCGAAGGTACTCCAATAAACGCGGCCATGGAATCGAACCACGACCCCACCGACTGACCCCAACAAGACACCCGAGGATTAACGACACATGGCCGTGACCACCGTCGCCCAGCTCGCGCAGCAGCTCAACCGCCCGGTGCATGCCCTGCTCGAGCAGTTGCACTCCGCCGGCGTGGCCAAGCAGTCCACCGACGATGCGCTGACCGACAACGACAAGGAACGGCTGCTCGATTTCCTGCGCACCTCGCATGGCACAGTCGTGAGCGGCGAGCGCAAGAAGATCACGCTGACGCGCAAGAGCACCAGCGAAATCAAGCAGGCCGATGCCAGCGGCAAGGCACGCACCATCCAGGTGGAGGTGCGCAAGAAGCGCACGTTCGTGAAACGCGACGGCGCGCCGGCGGTTGAAGAGCCCAGCGGCCCGAGCGCCGAAGAACTGGAGATCGCGCGCGTCGAAGAAGAAGCCGCCCGCGCCGCGGCGGCCGAGCGCGAGCGCCTGGAAGCCGAGGCCGCCGCGCAGCGCGAGCGCGAGGAACAAGAGACCCGCGAACGACAGGCTGCCGAGGCTGCCGCCCGCGCTGCCGCCGCCGAGGCCGCGCGTGCCGCTGCCGAGGCTGCTGCCCAGGCGGCGGCCCCTGCCGGGCTGCCTGCAGTCGAACAGAAGGCCGACCGGGCCGACAAGGCGGCGCCCATCGCCGAAGCGAAGGATGTGGCGCCCGTCGCAGCCGCGCCGGCTGCCGCAACGCCAGTGCCGGCCGCCAAGCCCGCCTTGCGCGTTGTCAAGGCCGCAGACAAGGTGGCCGAAGACGCTGCCAAGGTGCAGGACGCCGAGCGCCGCCGCAAAGCCGCCGAGACCGAGGCCGCGGCGATTCGCGCGATGATGTCGGCACCGAAGAAGACCCTCGTGGCGAAGAAGCCCGAAGAGGTCAAGCCCGAGGCTGCCAAAGAAGCCATCAAGGGCACCATCCACAAACCCAAGGCCGCGCCGGGCGCGGCCGCACCGGCCGCTGCCAAGCCGGGCGACAAGAAGCAGGTCAAGTCCGAAAAGCTCTCGTCGAGCTGGGCCGATGACGCCGCCAAGAAGCGCGCCGCGATGAAGGGCCGCAGCGACGGCGGCGCCGGCCGATCGGGCTGGCGCGCGCCGCGCGGCGGCCGCCGCGGCGAGCGGGGCGGCGACGGCAACGGCTACGCGCCGCAGGCTGAATCGGTGGTGCAGGAAGTGCACGTGCCCGAGACCATCAGCGTGGCCGATCTGGCGCACAAGATGAGCGTGAAGGCCAGCGAGGTCATCAAGCAGTTGATGAAGCTCGGCCAGATGGTCACGATCAACCAGCAGCTCGACCAGGAGACGGCGATGATCCTCGTCGAGGAGATGGGCCACCGCGCGCTGGCTGCCAAGCTCGACGACCCGGAAGCCTTCACCGAGGAAGAACAAGCCGCCACCAGCGCCGACGAATTGCCGCGCGCTCCGGTGGTCACGGTGATGGGCCACGTCGACCACGGCAAGACTTCGCTCCTGGACTACATCCGCACCACGCGCGTGGCGGCGGGCGAGGCGGGCGGCATCACGCAGCACATCGGTGCCTACCATGTGCAGACGCCGCGCGGCATGATCACCTTCCTCGACACCCCCGGCCACGCGGCGTTCACCGCGATGCGTGCGCGTGGCGCCAAGGCCACCGACATCGTGATCCTGGTGGTGGCCGCCGACGACGGCGTGATGCCGCAGACCAAAGAGGCCATCCACCACGCCAAGGCGGCAGGCGTGCCGATCGTCGTGGCGATGAACAAGATCGACAAGCCCGACGCGAACCTCGAGCGCGTGAAGAGCGAACTCGTCGCCGAAAGCGTGGTGCCCGAAGACTTCGGCGGTGATTCGCCGTTCGTGCCGGTGTCGGCCAAGACCGGGCAGGGCATCGACACGCTGCTCGAACAGGTGCTGCTGCAGGCCGAGGTGCTGGAGCTGAGGGCGCCTACCAACGCGATGGCCAAGGGCCTGGTCATCGAAGCCAAGCTCGACAAGGGCCGCGGCCCGGTGGCCACGATCCTCGTGCAAACGGGCACCTTGAGGCGCGGCGACGTGGTGCTGGCCGGCTCGAGCTACGGCCGCGTGCGCGCCATGCTCGACGAAGACGGCAAGGCCACCGCCGAAGCCGGGCCGTCGATGCCGGTGGAGATCCAGGGCCTCACCGAGGTGCCGCAGGCCGGTGACGAGTTCATGGTGCTGGGCGACGAGCGCCGAGCGCGCGAGATTGCCACTTTCCGCCAGGGCAAGTACCGCGAGGTGACGCTGAACAAGCGCCAGGCCGCCAAGCTCGAGGGCATGTTCGAGAACATGGGCCAGGGCGATGCGCAGACGCTGTCCCTGATCATCAAGGCCGACGTGCAGGGCTCGCAGGAAGCGCTGGCACAGAGTCTGCTCAAGCTTTCCACTGCCGAGGTCAAGGTGCAGATCGTGCATGCCGCGGTGGGCGGCATCAGCGAGAGCGACATCAACCTGGCGATCGCGTCCAAGGCCGTCATCATCGGCTTCAACACGCGTGCCGATGCGGGGGCGCGCAAGCTCGCTGAGAACAACGGCGTCGACCTGCGCTACTACAACATCATCTACGACGCCGTGGACGAGGTGAAGCTGGCGATGGGCGGCATGCTGGCGCCCGAGCAGAAGGAAGAGATCATCGGCATGGCCGAGATCCGCACCGTGTTCGTAGCCACCAAGATCGGCACGGTGGCCGGTTGCATGATCACTGCCGGCCAGGTGCATCGCAACGCGCGCTTCCGCCTGCTGCGCGAGAACGTGGTCGTCTACACCGGCGAGCTCGAGTCCTTGAAGCGCATGAAGGACGACGTGCGCGAGGTCAAGGAAGGCTTCGAGTGCGGCATCAAGCTGAAGAACTTCAACGACATCAAGGAAGGCGACCAGCTCGAGTTCTTCGAAGTCAAGGAAGTGGCGCGCACCTTGTAGTGCGGGCGCGGAACGCTAGCCAAGCGATCAGCCCCGCCCGAACCGGCGGGGCTGTTTGCTTTTGGAGCCGGATCCCATGCGACACAAGAAATCAGCCCCCAACCGAAGCCACCGCGTCGCCGACCAGATCCAGCGCGACGTGGCCCAACTCGTGCGCGATCTGAAGGATCCGCGCATCGGCATGGTCACGATCAACAGCGTCGAGGTCTCGCCCGACTACGCGCATGCGCAGATCTACTTTTCGGTGCTGGTGGGCGAACCGCAGGAGAGCGCCGACGCGTTGAACGAGGCGGCGGGCTTCCTGCGCAACGGGCTCTTCAAGCGGCTCTCGATCCACACGGTGCCGACGCTGCACTTCCACTTCGACCGCACCACCGAGCGCGCCGCCGATCTGTCGGCGCTGATCGCCAGAGCCAACGCGACGCGAGCGAAAGAATGACTCCCCCCGAAGCGGCTGCGCCGTCTCCCCCCGGCGCCCCCAGCGCAGCGGCGAATCCAGATCCGCGGCGGCCGCTTGTCCGGGCGCCGCGCAGGGTGCTGCACGGCGTGCTGCTGGTGGACAAGTCTCTGGGCTGGACGAGCAACGACGTTTTGCAGAAGGCCAAGGGCTTGCTGCGCGCGCACAAGGGCGGCCATACCGGAACGCTCGACCCACTGGCCAGCGGCCTCTTGCCGCTGTGCTTCGGCGCCGCGACCAAGTTCGCGCAGGCCAGCCTGGACGCCGACAAGCGCTACCGGGCCACGCTGCACCTGGGCCAGCGCACGAACACCGGCGACCGCGAAGGCGAAGTCATCGATGAGCATCCGGTGGCCGTGACGATGTCGGCCATCGAAGCCGCCTGCGTACGCTTCACCGGCGAACAAGCGCAGCGCCCGCCGATGCACTCGGCGCTCAAGCACCAAGGCCGGGCCCTCTACGAGTACGCCCGCGAAGGCATCGAGGTCGAGCGCAAGCCGCGCCGCGTGTCGATCCACTCGCTCAGCGTGGTCGAGTGGGCGTCACCGATGTTGACCATCGACGTGAGCTGCTCGAAAGGTACCTACATCCGGACCTTGGCCGAGGACATCGGCGCGGCCCTCGGTTGCGGTGCGCACCTGGCCGCACTGCGCCGCACCGGCAGCGGCGCGCTGACGCTCGACGCTGCGATCACCATCGAACAACTCGCCGGGATGCACGAAGCCGAGCGTGACGCAAGGCTGCTGCCACCCGACGTGCTGCTCGGCGGCTGGCCCGTTGTCACATTGCCGCCCGATGATGCGGGTCGTTTTCTCACCGGGCTGCGCCGCCGTATCGAGCTGTCCGACGCCGCTGCGGTGCGCGTCTACGGCAGCGGCGTTTTTCCCGCGTTTCTCGGCACCGCCCACATCACCGCCGGCGAATTGATCGCCGACCGCTTGCTCAGTCCCCTCGAGGTGCAGGCTCTCACCTCCTAAAGTTCCACATGACCCATCCGATCCGCAACATCGCCATCATCGCCCATGTCGACCATGGCAAGACCACGCTGGTCGACCAACTCTTGCGCCAGAGCGGCACCTTCCGCGAGAACGAGCGCATCGCCGAGCGTGTGATGGACAGCAACGACATCGAGCGCGAGCGTGGCATCACGATCCTGGCCAAGAACTGCGCGGTGCGCTGGGGCGGCACGCACATCAACATCGTCGATACGCCCGGCCACGCCGATTTCGGCGGCGAGGTCGAGCGGGCGCTGTCGATGGTCGACGGCGTGGTGCTGCTGATCGACGCGCAGGAAGGCCCGATGCCGCAGACGCGCTTCGTCACGAAGAAAGCGCTGGCACTGGGCTTGAAGCCGATCGTCGTCGTCAACAAGGTCGACAAGCCCGGATCGCGGCCCGACTACGTGATCAACGCCGCCTTCGAACTCTTCGACAAGCTCGGCGCCACCGAAGACCAGCTCGACTTCCCGGTCGTCTACGCGTCGGGCCTGAACGGCTGGGCGTCGATGAAAGAAGGCCCCGCCGGCGAGGCCTGGGGCGGCGACCTGCAGCCGCTGTTTGAAACCATCCTCGCGCATGTGCCCGAGCACGAAGGCGACCCGGCCGCGCCGCTGCAGCTGCAGATCTCGTCGATCGACTTTTCCACCTACGTCGGCCGGATCGGTGTCGGGCGCGTCAACACCGGCACCATCAAGCCGGGCATGGAGGTGCTGGTCACCGAAGGCCTCGACGGCAAGCAGGTGAAGGGCCGCATCAACCAGGTGCTGACCTTCGAGGGCCTGGAGCGCTTGCAGGTCGAAAGCGCCGGACCAGGCGACATCGTGCTCGTCAACGGCCTCGAAGACATCGGCATCGGCGTCACCATCACCGACCCGCTCGCGCCGCAGCCGCTGCCGATGCTGGAGGTCGACGAGCCGACGCTGACGATGAACTTCTGCGTCAACACCTCGCCGCTGGCCGGACGCGAAGGCAAGTTCGTCACCAGCCGGCAGATCTGGGACCGGCTGCAGAAAGAGCTGCAATCCAACGTCGCGCTGCGCGTGGTGGAGTCGGGCGAAGACGGCATCTTCGAGGTCTCCGGGCGCGGCGAACTGCATCTGACGATCCTCTTGGAGAACATGCGCCGCGAAGGCTACGAGCTGGCCGTGGGCAAGCCGCGCGTCGTTTTCCACGACGTCGGCGGCGAACGCCACGAGCCGATCGAACTCGTCACCGCCGATATCGAAGACCAGCACCAGGGCGGTGTGATGCAGGCGTTGGGCGAGCGCAAGGGCGAACTCGTGAACATGGAGACCGACGGGCGCGGCCGCGTGCGGCTGGAGTACCGCATCCCGGCGCGCGGCCTGATCGGATTCAGCAACGAGTTCATGAACCTGACGCGCGGCACCGGCCTGATCAGCAACATCTTCGACGGCTACGAGGCCTACAAGGGCGAGATCGCCGGGCGCAAGAACGGCGTGCTGATCAGCATGGACGACGGCGAGATCGTCACCTACGCGCTCGGAAAGCTCGACGACCGCGGGCGCATGTTCGTGCGCGCCGGCGACCCGGTCTACGAAGGCATGGTGGTGGGCATCCACAGCCGCGACAACGACCTGGTGGTGAACGCGGTACGCCAGAAGCAGCTCACCAACTTCCGCGTCAGCGGCAAGGAAGACGCGATCAAGATCACGCCGGCGATCGATGTGACGCTGGAGTACGCGGTGGAGTTCATCGACGACGACGAGCTGGTCGAGATCACGCCGAAGAGCATCCGCGTGCGCAAGCGCTTCCTGAAGGAGCACGACCGCAAGCGAGCGAGCCGCGAGGCCGCCTGAGGGTGTTGCACGGATGACGCACCGCCGTGCGATGCTGATGATGATCGCCGCGGCGATGCTGTGGAGCATCGCCGGCGTGGTCTCGCGCCAGCTCGAAGCGGCGCGCGGCTTCGAAATGACCTTCTGGCGCAGCGCTTTCAACGCGGTGGCGCTGGTCGGTCTGCTGTCGTGGCTGCGCGGGCCGCGCGTGCTGTGGCAGTCGATCATCGGCGGGGGCAGGGCGCTGTGGCTGTCAGGCGTGTGCTGGTGCGTGATGTTCACGGCCTTCATGGTGGCGATCACGCTGACCACGGTGGCCAACGTGCTGGTGACGTTGGCGGTGGCACCGCTGCTCACGTCGCTGATGGCGCGCGCCGTGCTCGGCCATCGGCTGGCGCTGCGCACCTGGATGGCGATCATCGTGGCCGGTATCGGCATCGGATGGATGTACGGGCGTGAGGTCAGCGGCGCCGACCCGCGGCATCTGCTCGGCACCGCAGTGGCGCTGGCGGTGCCGGTGGCGGCGGCGGTGAACTGGACGCTGCTTCAACACTTGCGCGGGCGTGACGCTGCCGGCAATGACATGCTGCCGGCGGTGCTGATCGGCGCCGTGCTGTCCGCGCTGATCACGCTGCCGCTGTCGCTGCCCTTCGCCGCCACGGCGGTGGACATCGGCTGGCTCGCGCTGCTCGGTGTCGTGCAGCTCGCGATTCCCTGCCTGATGGCAGTGGCAGTGGCGCGCGTGCTGCCGGCGCCCGAGATCTCGCTGTTCGCGCTGCTCGAAGTGGTGTTTGGCGTGTTGTGGGCCTGGCTGGGGGCTGGCGAGGCGCCGAGTGCTGCGGTGCTCGGCGGTGGCGCCCTGGTGCTCGGCGCTCTTGCGTTGAACGAGACGCTCGCGCTGCTAGGGACTCCCCGGGGCCGGGGTGCACAGGCCGCGCCCTAGCATGCGTGAACAGCGGGAGCGCGCATGAAACAACTCTCCGGCCTGGACGCCACGTTTCTCTACCTCGAAACCGCGCAGATGCCGATGCACGTGGGCGCGCTGCACCTGTTCGAGCTGCCGCCGGGCTACAAAGGCAAGTTCGTCACCGCCTTGCGCAAGCACATGGCGCAGCGCCTGGTGCTCACGCCGGCGTTGCGCCGCAAGCTCTGGTGGATGCCGCTGAACCTGGCCAATCCGGCCTGGGTGGACGCCGAGCCCGATCTCACGCAGCACATCGTCGAAATCAAACTGCCCAAGGGCGCCGGCCTGCGCGAGCTGGAAGACGAGGTCGGCCGCCTGCACCCGGTGCTGCTCGATCGCAAGAAGCCGCTGTGGAAGTTCCACGTCTTCGAAGGCCTGGCGCCTTCGGCCAGCGGCCGCAAGCGCGTGGCGATGTACACGCAGCTGCACCACGCCGCGGTGGACGGCCAGGCGGCAGTGGCGCTGGCCAACGCGATCCTGGACGTGACGCCCGAGCCACGCACGATCGAAGCCCGCCCGTCGGGCCGGCAGAAGACCTTCCGCCTGGAGATGACCGAAATGCTGCGCGGCGTGATCGCCAACCAGGCGCAGAAGGTGGCGCAAATCGTCAAGGAGTTGCCCTCCACCGTGGGCACGCTGAAGGACGCGGCGAGCAAAGCAGCCGCGAACTCGGCGCTGTTCGGCGGCGGCAGCGCCAAGCGGCCGAGTAACCTCACGCTCGCACCGCGCACGCCGTTCAACGCCTCGGTCACCGCAGGCCGCTCGTTCGCCGCGGTGACCCTCCCGCTGGCCGAACTCAAGGCGCTCGGCCGCGCGCACGAAGCCACCATCAACGACATGGTGCTGATGGTGTGCAGCACCGCACTGCGCCGCTACTTCGCGGGTAAGCGGCTGCTGCCGAAGAAGTCGCTGATCGCCGCGGTACCGATCTCGCTGCGCGCCCAAGGCGACACGAGCAGCGACAACCAGGCCTCGATGAGCTTCATCAGCCTGGGCACGCACATCGCCGACCCGATGAAGCGACTGAAGCACGTGAAGGCCGCCAGCGCTTCGATGAAAGAGACGATGGGCAGCATCAAGAGCATCCTGCCGACCGACTTCCCGTCGATGGGCCTCCCGTGGCTGATGGAAGCGGCCACCGCGCTGTACGGCCGCGCCAAGCTCGCCGACCGCATCCCGCAGGTGGCCAACGTCGTCATCTCCAACGTGCCCGGGCCGCCGGTGCCGCTGTACATCGCGGGTGCGAAGATGATCACCAACTACCCGACATCGATCGTCGTGCACGGCATGGCGTTGAACATCACCGTGCAGAGCTACCACCAGTCGCTGGATTTCGGCCTGATCGCCGATGCGGCGGCAGCGCCTGACCTGCGCGAGCTGGCCGACGCGATGCGCATCGCTTTCGACGACCTGCGCGCGCTGCCGCGGCCCGGCGACGCCGATCACATCGATACCCCCGAGCCCGAGCCGCTGGTGGCCAAGGCCACGCGAAGGCTCTCCAACGCCGTGGGTGCTGCGATGGGCAAGATGACCAAGAGCATGGTCGGCACGGCGATGGATGCGGCGGTGGCGACTGTCACGCGCTCGCGCAAAGCGGCACCGAAGAAAGCCAAGCGCTGATGCAGATCAGCGCCAATGGCATCGGCATCGAGGTCGACGACCGCGGCAACGCCAATGGCGAGCCGCTGCTGCTCATCATGGGCCTGGGCATGCAGCTCATCGGCTGGCCCGAGGAGCTCGTGCAGCTGCTCGTCTCGCGCGGCTACCGAGTGATCCGCTTCGACAACCGCGACATCGGGCTCTCGCAACACTTCGACCACCTCGGTGTGCCCAGCCTGCCCTGGGCCGCGCTGCGCTTCGCGATGCGGATTCCGATCCAGGCGCCCTATGGTGTGGCCGACATGGCCGCCGACGCGCTCGGCGTGCTCGACGCGCTGGGCTTGCAGCGCGTGCATGTTTGCGGCGCGTCGATGGGCGGCATGGTGGCGCAGCACCTCGCGGCCAAGCACCCGGCGCGGGTGAAGAGCCTGACCTTGATGATGACGACCTCGGGCGCGCGCCAGCTGCCGCAGCCGGCGATGGCTGTGCGCAAAGCCTTGATGGCACGCCCCGACGGCAGGATTCCCGATGCCGTGGTGGCACACCTGGTGCGGCTGCTCGGCATCATCGGCAGCCCCGCCTATCCGAGCGAGCCCGGGCGGCTGCGCCAGCGGCTGGCAGCGATGGTGGCGCGTTCCTGGCACCCGGCAGGCACCGCGCGCCAGTTGGTCGCGGTGGCCGCCGATGGCGACCGCAGTGCGTTGCTGCCGGCGATCCACGCGCCCACGCACATTCTGCATGGCGATGCCGATCCGCTGGTGCCGGTGGCCGCCGCGCACGACCTGCAGCGCAAGATCGCCGGCGCCACGATCGACATCGTGCCCGGCATGGGGCATGACCTGCCGTTGCCGCTGTTCGAGCGCTATGCCGATGGGATCAGCGCCAACGCACGGCGCTGAGCGGGTTGCCGACCCCCCGGCCAAGGGGACCCTGCTTGTAACTGTTTGCGATTGCTTGCAGACTCAAGGGGGGAACGCAAAGCGCGAATGCACGCGCTGCTGTTGGAGGGACTGTGATGTTGCAGAAGGCAAGCCTTGCGATCGGGTTCGGCGCGCTTGCGCTGCTGGCCGGCGCGGCCCGGGCGACACCGACCGTGGTCGTCACCTGGAACCAGGCCGCGTTGGAAGAAGTGCGCCGTGGCAAGCTCGGCCCGCCGGTGGTGGCGCGCGCCCTGGCCGTGGCCCACACCTGCATGTACGACGCCTGGACCTCGTACGACGCGCGCGCCATCGGTACCGTGGTTGCCACACCACGGCGCCCGGCGGCCGAGTACACCGACGCCAACAAGGCCAAGGCGGTGAGCTTCGCTGCCTACCGCTGCCTGGTCAACCTGTTCCCCGACGGCACCGCGCGCCTGACCACCGTGATGCAGGGCCGGGGCTACGACCCGAATGACTCGTCCACCAACCTGGCCACGCCGCAAGGCATCGGCAATGCGGCGGCCACGGCGGTGATCGCCAACCGGCGCAACGACGGCTCCAACCAGTACGGCGATCTGGCCCCAGGCGCCTACGGCGACTACACCGGCTACGCCAGCGCCAACGCGCCGATGCCGTTCTGTCTGCCGACGACGCAGGGCGCTTGTCCGCTGAACATCTCCAACCCCTACCGCTGGCAACCGCTGATCAACGATCTGGGCGTGACGCAGAAGTTTGTGGCACCGCACTGGGAGAACGTGCGGCCCTTCGCTTTGACCTCCGCGACGCAGTTCGACGGTCGCCCCGAGGTCGTCGCCGGCCCGAACTACCTGCAAAGCGCAGCACAGTACCAGGCCGACATCAATCAGATGCTCGCCATCAGCAGCACGTTGACGATGCAGCAGAAGGTCATCGTCGAGTACTGGGCCGACGGCCCCGCTTCCGAGTTGCCGCCGGGCCACTGGTCGCTGTTCGCGCAGTACGTCTCGCAGCGCGACAACAACAGCATCGACAAGGACGTGAAGATGTTCTTCGCGATGCAGAACGCATCGTTCGACGCCGGCATCCTGGCCTGGCACGTGAAACGCAAGTACGACGGCGTGCGCCCCATCACCGGCGTGCGCTATTTCAGGCAAGGCGTGCCCGTGCTGGCCTGGGGCGGCCCCGGCCAGCCCATCCAGACCATCGACGGCGGCAAGTGGACGCCCTACAACCCGGGCAGCAACCTGACGCCATCCTTCCCGGGCTGGGTCTCGGGCCACTCGACCTTCTCGGCCGCCAGCGCCACGGTGCTGCGGGCCTTCACGGGCAGCGACAACTTCGGCTTCTCCACCGTGATCCCGCCGAACTTCGGCCGCGTCGAGCCGGGCGTGCCTGCCGTCCCAACCTCGCTCGGCTACGCCACTTTTACCGCCGCGGTCACCGATGCCGGGTTGTCGCGCCTGTACGCCGGCATCCACTTTTCCGACGACAACACGGTGGGCCAGGCGCTCGGCAATCTGGCGGGTCAGCAAGCCTGGGCGAAGTCGCAATTCCTGTTCGACGGCGGCCTCGCGGTCAGCACCTCGAGCTACAGCAATACCGAGAGCACGTCGCTGTCGTGGTCGCACACCACCGCGGCGCTGAGCAACCGGTTGCTGCTGGTCGGCGTGGCCACCACCGACGACAGTTCGTCGGCCACCAGCATCACCTACGGCGGCGTGAACCTAACGCGCCTGGGCGCGCAAAACGGCCAGTCGTGCGACAACCGGGTCGAGCTGTGGTACCTCATCGCGCCGCCGGTCGGAACGGCCACGGTGAAGGTGAAACTGGCCAACGACAACGACATCGTCGGTGGCGCGATGACCTTCAGCGGGGTGCACCAGACGGTGCCTTTCGGCGTGCTGCGCGCGGGTGCCAACAGCACGACGTCGGCCTGCGTGACGCTGGCCAACGAGTCGGCACCGCTGGTGGCCAGCGTGCTGGCGGTGAATTCGGATGCGATGTCCGTCACCCCCGGCAGCGGGCAAAGCTTGCGCTGGCAGGCCGTCAGCGACATGACCGGGCCGAGCGGCCCGTACGACATCATCGGCACCGGCATGGTTGGCCCCGGGGCGCCAATGGCCAGCATCTGTCAGACCCTGGCGCTGGGCAGGCGCTGGGCCTTGCTGGCGGTGCCGCTGAAGCCGGCCGCGCAACGCTGACGAAGGCCTGCCAACCGCCCGGCAACGGCTGGAACGGGCCGAGTTGCCGGTGCAGACGATCAGCACCGGGCAGCGCACCAGGCTACTTCGTGCGCGCCTCGATCCAGTGGTCGACCTGCTCGTCCAGCACCTCCAGCGGCAGCGCGCCGCTGCCCAGCACCACGTCGTGGAAGTCCTTCAGCGCCTGCGCATCGAAGCGCGCGCCCAGGGCCTGCTGCGCGCGTTGGCGCGCCGCGCGGATGGCGAGCATGCCCAGTTTGTAGGCACAAGCCTGGCCGGGGTCGACGATGTAGCGCTCGACCTCCGAGATCACGCCGGCTTCGGGCCCGCCGAGCTTGGCCAGCATGGTGGCGATGGCCTGCTCGCGCGTCCAGCGTTTGTAGTGCAGGCCGGTGTCGACCACCAGGCGTACGGCGCGCAGCATCTCGTCGCGCAGCCGGCCCAGGTCGCCGAACGGGTCGCCTTCGTACAGCCCCATCTCCAGCGCTAGCCATTCCGCGTACAGCGCCCAGCCTTCCATGTAGGCCGTGAAGGGCAGCACACGCCGAAAGGTCGGGCCGCCGGGCTGTTCCTGGGCCAGCGCGATCTGGAAGTGGTGGCCCGGCACGCCTTCGTGCACGGCCAGTGTGCGCATGCCGAACTTGGGCACTTCGGCCATGTCGCGCAGGTTGGCGAAGAACACGCCGGGCCGGCTGCCGTCCAGCGCCGGGCTCTGGTAGTAAGCGCCTGGCCCGGTGGCCTCGGTGGCGAGCGGGATGCGCTTCACCTCCATGCGCGCCTTCGGCACGAGTCCGATCACGGCGCGCGAGCGCTGCAACTGTTCGTCGACCATCTTGCGGTAGTCGGCCAGCGCGGCCTCGCGGCCGGCGTCGTCGTTCGGGTAGAGGAAGCGTGCATCCAGACTCAAGCGCGACATCGCTTGCGCCGCGGTTTCGCCTTCGCGCAGTTCGCCTTGCGCGCGCAGGATGGCGGCCATCTCGGCCTCGATGCGCGCCACTTCGGCCAAGCCCAGTTCGTGCACCTGCTGCGGCGTGAGGCGGGTACTGGTTTCGCTGCGCAGCCGCCAGGCGTAGTAGGCGTCGCCGTCGGGCAGTTTCCACACGCCATCGTCGGTGGTGGTGCGCGGCAGCTGCGCTTCGAAGAAGGCGATCAGACGCTGGTAGGCCGGCAGCACCTGCGCTTGCAGCATCGGCACGCAGCGCGCCTGCAGCGCCTGCTGCTCGGGCGCCGGCACATCGGCCAGCGTGCCGACCTTGGCGGCGAAATTGGTGCACAGCGGATGTTCTTTCGGCGCCAAGGCCACGTAGCCGCGCATCTCGGTGAGCACGCGTTCGACCACGAAGCGCGGCGGCAGCACGCCGCGCTGCTCGCGCGCGGCCAGGCCTTCCAGCAGCTGATCGAACTTGCGGCCGAACTCGCCCATCCGCGCCAGGTAGTCCTCGGCGCCGCGCCGGTCGGCAATGGGGTGCTGCTGAATCAGAAAGTCCGCGGTCTGGCTCTGCATGCCGAAGTGCTGGCTGACCGGGTAGTCGTGGAACTGGAAGCGCTCGCCGTCGAGCACGTTGGCGATGAACCAGGTCAGCACACGCGTGGACAGCTGTTGCGCCGGCGTCTGTGCGTCGGGGTCGTAGCCCTTCAGGTCGTTCAGGAAGCCGCGCCACTGCGCGAAGTCGCGCTCGGTCTTGGCGATCGACACGTCGCTCAAGTGGGCGTTGTGGCGGCGGTAGCCGAACTGCTCGGCGATGCCGATCTGCGTCAGCAGCTCGGGGTTGTCGAGCATGAAGACGATGAAGATCTTCTCGTAGAAGAGGTTCAGGCTGAAAGGGCGGAACCAGACCAGGTTGATCGCGAACACCGCGGCAGCGAGCACGCCCGCGGCGAGCAGTGCGGCCAGGGTTTTCAGCAGTTTCTTCGTCATGCCTGGAGTGTCACAGCCCGGCACGCGCCGCAGCTGCCGCCGGCGCGAACATCCCCCTTCACGCCACCGGCCGCAACTGCTGCAACAGCGTCGGCACCAGCTCCGTCACCGTCGGGTGGATGTGCACGGCGCGCGAGATGACCGTGTAGGGCTGCCCGGCGGCCATCACGTCGAGCAGCGAGTGCACGACTTCATCGCCGTTCAGTCCGAGGATCGCGGCACCGAGCAGGTGCTGTGTATCGGCGTCGACCAGCACCTTCATGAAGCCCTGCGTTTCGCCGGCCTCGCGGGCCCGCCCCACGCGCTGCATCGGCATCTTGGCACGCAGCAGCTTGCGCCCGCTGGCGCGCGCTTCGGTTTCGGTCATGCCGATGCGGCCCAGTGCCGGGTCGATGAAGAGCGCGTAGCAGGCGATGCGATCGGTGACGCGGCGGGGGTCGTTGTCGAACAGGTTGGCAACGACGATCTCGTGGTCGTTCCACGAGGTGTGCGTGAAAGCACCGCGGCCGTTGCAGTCGCCCACCGCCCAAACTCCTGCGGCGCTGCTGCGGCACTGGTCGTCGACGATGATGAAGCCGCGTGCGTCGGTCTCGATGCCGGCGGCCTGCAGGCCGAGCCCGTCGGTGTTCGGCCGCCGGCCCACAGCCAGCAGCACGTGGCTGCCGACGATCGGTGGCTGATCGGCAGCGCAGGCCGCGCCGATGACGATGCGCTCGCCATCGGGTGAGAGCGCGATGCATTCGGAGGCCAGCGCGAAGCGCACGCCTTCGCTCTCCAGGATCGCGCGGATGCCGTCGGAGACATCTTCGTCCTCGCGCGGCAGCAGGCGCGCCGAGCGCTCGACCACCGTCACCTCGGCGCCGAAGCGGCGCATCATCTGCGCGAACTCCAGGCCGATGTAGCTGCCGCCGACGATGACCAGGTGCTCGGGCACGCGGTCGAGTTCCATGATCGACACGTTGTCGAGCGTGCGCACGGTGTCGATGCCGGGCAGGTCGGGCCGCACCGAGCGCCCGCCCACGTTCAGGAAGATGTGCGGCGCGGTCAGTTGGCGCCCGGCGACTTGCAGCGTGGCCGGCGCCACGAAGTGCGCGTCGCCGACGATCACCTCGGTGTGCGCGAGGCCGCGCATCCAGGCCTCGAGCCCGCCGCGCGAGTGGACGACGATGCCGTCCTTGCGTGCCTTGATGCGCGCCATGTCGGCGCGCACGTTGCCGGCATCGAAGCCGAACTCGGCGCCGCGCCGCGCCAGGTGGATGGCGCGTGCGCTGGCCACCAGCGTCTTGGTCGGCACGCAACCGACGTTGACGCAGGTGCCGCCGAAGTGCCCACGCTCGATGACCGCGGTGCGCAGCCCTTCCTTGCTGCAGCGTGCTGCGATGGCGGGCCCGGCCTGGCCGGCGCCGACCACGATGGCGTCGAAGGATTCGCTGGTCATGCGGGCGGCCTGGCGTGGTGAATGAGGCTGCGAGTATCGGCGCGAACGCCGCGCGTGACGCGCAGGCCACTCGCCGAGGCGGCCTTGGCGAGGATCAATCTCGCTCGGGCTTGATCTCCGTGCGCTTGCCTTCCAGCGGAACCAGCCACGACGATGAGGTCGAACAGCTTCATCCCGAGTACGTTCAAGGCCCGAGCGTGATGCGTCAGCGGGGCGCCGGCTCCAGATACAGCTCGGCGAGCCGCTGCCGCGCGGCGGGGGACAGGCGCAGCCGCTGCGTCAGGTAGGCCTGCATGCCGCCGGCGGCGCCGTCGATCGCGGCCAGCGCGGTGTGCAGGAAGCTTGCACGGACGGTCCACAACACGTTCAGCACGTCGCCGGGCAGCTCGCCGCGCGGTGTGTGCGGCCGGTAGCAATCGTTGCTGAGCAGGTAGTCACGCTCCACCACGTCCCGCGGCACGCCGAGCGCGATGAGCAACAGTGCAGCCGCGACGCCGGTACGGTCTTTGCCGGCCGTGCAGTGGAAGACCAGCGGCGCGTCGTCGTCCAGCAGATGGGCGAACCACTCGGCGAAGCGATGCGCCTGGTCGACGGCCAGGCGCTGGTACAGCTCGCACATCAGCTCGGCCGCGCGCTCGGCGGTGAGCGCGGCACCGGCGCAGGCGATCTCGGCCATGCGCTGCACCACCGTGGGCTCGATGCTGAGCGCGTGCTGCGCCACGCCGGGCAGCGCGTAAGGCTCGGCAGCGCGCTCCTGGGTGCCGCGGAAGTCGAACGTGCGCTTCACGCCCAGCGCCACCAGCGCGGCGCGGTCGGGCTCGGTGAGCCCGCCCAGGTGGTCGGAGCGGAACAGCCGCCGCCAGCGCAGCGGCCGGCCGCCGTGCCCGTGGTAGCCGCCGAGATCCCGGAAGTTGGAAGCGCCCTGAAGGCGCAGCACGCGCTCGTTCGTCTGCATGCCGGGATTGTGCGGGGCTGCGGATGCGGGCCTGGTCCAGGAACAAGGGGGTCACAGGTTCGGCACCGGGAAACAGGAAAGTGGTGCAATCCGGTCAGGAGCTTGACCCCTGGCGGGACAGCGAGACCACGGGCAACGTGTGCGGGCACCATGCAGCCGAAACGAATCGAACTTCTTCAGCAAATGCCGGTCTTCGGCGCGATCCGCGAAGACTCCCTGGTGCTGCTGCTGGCACGTGCCCGTGCCGTCGCTGTTCGGGCCGGTGACCACTTTTTCCGCGAGACCGACCCGGCCAATTCGATGTTCGTGCTCGAAGCCGGCCGAGTGGCGGTGATCAAGAGCTGGCAGGGCCATGACCTCGTGCTGCACCGCCTGGTCGTCGGCGACTGCTTCGGCGAGATGGCGCTGATGGATCTGCATCCGCGCAGCGCTTCGGTCCGCGCCGACGAAGACTGCCAGGCGATCGAGATCAGCGCCGACGACCTGCTGCACCTGTTCGAACGCGATGTCGAACAGTTCGCGTTGATTCAGATGAACATCGGTCGCGAGGTGTGCAGGCGCCTGCGCGCCACCGATGAGGCCTTGTTTCGCGCGAGGATGGGCGAAACCATCGCTGGGCCGGAGTCCCTGTTCCGTGCGGCCTGATCAGGTGCTGCTGGACTCAACCCCCATTCAGATCAGTGGTCAGGGCTGGCGCGATGGCAGCGATAGGTAGAACATAGGCCTCGAAAGGAGACTTTCCATGACTGCCAACGACACGCCGCACGCCGGCGACATCAGCAAGCTGATCGACGAGCAACTCGAGCTCGCGGCGTCCAGACTGCCGGCGCTCGCGCCCACTGCGGTGCATCCCTCGCCCGCGGACCACGAGGAGCGCAAGGCCGCCCACCCGTCTTTCGAGGACGTGCTGCTCGGCAACGCTGAAGCCTCGCCGGCCATGCTGGAAGAACTCGCCGCGCTGCAAGCCGCTCCCAAGCTGAGCGAAGAAGAACTGGCGCGGCAGGCCTTGGCCGATGGCGGGGCTGACGACGACCCGTCGACACCCGAGTAGGCGCGTTCCTCGGCCGCTCTCAGTTCCCCGCCGCCGCCACCAGCGCCTGCCAGAGCTTGATGAAGTCAGCGCGCTTGGCTCGCGGTAGATCTGCGCCGGCGTGCCCACCTGCTCCGGCCGGCCCTGGTTCATGACGCCGATGCGCTGCGGCCGGTCAGCGCGGCAGGCCCACCTCGGGCAGGGCAGGGCGGTGCGCCAGCGCCTCGTCCATCACCTGCTGCACAAACGCCAGGTCTTCGCCCTGCAAGGCCAGCCGCGGCGGGCGGGTGCGCCAGGTGCCGCGCGCCATGCGGTGCTCGCACCACTTGATGCACTGCACGAGATCCGGCCGCGCGTCCAGGTGCAGCAGCGGCATGAACCACTCGTACAGCGGCATCAGCTCGGCGAGCCGCCCGGCGCGGGCCAGCCGGAAGAGTGTCTCGCCCTCGCGCGGGAACGCATTGCTCATGCCCGACACCCAGCCCACCGCGCCCATCGCCACGCTTTCCACCACCACATCATCGAGGCCCGCGAACAGCACGAAGCGGTCGCCGACGCGCTTGCGCGTGTCGATGAAGCGGCGCGTGTCGCCCGAGCTGTCTTTGAAGCAGACGATGGTGTCGATGTCGGCAAGGCTGGCCAGGATGTCGGGCGTGATGTCGTTCTTGTAGATCGGCGGGTTGTTGTAGACCATCACCGGCAGATCGGTGGCGCGCGCCACGGCGCGGAAGTGCGCCGCCGCTTCGTGCGGCTTGGCCGAGTAGCCCAGCGGTGGCATGACCATCAGTCCGTCGACTTTGGCTGCCGCGGCGACGCGTGCGGTCTCGATCGCGAAGGCGGTGGTGAACTCGGCCACGCCGCAGATCACCGGCACTCGCCCGCGTGCCGCCGAACGCGCGGCTTCGATGATTTGAATCTTCTCGCTGCGCGCCAGGCCGGTGTTCTCGCCGACCGTGCCGCAGATCACGAGGCCCGAGACGCCGTCGGCGACCAGGCCCTGGATCACTCGTTCCGTGGCCGCCACGTCGAGCGAGAAGTCTTCGCGGAACTGCGTGGTGACGGCAGGGAAGACCCCCTGCCAGGCGATGCGTGCGCTCATGGTGCTTTCCCTTTCATGATCTGCCGTACATTTTATACAATCGACATTCAACATTACGCTCGCTTTCCCGAAGACCCATGTCCGACCGACTCCCGCACCGCACGCTCTCGGCGGCCATAGTCGAGCAGCTGCGCCGTGCCATCCTCGACGGCACGCATGCCGCCGGCAGCCAGCTGCGTCAGGACGCGCTGGCCGCGCACTTCCAGGTCAGCCGCATCCCCGTGCGCGAGGCGCTGTTCCAGCTCGAAGCCGAAGGCCTGGTGCACATCGAGCCGCACAAGGGCGCGGTGGTGGCCGGCTTCGCGCTGGATCAGATCGACGACGTGTTCGACTTGCGCGTGCTGCTCGAGCCGCGTTTGCTGGCGCGCTCGGCGCCGCGGCTGTCAGCTGCCGACTACGAAGAAGTCGCCGGCTTCGACGCCGCCTTCGCTGAAGCCATTGCACGGCGCGACGTGGCACGCTGGGGCGAGCTCAACGCGCGGCTGCACCTGAGCCTGTACCGCCACGCCGCGCTGCCGCGTACGCAGGCCATCGTGGCGGCACTTCTGCAATCCAGCGACCGCTACACGCGTGTGCAGCTCAGCCGGGACGCCGCGCTGGCGCGCGCGCAGCGCGAACATCGCAAGCTGATCAAGCTTTGCCGTGAAGGCCGCACGGCCGAGGCAGGCGAATTCCTGGTCGCGCACATCGAGGCCGTGCGCCGCGATTTGCACCGGCTGCTGAAACCTTCGAAGCGAGCCCGTCCATGAGCCTGAATTCCGCGCCCACCCGCCTCATCGATTCGCACACTGGCGGCGAGCCGACACGGCTGGTGATCAGCGGTGGCCCCGATCTTGGCCGCGGCACGATCGCCGAGCGGCTGGCGCGCTTTCGCAGCGAGCACGATGCCTGGCGCCGCGCACTGGTCAACGAGCCGCGCGGCAACGACGTGCTGGTCGGCGCGCTGCTGCTCGAGCCGGAGCAGGCCGGCAGCTACTGCGGCGTGATCTTCTTCAACAACGTGGGCTATCTGGGCATGTGCGGCCACGGCACCATCGGCGTGGTGGCGACGCTGGCGCACCTGCAGCGCATCGCGCCGGGCGTGCACCACATCGACACCGCCGTGGGCACGGTGGCCGCCGAACTGCATGCCGATGGCGGCGTGACGGTGGCCAACGTGCCCGCCTGGCGGCATGCCCGCCAGCTGGCGGTGCAGGTGCCGGGCCACGGCTGGCTGCACGGCGACGTGGCCTGGGGCGGCAACTGGTTCTTTCTCTGTCATGACCATGGCCTGGCGCTGGACGTGGCGCACGTCGTGGAGCTGTCGGCACTGGCAGAACAGCTGCGCCGGGCGTTGAAAGCGGCCGGCATCACCGGTGCCAACGCAGCCGAGATCGACCACATCGAATTGCTCGGCCCGGCGCAGGCCGCCGGCAACCAGGGCCGCGGCTTCGTGATGTGCCCGGGCGGCGCTTACGACCGCTCGCCCTGCGGCACCGGCACCAGCGCCAAGCTGGCCTGTCTGGCGGCCGATGGTCAACTGGCGCCGGGCCAGGTCTGGCATCAAGAAAGCGTGATCGGCAGCGTCTTCGCCGCGCACTACCGCAGCGCAAGCGACGGCAGCGCCAGCGTGCTGCCGTTCATCCACGGACGCGCTCATGTGACGCTGGACGCGCAGGTGGTGTTCGACCCGCGCGATTCGTTCGCCTGGGGGCTGGGCTGAGGCGATGTCGGAAACTCTGGCGCCGCTCGGTGCGCAGGAGCGGGTGGCCGATGTTGTCGTGATCGGCGCCGGCGTGGTGGGACTCTCCATCGCGCTGCGCCTGGCGCAGGAAGGCCGCGACGTGTGCGTGCTGGAGCGCGACGCGGTCGCGGCGGGCGCGAGCCGCGGCAATGCCGGCGCCTATGCCTTCTCCGACATTCAGCCGCTGGCCTCGCCGGGCATCCTGCGCCAGGTGCCGCGCTGGCTGCTCGATCCGCTGGGCCCGCTGGCGTTGCGGCCACGCTACCTGCCGCAACTCGTGCCGTGGTTGTGGCGGTTCTGGCGCGCCAGCCGGCCGGAGCACGTCGCAGCCAGCACCTTGGCGCAGGTCGCACTCAACCGCTTGTCGGCCCAGGCCACGCCGCGGCTGCTGGCGTCGATCGGCGCGCTGTCCATGCTGCACGAGGATGGCAATCTGCATCTGTACGAGAGCGAGGCGTCTTGGCGCGCTGCGCTGCCCGGCTGGCAACTGCGCGCCGACCATGGCATCGCCTTCGAACATGCCCAGGGTGCCGGGGCCATCGCGCGCTGGCAGCCCGGGCTGAGCGCGGGCCTGGTGGCTGCCACCTTCGTGCCCGGCTGGGCCACCATCGATGACCCGCTGCGGCTGGTGCAGCAGATCGCCGCGCACTGCGCCACGCTGGGTGCCCGGCTGCGCCGTGCCGAAGCGGCGGCGCTGCGGCCCGCGGCCGATGCGGTGCACGTGCAGCTGGCCGATGGCAGCGTGCTGCGCGCGCAGCGGGTGGTACTCGCGGCCGGCGCGTGGTCGCACCGGCTGGCGCGCACGCTCGGCGACATCATCCCGCTGGAAACCGAACGCGGCTACAACACCACGCTGCCGCCGGGCGCCTTTGCCTTGCAGCGGCAGCTCACTTTTCCGGGCCACGGCTTCGTGATCACGCCGATTGCCGGTGGCGTGCGCGTGGGCGGCGCGGTGGAGCTGGCCGGACTCGACGCGCCGCCCGACTACCGCCGCGCCGAAGCGCTGCTCGCCAAGGCCAAGCGTTTCCTGCCTGGCCTGCGCACCGAAGGCGGCGCGCAGTGGATGGGCTTTCGACCCTCGCTGCCCGACTCGCTGCCGGCCATCGGGGTGTCGCACGTCGACAAGCGCGTGATCCACGCCTTCGGGCACGGGCATCTCGGGCTCACGCAATCGGCCGCCACCGCAGAGATCGTCGCGGACTTGTTGGCCGGACGTGAGCCGGGGCTGGATCTTCGGCCGTTCAGTCCAGGCAGGTTCGCAGCGGGCGGATGAGGAGATGCGACCGCGTGGCCAGCAGGTCCAGGCTGCGCGAGGCCTCGGGTGCGTTCATCTCCTGGCGAAAACGGCGGCTGAACAGCGCCCAGCCCGCTTCTTCGTCCGCGTGCTGGCCGAGCTTCACGGTCTCCACACTCGGCGCGAGGATCGGGTACCAGACGTCGTACCAGTTTTGCCGCGCGAAATCGGTCTTGGGCACGCCGCGCGGTGGGCGTCGCACAGCGCCGATGCGCGGGCCTTCCGCGGCGCCGCGGAGTGTGCCGAGCCGGACGATGTGCAGTGTCATTCGAGCCTCAGCACGAGCCGCTTGCCCAGGGCGGCGGCAGCGCGGTCGAGTGTTTTCAGCGACGGCCAGTGGGTGGGGTCTTCGAGCCGCTTCGCGGCGGGCCAGGAAGTCGCGAGAGCTCGCGCCAGTTCCGACAAGGTTCGCTCCCCGCGGGCCAGGCGCAGCAGCATCGCGGCCTGTGTCTTCGCATCGGGGGCGATGTAGCGGGCGCCCTTCAGCTTCTGGCTCGGCGGCGGCACATCCTTGGCTTCGTCCAGGCGCCAGGCGAGCATGGCCGACAGCACCTCGGCCGCGTTGAACACCGCTTCGTCTTCGGTCTTCCCCTCGGTGAAGGTGTCCGGCAGATCGACGAATCGCACCAGGAAGCTGCCATCGTCCTGCTTCTCGATCGTCGCCGGGTAACGAATGTCCATCTGATGCCTCACTTGAGTTTCACGCCCGTCTAGCGCTGGATCGCTGCCAGCAGGCCCACGCCGATGTCTCGCGCGCAATGCACGGGCACCGGCACGGCCATTCCGTCCTTGCTCAGGATGTGATCGCTGCCATGCACGCGAACCAAGCTCCATCCGGCGGCGCGGAGCTTGGCAATGACCTCCTTGCCCGTCATGCTTCCAAGGATACATCAGGATTGATTTATCGGCAGCAGCTGATCGCGAGCGTGTCGACGTCACGGCTGCCGAACGAGTGCCGACACTGAACCGGCGGGGCGCACAAACGAAATGGGGCGACCTTCGGCCGCCCTTCACCTGAGCAGGCAATGTCTCAGTGGGTCCGGCAGGGGCTGCGACGACAAGCGCCCGCGCGACCGCTGCGCTGCCGAGTCGCGGCGGTCGCTCACGGTGCTCGACCGTCCGACTCCATCAGGGCGAGTGTGCCGAGCGTCGAACCCGTCTCCGGTGCTGACGCGACACTCCGCTGTGCGAGACCCCGATCAGCCATCGATCTCGCGCTGCAGCGCTTCAATGCCATCCAGCACGCCGCAGAACCTGTCGCCGAAAGGTGTGAACCGGTACTCCACACGCGGCGGCAGCTCGGGGTAGGCGTGCTTCTGGAGGATCCCGAAACGAACGAGTTTGCTCAGGCGTTCGTTGAGGACCTTCTTCGACAGCCCGTCGATGGCATGTTCCATGGCGCCGGGACGGCACACGCCGTCACGCACGGCGCCGAGCACGGCCAGCGACCACTTGCAGCCGACGATGTCTTCGACCATTCGCGACACGTTGGGCAGCGTTGAGTTCGCTGGTCGGTTCATCAATCGACACCTGAAAGTGCCCTGGTCACTGTTTCGTGCCCGCTGTTCAAGCGAGAGCTCACGTGCTGGAATGCGTGGCATTCGAATCTGAATTGTAGGAGTGCCTCATGCGCAGACTGTTTCTTCTCGCCGCCACCCTCGCGATCGCGCCACCGGTTCACTCGGCCGATGCCGCGCCTGTCGCGTACCCGGACGGCTACCGCCAGTGGACACACGTCAAGAGCATGACGATCAATCAAGGGCATGCCCTGTACGACGCGTTCGGCGGCATCCACCACCTCTATGCCAACAGACGGGCCGAGCAGGGCTACAAGAGCGGCAAGTTTGCCGATGGCTCCGTCATCGCCTTCGACCTGTTGGAAGCGAAGGTTGCCGACAACACCGTGCAGGAAGGCGCTCGCAAAGTGTTGGGCGTGATGCACAAGGACGCCAGAAAATACAAGGACACCGGCGGCTGGGGTTTCGAGGGATTCAAGGGAGACTCGAAGACCGACCGTGCAGTCGGCAAGAACGCCGCGTCGGCTTGCTTCCAATGCCACACCGCGCAAAAGAACAATGACTTCGTCTTCTCCACCTTCAGAAAGTGACCGCATGCAGGGCGCCAGCGTACGACCGCAGACAAGGTCCCACAGGTTCGGTATCGATCCGCCTGGCCGGCCCGCGCCACCGTGGACGACGTGCGAGTGGTTCAACACCGGCGACGCCGTGCACCTGGCCGGTTTGCGCGGCAAGGTGGTGGTGCTGCATGCATTCCAGATGCTGTGTCCGGCCTGCGTGCAGCATGGGCTGCCGCAGGCGCAGCGCATCCATGCGACGTTCGCGCCGCAGGGCGTCGCGGTGATCGGGCTGCACACGGTCTTCGAACACCACGCGGCGATGACGCCCGTCTCCCTGCAGGCTTTCCTGCACGAGTATCGAATAACGTTTCCGGTCGGCGTGGATGCGCCGAATGCCGATGCGCGCGATCCGATTCCGGTCACGATGCGAGCCTACGGCATGCAGGGAACGCCGAGCCTCGTGCTGATCGACCGCAGCGGCCATCTGCGCCATCACGCGTTCGGCGCTGAGGATGATCTGGCGCTGGGGGCCGCAATCGCAACGCTCATTGGCGAAGTCGACTGAGGCGAGGCCGCCGAACACTCCACATCGGCAATCGCGCCGGATTCAGCCACGCCGGCAGTCAGTCTTCCAGCCGCCAGACGTAGGAGATGCGCGACGTGGCAGAGAGGAAGCCTGCCGCCGCGGGGAATGAGCACTTGGAGACGGTACCCAGCGCCAGCGCGTCCAGCATCTGATGTCCGGCAGTGCTGCCGCTGGCGCCGACGATCGCCACCCGCGTCACCTTGCCCTCGGCATTGACTTCGAACTCGATCTGCGTGGTGCCCGCCGCGTCGTAACGCCGGGCCTCTGCAGGATAGCCGGGCCGCTGGCAGGTGGCAGCGCTCATCGAGATCGAACGCGGCACCGTCGGTGTCGGTGCAGCGCAACCGGCCGCAAGCACCGTGCACCCGAGGGCCGCAATGTGCCACCCCGAAGGCTTGCCGCGCTGGCGAGGTCGTGCGTTGTTCATTTGCATGGTCTCGAAAGTTTATCGGCGTGTATGCCCAGCAGGTGCTCCTGACCGTCCGGTATGGGCGCCCTCGTCGCGCAGTCGCCGAGCATGACGACCATGAAGGACTCCGCCCCACCCGCCCCAGGCAGGAGCCTGGTTCGCTACGTCAGCACCCGCCCCAGACAGCGGCAAACCTCGGTCATGGCCAGCCCATCTGAGCTCGGCGCAGCCTGGCGAGGATGCGCAGCGTGTATCCATCGTCCAGCGTGCGCAGGCCGGCCAGGCCATCACGAATCAGCTGCTGTGCCGCAACTTCGTCGCGCAAGGCTGGGTCGTGCTTCAAGCGCTCGAGCAGCGCTGTCAGTTCCGCGGCTGTGAGGTCGCCGTCCAGCAGGCGTGAAGCTTCGTTCATTGCCTGTCTCCTACCAGCGCCGGTCGCGCGTTGGCGCAAGCAACGGACGCGCGCGACTGGCGATCGCTTCGCGCGCCCGGAAGATGTGGGACTTGACGGTATTGATGGGCTGCCCAAGCGCTGCGGCGATGGCCTTGTAGTCCAGTCCATCAATTTCGCGCATCAAGAGCGCGCGGCGCTGCACCTCAGGCAACGCCGCCACTTCGGCGTCGATGCGTTCGAACAGCTGGTGCGCCATGGCTTCCTCCTCAGGGCTCGGTGCAACCCCGAACCTGTCGTTGTCGTTGGCTTCATCGAGCAGTTGAATGGGTCGATCGTCCTGCCGGTTCTGCGCGCTGCGCAGGTAACTCCGCGCCGCGTTGCGGGCAATCGTGAACAGCCAAGCCGCGAAATCACCGTCGGGCCTGAAGCTCGTCAACGCAACAAAAACACTCAAGAAAACCTCCTGCGTCAGTTCTTCAGCGATTCGGTCTTCATGCACAACGCGCCGTATCGTTGCCGCAACCCGCCGCTGGTACTTCACCACCAGCAGCTCGAACGCAACCATCTCGCCTTGCTGCGCCCGCGCGACCAGCGCCGCATCGATTCCGCCCGCGAGTGGAGGTTCGCTCAACCGGGCCTCCGTGAAACCCGCCAGGAGCGGGTGGCCAGCTGCTTCGGTGACAAGCCTTGGCAAGACTCTTCCGCTCGGCTTGTGACTGTCGGATAACGCCACAGCACAGCCGAAGTTGCAACGCCAGCAAACAAATCTTCGACGCGAAAAGATTCGGGCGGTGCCATGCAACTCTGTCGTCTCTCTGACGTAAGGAACAGGGGAACGAACCAGGGCAGAACGCAAGAGGACGTCAATGAAGCATCAGAGCAGCCACGGTCTTGGCAGTGTACTGACCTACCGGGTCCCGCAGCGCGTTGCCGTCATCGGCGCCGGCGTCGGCGGTCTGACCTGCGCACGTGAATTGTGTCTGCGCGGCTACGACCCCGTTGTTTTCGAGGCCAGTGGTCGATTGGGTGGCCGGTGCAGTTCGCGCGCAACCCGGATCGGATGGTTCGACGACGGTGCCCAGTTCATCAGCGGGGCCACCCACTTGGCGTCCTACGCCGTGCAACCGCCGGGTGAGCTGGCCGCAGTGCATCCATGGACCGTGCCTGCCACGCCCGCTGAAGATGAACGCAAGGGCAGGGAGTGGGACAAGGATGAAGACGAAGCGGATGAAACCCGAACCTTGAAGCTGATGGGGGCGGTCGGCGTGCCGTCGATGCTCGCTCTGGCCAATGCCGTTGCGCGGCCTCTGGACGTTCGGCTGTGCACGCCCATTCAGCAGGCCCGGCGGCGGGGTGCCCGCTGGGTGCTGCGCGACGCAGCGGGCGAGATTGACGAGGACTTCGAGGCCCTCGTGCTCGCCATTCCGGCTCCACTGGCCCTGCCGCTTGCGCAAGAGTCGCCCGGGCTGACGGCGGCACTGCGTGGGGTGCGTTACCGCAGCCGCTGGGTGTTGCTGCTGGGGTCCGAGCGCCCTGTCGGACTGCCCGGGTATCGAGAGTTTCACGGCAGCCCCATCGAAAGGGTCGCCGCCATGCACAGCAAGCCAGGGCGTCCCGCAAACCTGCCGCAGCGCTGGTTCGTCGAAGCCGACGAGCAGTGGTCGTTGCGGCACGAGCATGACGATGCCGAGACGGTGGCGGATCTGCTGCTCGACAACTTCCGCGCGCATGCGGGCCGCTCGGTCACGCCCAACTTTCTCTGTGCCCACCAATGGCTTCACGCTTTCGTTGAGACGCCAGCTGTCGTGGCCGCGCACTCGGAGTGTCTGTGGGATGACAAGGTGCGGCTCGGTGTGTGTGGCGACAGTGTCGTGGCCAGCCAGGTTGACCGAGTCCACCGCAGCGGAGTTGCGCTGGCGCGAACGATGGCCGATGGCTTGGTGTCTCGCCGCGAGCGCAGCGCCATGCAGGCACTGGATCGTGGCCCTCTCAAAGCTTTCGAAGCGCACGCATGACATCGCGCACGATCACTCATATCGACGTAGCCGGCTCGCTGCCGGCGGCACTGACTGCCGATTTGCGCACCGATCACGCCGGCGAGAGCGGCGCCGTGATGATCTACCGCGGCATCCTCGCCATCACACGCGACGCGGGCGTGCGTCACTTTGCGCAGCGGCATCTCGCCACCGAGGCGGACCATCTCGCCCAGACCGAGCCGCTGCTGGCGCTGCAACACCGCAGCCGGCTGCTGCCGCTGTGGCGCATCGCCGGCTGGCTGACCGGTGCGCTGCCCGCGTGGGTCGGTCCGTGCGCGGTGTACGCCACCATCGAGGCCGTCGAGACCTTCGTCGACCGGCACTACGCCGGGCAGATCGAATCGATCGACCGGCACGACCCGAGCCGAATGCACCCGCGACTGCAGGCGCTGCGCGCGCTGCTGCAGGCCTGTCGCGGTGACGAGATTGCGCATCGCGACGAAGCCGCTGCGCTCTTTGCCCTGGGCGGGAAGCCGCCTTCGCTGGCGCTGCGTGTGTGGGTCTGGTCGGTCGGCGCGGGTTCGCGCGTGGCCGTGAAAATCTGCCGCCGGGTTTGAAGCATGGCCACCGAGAAGCCTTCAACGGTGCCGGCCAGCACCATCCGCAGCGACGAAGTCGAGCGCTTCAATCGCCTGGCCACGACCTGGTGGAACAGCGCAGGGCCGATGCGTCCCTTGCACGTCATCAACGGCTTGCGGCTGGGCTACGTGCTCGAACAGACCGCCCAGCGCTTCGGGAGCCCGCCTGGCAACTTGCATCATCTGCGCATCGCCGACATCGGTTGTGGCGCCGGCCTGATGTGCGAGCCCCTGGCCGCCCGCGGGGCGCAGGTGGTGGGTGTGGATGCCGCGGCGAAGAACATCGCTGCGGCGCGGTTGCACGCGGGCGGTGGCCGCCTGAACATCGACTACCGGGTCGGCGAGCCCGACGCTGCTCTGCGCGACGGCGAACTGTTCGACGTGCTGCTGCTGCTCGAAGTGGTGGAGCATGTCGACAACCTGCAAACATTCGTGCGCCAGGCGTCCCGCCACCTGAGTCCGGGCGGCCTGCTGCTGGTCTCGACGATCAACCGCACAGCGCGCAGCTTCGTGACCGCCATCGTCGGTGCCGAAATCATCTTCCGAGTGTTGCCCCGCGGTACCCACCGATGGGCGCAGTTCGTTCGGCCCGACGAATTGGAACAGGCCGCTGCGGCCTGCGGGCTGGCGCAGCATGACCTGCGCGGCATGGGCTATCTGCCCGCTGTCCATCGCGCCTGGTGGACGCGCAGTGTGTCCGTCAACTACATCGCCAGCTTCAGCAAGCCCTCGACGTAAGCAGTCCATCGGCGTACGCCGCGCCAGGCCCGCCGCCCAGCCGGTGCTTGGATGTGCTCGGCCGCACACGCCAGCTGCCTTACCCAGGTCAAGGAGTAGGCATTGCATAGGACCTAAATATGCAAAACATCTTCATCAGCTAACATTCAATTCTCGTAACTCAAGCGTCGCTGTCATGGATGTCATCTCCCCCGGGCAATTCAGCCTCGTCTACAACGCCTTCTCTTTCACGATTGCCGTGATGGGTGCGGCGACGGTCTTCTTCTTCCTCTCGCGCTCGCAGGTGGCGCCGCCGTATCGGACGGCGCTCACCGTCACCGGCCTGGTGACGCTGATCGCGCTCTATCACTACGTTCGGATCTTTGCCAGCTGGGAGGGCGCCTACACCCTGGTGGACGGAGCGATGAAGCAGACCGGCACCAAGTTCAACGACGCCTATCGCTATGTCGATTGGCTGCTGACGGTTCCCTTGTTGCTGATCGAGCTGATCCTCGTGATGCGCCTGTCAGGTGCCGAAACGCGAGCCAAGGCAACGAAGCTGGGGCTGCTCGCTGCGCTCATGGTCGTGTTGGGCTACCCGGGTGAAATCTCGTCTGACCCCGCCACCCGCTGGACCTGGTGGGCGCTGGCAATGGTGCCCTTTGCGGTGATCGTCTATGACCTGTACATCGGCCTGAAGAAATCCATCGCCTCGCAGCCCGAAGAAGCCCGCGGCCTGATCAGCGCGGCGCGCACGCTGACCGTGGCGTCCTGGCTGTTCTACCCCCTGGTCTTCGTGTTTCCGACGATCGGGTTCACGGGCGGTGCGGCGACGACCGCCGTGCAGGTCGGCTACACGGTGGCGGACATTGTCGCCAAGGCGGTGTTCGGCGTATTGATCTTCATGATCGCAGTGCGCAAGACCGAAGCCGAGGCAGCCACTCGGTAAGCGTTTCAAGGGCGGCCGCCGATGTTTCGGCGGCCGCCCTCCGAGCGCGCCTCTCTGAATGGAGATCAGCAATGAACGCCAAACACGCCTGGGCCCCGATACGGGGTTTCGAACCTCGCTCGCGTCCGCCCGAACCAGCGCCTCGCTGGGTGGCGACGGCCCCCCACGCGATCGTCGTTGGTGCCGGCTTCGGCGGTATCGCAGCCTCTCTGCGCCTGCGCGCCAAGGGCTACCGGGTCACCCTGATCGACCGCTGCCAGCAGCTCGGCGGGCGCGCTCAGGTCCTTGAGCGCGACGGTTTCCGCCACGACGCGGGCCCGACCGTGATCACGGCACCCTTCCTGTTCGAGGAGCTGTTCGCCTTGTTTGGCGAACGCTTCGCCGATCATGTCGAACTGGTGCCCCTGACGCCCTGGTACCGCTTCTGCTTCGCCGACGGCGACCACTTCAACTACGGCGGCACACTGGATGAAACGCTGGCTGAAATCGACCGCATCTCGGCCAGCGACCGCGAAGGTTATCTGCGCCTGCTCGAACATTCCAAGCGCATTTTCGACATCGGCTTCACGCAGCTGTCGGACAAGCCCTTCGACCGTTTGCGCACCATGCTGCGCGTGATTCCCAGCCTGATCCGCCTGCGCTGCGACCGCACCGTCTGGGGCCTGGTGAAAACCTTCCTGAAGAGTGACAAGCTGCGCCAGGCCTTTTCGATCCAGCCCTTGTTGGTCGGCGGCAATCCCTTCGATACGACCAGCATCTATGGGTTGATTCACTACCTGGAGCGAGCCCATGGCGTGTTTTTCGCGATGGGCGGCACGGGTGCCATCACACGCGCACTGGGCGCTCTGATGGAGCGCCGTGGGGTTGCTGTGCAGCTTGGCCGCACCGTGCGCCGCATCCGCGTCGAATCCGGGGTGGCCACCGCGGTCGAACTGGCCGACGGGGGTGTGATCCCGGCCGACCTGGTCGTCTCCAACGCCGACGCCGCACACCTCTACACGTCGATGATCCCGAAAGCGCAGCAAGCCTGGTCGTCGCGGCTCAAGTTGTCCGTGGCGAGTTATTCGACGGGCTTGTTTGTCCTGTACTTCGGCACCCGCAAGACCTATCCGGACGTGGCCCACCACACCATCTGGCTTGGCGAGCGCTACCGCGAACTGCTCGACGAGATCTTCAACAAGAAGGTTTTGGGCGAAGACTTCTCCCTCTATGTGCACCGGCCCTCCGCGACTGACCCCAGCTTCGCGCCCGCGGGTTGCGACAGCTTTTACGTGTTGTGCCCGGTGCCCAACCTGCAGGCGAATATTGATTGGGCCGTCGAAGGGCCGCGGCTGCGCGAGCGCATCGTCGCGGCGCTGGACCGCACGATCCTGCCGGGTCTGACCGAGACCATCACCGCGGAGTTCAGCATGACGCCCAAGGATTTCAAGCACGACTACCTGAGCGTCAACGGTGCTGGTTTTTCGGTGGCACCGCTGTTCAGGCAGTCGGCATGGTTCCGTTTTCACAACCGGGCGGAAGGCATCCGCAACCTCTACCTCGTGGGCGCGGGCACGCACCCGGGCGCGGGTCTGCCGGGCGTGCTGTGCTCGGCCAAAGTCGTCGATTCGATGGTTCCTGCTGCCGAAATGGTCGTGCGCCAGGAGCGTCACTTCGCATGACAGCGGTGCACGCTGTTCCCCGCGCTGTGGATGCCGCTAGCGCCACCGCTGACGGCACCGCTGACGCCACCGCTCACGCTGCCGCCGCCGCCGCCGCTCATGTTGCCATTTACGCCGCCGCCGACGAGCTGCTGGCGCAGCGCGGCCACAGCTTTCACTGGGCGCGCCGGCTGCTAGGCGCCCCGCATGCCGAGTGCGCCACCCGGCTGTACGGCTTCTGCCGCCGCATCGACGACCTGGCCGACGAATGCTTGTCGCCGGCCGCCGCCCATGCGGCGCTGGACAGCGTTCGCCAGGCGCTGCAATCCGGGCAGTCCGACGACCTGGCCCTGCGCGACATGCTGCAGCTGATGCGTGGCTGCGGCATCGACGCGGCGATTCCGCTCGAACTGATCCAGGGCGTAGAGAGCGACCTCGGCGAGGTTCGAGTGGCCGACATGGCCGAACTGCTGCGCTACTGCTACCGGGTCGCCGGCACGGTCGGCCTGATGATGACGGCCGCGCTCGACGTGACCGCACCCGAGGCCCTGCCACACGCCATCGACCTGGGCATCGCGATGCAGCTGACCAACATCTGCCGCGACGTGCGCGAGGACGCGCTGCGGGGCCGGCGCTACCTGCCTGCGACGCTGGTGGGCGCGCTCGAACCAGCGGCTCTCATCGACCCGACCGGCGCGGCGCGGACGGCAGCCGTGCACGCGGTGTGCACGCTGCTGGACTTGGCTGACCGCCACTACGCCAGCGGCGAACAGGGCCTGCGCCACCTGCCATCCGGCGCGCGAGCCGGCATTCTGGTGGCTGCCCGCGTGTACCGGCAAATCGGCGTCGTCCTGCGCCAGCGCGATGGCGACTGCTGGTCGTCGCGGGCCAGGGTCGGGGCTGCAGCCAAGGCTGCCATCACGCTGTCCGCGTTGCGCGGCACGGCGGGTCTGCGGCGACGTGAGGCCGCAGGCGTGACCTACGGTCCGTCGCTGCGCATGTTGCCAATCCACCCCGGCACCGCCTGGCCCACGGAGGCCGGTGTTGGCGACTGAGCTGGACTTGGTGGTCCTCGGCGGCGGCTGTGCCGGGCTCAGCCTGGCGCTGCGGCTGGCCGAACAGCCGGGCCTGTGCCGGCGCGTGACCGTCCTCGAGACGCGCCAGGTTTACCGCCACGACCGCAGCTGGTGCTTTTGGCGCGTGGGTCCGCATCGCTACGAGCCTTTGGTGAAGCGCAGCTGGTCGCGTGTGGCACTGCGTTCTGCAGCTCGGGCGGTGCAAGTCGACTGCGCCCGCACGCCTTACCAGCTGCTGGAAGCCGGCGCCTTCTACGACCACGCGCGCCAGGCGATAACCGCCAGCGCTGCCGTGCGGCTGCAGATGGGCGTGACGGTGCTGGGGCCGCCCCGGCCGGTGCCCGGCGGCTGGCGCATCGAGACCTCGGCCGGTGGACTGACAGCGGCGCGAGTCATCGACACTCGCCCGCCGAGCCCGCCGCGGCGCGGTGATGCGCTGCTGTGGCAGTCCTTTCTCGGCGAGGAGCTGGTCTGCGACCGCGCGGTCTTCGACCCCAGCCGGGTTGAGCTGATGGACTTTGCGCATGACCTGCCCGGCGCGGTCGCCTTCACCTATGTCTTGCCGCTGGCGAGCGACCGCGCTCTGGTCGAGACCACGCTGTTCGATCCCCAACCCCACGGGCCCGCCGATCTCGCTCGCCGCCAGCAACAGGCCGTGCAGCGCCTGTGTGGCGGTGCATCGAGCCATGTGGTGCGCACCGAGGCCGGCATCCTGCCGATGGGCACCACGCGCCAGCAAACTGCGCTCGGCCGCGGCCACTGGCGCGCCGGTCTGATGAGCGGCGCGGCCCGCCCAGCCACCGGCTACGCCTTCCAGCGCATCCAACGCTGGGCCGATGGCTGCAGCGCGGCTCTGCGCAGCGGCCGCGACCCGAGCGGGCACGCCCCTGATCCCCTGCTGACACGGCTGATGGACCGCCTGTTCCTGGACGTGCTGCGTTACCACCCCGAGCGCGGGCCCGAGCTCTTCACGCGCCTGTTCGGCCACACCGCCACGCCGCGCATCGTTCGCTTCCTCAGTGACCGCGCCAGCTTCGTGGACCGCGTCGCTGTCGCAGCGTCATTGCCGACCGGCCTGTTCCTGCGCCAGCTGCTGCGTTCGGCGCCGCTCGGGGCGGTGCGGATCCAGACCACATGACACCGATCCTGCGCTTGCAGGGTCGGGTGTTTTGTGGACTCGCACTGGTACTGGTCATCACCAGCCTGGCCGGGGCCAGGCTGGCGCCTTTGCACGAACTTCTGGCTGCGGGTGCGCTGATCCTGCTGCTGGGCATGCCCCATGGTGCCTTCGACGTGGTGTTTGCGCGCAAGCTCTTCGGCGTCGCTGGTTTCAAGGGATGGGCACTGTTTTCGCTGCTCTACATCGGCTTGGCTGCAGCGGTCGTGGGCCTCTGGTTCGTGGCACCGACGCTCTTCTTGTGCGCCTTCCTGGTGTTCTCCGCACTGCACTTCGGTGGTGATCTGGCAGCGGGTGTGCCCATCCTCGCGCGCTGCTTGTACGGCGGCGCCGTGATCGTCTTGCCGGCGCTAGGGCACGGCCCCGAACTGCAGCGGCTGCTGGGCCTGGTGGCCGGCCCGGCCAGCGCGGCTTTGATCGCACCGGTGTTGAGCCAGATGGCCGCACCCTGGCTGGCTGCGACCGTGCTGGCCTGTGTGCTGCAGGCCAGGACATCGCGGCTTGCCGCATGGGAGCTGGCCGCGCTGGCCGCGCTGTCGGTCGCGGCGCCTCCGTTGGCAGCGTTCACGGTCTACTTCTGCGCCATGCACAGCCCGCGGCATATCCTGAGAACACTCGCGAGCTTGCCCGGCGTCGAGGCCCGCAACGCCCTGGCGCTGGCGCTGTGGCCGACGCTCGCTGTGTTGGCTGCGCTGGCGGTGATCGGTTTGGTGTCGAGCGACCGGTCGATGCAGGCGTGGGCAATACAACTGATCTTTGTCGGTCTGGCCGCGTTGACGCTGCCGCATATGGCGCTGCTCGAACGAGCCCGCCGGGTTGGACTGCCGGCGCACCGCTGACAATGCGGTGTGCAACAAGGATCCATTGATCAATGAAAGCCCTCGCACCCAGTGCCGACACCTCCATCGACGGGCTGTACAGAATTGCCACGGTGTCGAACCTCACGGGCATCCCGGTGCAGACCATCCGTGTCTGGGAGTCACGTCACGCGGTCGTACAGCCGACGCGCAATGCGGGCAACGTGCGTCTGTACCGGCGCGCCGACATCGAGCGCTTGTCTCTGGTCAAAGCGGCCGTCGACGCCGGGCATGCGATCAGTACCGTGGCCTCGTTGACCGATCGGCAGATCAAGGCCCGGTTCAAAGACGCGCCGGTGCGGGCGGCGAAGGCGCGACAGGCTTGCTGCCGGGTGCTGGTTTGCGGTGCTGCGCTGGCATCGGTGTTGAAGACGGCGTGGCGGGCGCGTTCTGACGTGCGGGTGCAGGGCATCCTGCCCGCGCTGCCGGCCACCGAGTTCGAGTCTCTGCCGTCGGTCGACGCCGTGATCGTCGACGTACCCGTGGTGAACCATGCCTTGCCTGCGGCCCTGCGACAGGTGCGGGCAACGACCAAGGCTCCCGTCGTTATCGCGGTCTATGGCTTCGCAAACCGGCAGGTCCTTGCGCGTCTCGATGCCGCCAACGTCATCGCGCTGGCCGCGCCCACAGACCCGGCGCAACTGGCGCGCATCTGCCAGCTCGGCCTGGCCGTCGACCCCACGCCGCCGACGGCCTTTTCACAGATGCTGATGCATTCGGCGGCGCCACGGCGCTACGTCGATGCGTTTCTCCAGCAGCTCGGACAGATGCCGTCCAAGGTGCAATGCGAGTGTCCGAATCACCTCGCAGACCTGCTGACCAAACTCAATGCCTTCGAGCGCTACAGCCTCGAATGCGAGAGCACGAACATCAAAGACGCAGCCATGCACGCGATGATGTACAGCGCCAGCGGTCATTGCCGCGAGTTTCTCGAGGAGGTGCTGCGGCGCCTGATGGCGCATGAAGGCATCCCGGAACCGCGGGCCTAGACCTAGAGTCGAAGGCGCAGACGCTCACTCGGTGTCACCACTGAAACGAAACAGCCCGCGAGCTTCAGCGTGCGGGCTGTGCATCTCAAGAGCCGCGCACGGCGCTTGGAATCAGGTCAACGAATTCAGGTCGAAGGCAGCAACACCGAATCAATGACGTGGATCACGCCATTCGTGCACACGATGTCCGTCTTGATCACGTTGATTTCGGCGTTCAGCTTCACACCGCCAGTGGTGCTGATCTTCAACAGCGCGCCGTTGACGGTGGCTGCGGTCTTGCCGTCCATCGTCATCACGTCAGCGGCCATCACCTTGCCCGCCACGACGTGGTAGGTGAGGATGGCCTTGAGCTTGGGGATGTCCTTCAGCAGGCTTTCCACCGTGCCGGCGGGCAACTTGGCAAAGGCTTCATCGCTGGGCGCGAACACCGTGAACGGGCCCGGGCCCTTGAGTGTGGCCACCAGGTCGGCAGCGGTGACAGCAGCACCAAGGGTCTTGAAAGTACCGGCGGCGACGGCGGTATCGATGATGTCGTGCATGTGAATTTCCTTGAATCGATTTTGGAGAAGCCGGGTCAGACTGACGCGGAGATACAGCACGTGCGCTAGAAGGAGCCTTGTTCGATCAAATCGATCAGCTTGGCCACCACGCGCGCTGAGAACTTAGAGTAAGCCCTTTGGTCGGAACAGGAGTCCGCAAGGTCATTGCGTTTGTGCTGGGCTTCGCGCGGTGCCAGCAGGTGGAATCGCACGTTGACCTCCCTGAAGGCGCGTGACCGGGCCAACGATGATCAGGCTCGATGCGCACGCGCCCAGAACGCGGCGACATGCTGCATCCAGACACCGACACGGTCCCCCAGCGTGCCCGGCTGTGGCACGGCGCCGATCTGCCGTGCCAGGTCGAGCATGTTCAGAACAACGGTGTGGCGGGCCAGCAAACCGTCCTTGAAGTGCGAGAACTCTGCTGTCTCAAACGTGAGGTGGCCACCGGTCGGCGCGAAGCCCGGCGGTGTCAGGGGGCCGGTCATCGTGCCGCTGACGCGCAGGCGTGCCGCCACGCCGGTGCCGTCCAGCGCGAGGTAGGGGCCGTCGATCAGCTCGATGTGCGTGTCGGGCAGCGCGGGGAACATGATGTCGCGGTGGAAGCGCAGCACGGCATCACGGCCGTGCAGCGTTTGCGGCGCTGCAGGGTCTTGCCAGACCACGTCGTCGCTGCACAGCGCGGCCACCGCCTTGGCGTCGTAAGCGTTGGCCGCAGCAAGCAGGCGCTGCAGAAACTGGCGTGCAAACGACGCATCGACGACCTGTGACATCGGGAGCTCCGATCGAGTGCCGCGGGAAGACAAGATCTGAAAGCGCTGCATCGGATTCTCCCGTGGCCGACCTGTCTTGCCTTGCGTCACGTCAAGACCGAAGGAGCATTGGCGGCCTAGCGTATGCACATGAACACCGCCACGAGCGTGGTCGTCCTGAGCGGCGCATCCGCACCCAGCGATGCGACAAGCGTCATGTGCGCCGAAGTCGAGCGCCACCTTGCTTCGCAGTTCGAAATGGTGCGCAGCTTCCATCTGGCCGGCTACGACATCGGCCACTGCATGGGCGAGTTCGACTGCTTCGTGAAAACGCCCGGCCGTTGCCGCATCCACGACGAAGGCCAGGAGATCGAGCGCGCCGTGCACGATGCCGAACTCGTGGTGCTGGTGACGCCGCTGCGCTTTGGGGGCTACTCGGCGCAATTGAAAAAAGCGGTCGACCGGGTTCTGCCGCTGATCTCGCCGTTCTTTCGCAAGGCGGGTGACATGACCCACCATGCGCTGCGCTACGAGCACCGTGCGCGCTGGGCCGCCTTGGCGCTGGACGAGACGCCGTCGCCTGAACGCGTGCGCCTGTTCAGCGCCTTCGCCCAGACCAACGCGCTGAACTTCGGTGGTCCGGCTTGGGGTGCGGCCGTGGTCAGCGAGGAACGAACAACGTGGCCTGCCGCGATTGCGAGCGCGCTGGCAACGCCCGGGGTCCCGGGCAATGCATCCGGCACGCTCGAAGGCGCAAGCGTGGAGCTGATGCGCGCGGCGCACGCGTCGGCGCCTGTCGCTGCATTCGCACAACGGCCCAAGGTCGCCGTGCTGCAGTTGAGCCCGCGTCCAGCCGGGGTCAGTACCTCGCAGGCGCTTTGGCACTATCTCCAGCCCTTGATGGAGGCAGGCGCGGCGCAGGTCGAGGTCGTCGCGGCAACCGAGTTCGTCCGTGGTGCGGCGGTCGCGCAAGCGGCAGCGCAGCGCTGTGCGCAGGCCGACCTGCTGATGGTCATCGGTCCGCTGTACTGGGACAGCCTGCCTTACCCCGGCCTGCTTGCGCTCGAACACATTCACGCCGAGCGGCGAAAGTCCGGCTCGCGTGCCGCGCGGCTGGTGGCTGTGATGAGTTGCGGTTTCGCCGAGCCGGAGCAGTTTCGCTTCGCCTTCGGTCTGCTGCGCGAGTTCGCACGCGAGGCCGGCTACACCTGGGCGGGCGGACTGTCCGTGGGCGGTGGTGGCGCCATCAACGGCCGGGCCTTGCAACGGTTGGGCGCATTGACCCGGCCGCTGCGCCAAGCCATCGACATCGGCGTGCCGGCCTTGCTGGCCGGCGGCGTGCTGCCCGATGCGGCCTGCGAAGCCGCTGCGATCCAGACCACGCCGGGGGCGCTGTACCGCTTCTTCGGCTGGTGGGGTTGGCACATGCAGCGCCTGGCGCTCGGCATGAGCGCAAGTGATCTGCGTGCCCGGCCTTTCGACGATCTGAGCGATGCCGAATGGGAGCGTTTGGCGGCCGCCGGCCCGGCGCGCGCACGGCCGCTGCGCGTGATCGCCATGCTGCCCGAGGGCGCCGATGCCGTCACGGTCGTGTTCGACGATCCCGCGCGTCACGCCGAGCATTTCGAGGCCGGCCAGTATCTGACCCTCGAAGTGCCGATCAAGGGCGAACGGGTGCGCCGCGCCTACTCGCTGGCCACGGCCCCGTGCGACGGTGGATTGGCCATCACCGTCAAGCGCGTGCCGGGCGGCTTGATGTCGAACTGGATCCACGACCAGTTGTCGGAAGGCGACTTCGTGCGCTGCTTCGGCCCGTCGGGCCGGTTCACGGCCGGTCCGCCGCCATCGCAAGGCTCGCGCAAATTGTTGCTCGTGGCTGGGGGCTCCGGCATCGTGCCGCTGCAGGCGGTGGCGCGCCAGATCTTGCACGACGAGCCGGACGCCGAGGTCACGCTGGTCTACGGCAGCAGTGCGCTCGAACGGGCGATCTTCGCCGCACCGCTGCAAGAGCGGGCAATCAGCGAGGCGCCGCGCTTGCGGCTGCATTGGGTGTTCGAGACTGCGCCGTCAGACGGCCATGCCCCGGCCTTCACCGTCGGACACCTCGATGCACCGACGCTGGCTGCTGTGCTGGGCGACGCCGGCCTGGGTCGATTTGATCGCGCGATGGTCTGCGGGCCCGACCCGATGCGCGCTGCGGTGCGGGAGGCCTTGCTGCAGGGCGGCCTGCCGATCGCGCGGCTGATCGAGGAGAGCTTCGTCTCGCCCCGACGCGGCGCCGTCAGCGACCAAGCGCAGCCGGCCATCTTCGAGTCAGCCGACGGCGATCAGACGATCACGCTGCGCCCCGGCGACACCCTGCTCGAGGCGGCGCTGAACGCCGGCATCGCTGTGCCGCTTTCGTGCTGCTCGGGCGGCTGCGGCGCCTGCCGCGTGCACATAACCGACCACATGGACCATGTGCTGCTGGACGAGCCCAACACGGTCACGCCTGAAGACCTCTCGCGCGGTGAAGTCCCGGCCTGCCTGGCGCGGCTCACCGGCCCGTGCCGCTTTCGCCTGCCGTGAAGTCGACACGCCGACACACGCACGATCAAGCGCAGACCCCACCGAACCACGACCCGGAGAACGGCATGAAACTGTCAGTCCCCCAACTGCAAGCCCTGGTGCAGGCGGCCACGCTGGCCCCATCCAGCCACAACACGCAGCCGTGGCTGTTCCGGCTCGAAGGCCAGGTGATCGAACTGCTGGCCGACCGCACACGCGTGCTGCCGGTCAACGACCCGGAAGACCGCGAGCTGACGATCAGCTGCGGCTGCGCGCTGTTCAACCTGCGTGTCGCGGCCGCGGCCGCGGGGCTCGATGCCAAAGTCGAACAGCTGCCGGGGGCAGCCGACACTGATCTGCTGGCGCGTGTGCACCTCGCAGCGTCGGCTGCCACGCAAGCCGATGCCGAATTGAATGCTTCGATGGCCGAGCGACGCACCTACCGCGAGCGCTTCGCCACCACCGCCGTCGACCCGAAGGCCTTGCGCGACCTGGTGGATGCAGTGCAGAAAGAAGGCGCAACGCTCAACGTGCTCGCCACCGACGACCAGCGTTTGGGCGCTGCCGCACTCGTGGCCGAGGGCGATGCCGTGCAATGGGCCAACCCGAGCTGGCGGCGCGAACTCGCGGCCTGGATGCATCCGCGGCGCCGTGGCGACGGCTTGACGCTGCCGGCATTGGCCATCCCGGTGGCGCAGTTGGTGGTGCGCACGTTCGACATGGGCCACGGCGTCGCCGCGAAGGACCGCCAGTTGGCAGACGAGTCCCCGGTGCTCGCAATGTTGTCTACCGAAGGTGACGCGCCTCATGACTGGCTGACCGCCGGCCAGGCCTTGCAGCGCCTGCTGTTGGTGGGCGTGCGGCTCGGCCAGCAGGCCTCGTACCTGAACCAGCCGGTGCAGGTGGCGGCACTGCGGTCCAAGTTGCAGCAGCTCACCGGGCGGCCGGGTTATGCGCAACTGCTGCTCCGGATCGGCAGCCCGACAAAGACCTTGCCGGCCGCGCCGCGGCGCCCGTTGGCCGATGTGCTGAAGCTCGCGTGAGGGCGTCTGCCGTCCTCGGCAGCGACGAAGACAAGCCTATGCACGCGAGAGAGTTCCTGCGCTCGACCCAGCGCATCGGGACCGGCCTGTCATTCGTCATCTTCCCGCTCGTATTCGTGTTTGCCTTTTCGGTTCATCCGGATTTGCTGCACCCGCGCCTGCTCGGTCCGTCTGAACTCATCCTGAGAGCCCGCGGCGAAGGCCTGCTTCAGTTCGCCCATGCCTTGGTCACGCTCAATACGGCGCTGCTCGTGGTCGTCGCGCTGCACTTCATGAAACTCCTCGATCGCAGTTCCGGCGCATGGGCGGGATTCCTGGGCGCAGCGCTGGCGGTCCTGGGCGCTCTGGCACTGGCAGCCGACAAGGGCGCGCTGTGCCTCACTATGAGCGCGCTGGATGAGCTCTCCGACACCGAGTTCACGAACATGATGCCCGGCCTGCTGGCCATGTTCTCCAAACGCGGCTGGCTGGTCTTGATCTGGGGCATCGTGCTGTTGCCCGTCGGGTTTGGCATTCAGGCCATCGCTCTATTCAAGAGCAAATCCATTGTGCGCTGGCAGAGCTTCCTGTTTCTGGTCGGCGTGCTGTTGATTGCAACTCCGGATGGCGTTGAGATCGTCAACTTGACGGCGTCGGTCTTGCTGACGATAGCGTTTGTCCCCTACGGGCTTCAGATGATCCGCAACGAACGTCGGGATTTCGTTGCCAATGAAGCGCGGTGCTGACCCGGTGGCCCGCACGATGCAGGGGCGCGTGATGTGGATGGCCATCGCTGTTTTTTTGATCTCGGTTCTGGCGCTTCTCGGCGTCTTGTTGTTCTTGAGTCCTGGCACGCCCAAACCGTTTCTCGACGACCGTGGTAAGCCACTCACAGGCAGCATTTCCGAGAAGATCCACGTCAACATCAACGGCGTCGAACAGGGCATGTTCATCAAGAGCAAGAACGCTGCCAATCCGGTGCTGCTTTACCTGCACGGCGGCGTTCCGGACTACTTCCTCAACGAGCGCTATCCGACGGGCATGGACGAGATCTTCACTATCGTCTGGTGGGAACAGCGCGGTTCCGGGCTCTCGTACCGCCCCGACATGGCGCCGGAGACCGTGAACCCGGAGCATCTGGTGTCCGACACGGTGGCGCTGACGAACTACCTGCGCGCACGCTTCGGCCAAACCAAGATCTATCTCATGGGCCGTTCGGGCGGCACCTTCTTCGGCATACAAGCGGCGGGAAGCGCCCCGGAGCTCTACCACGCCTACATCGCCGTCGCGCAGATTTCGAATCAGCTCGAATCGGAGCGGCTGGCGCATCACTACATGCTTCAGCGCTACAAGGACGAAGGAAACACCAAGATGGCGCAGCGCCTCGAAGAGGCACCCGTCGGCGACACGGCGCCACTGCCGGATGCGTACCTCAAGGTGCGCGACGTGGCGATGCACGAGCTGGGCGTGGGCACGACCCACGACATGAAGTCGGTCGTCACAGAGATGTTCTTACCGTCTTTGCTGTGCCGCGAATACACCCTGGGCGAGAAGATCAACCTGTGGCGCGGCAAGCTGTTCTCCGGCAGCCGCCTGTGGAACACGCAACTGTCCACCGACCTGACCAAGAAAGTGACCCGGCTCGAAATCCCGATCTACTTCTTTCACGGCGTGTACGACTACACCGTGTCCTACCCCTTGGCCAAGTCGTACTTCGAGCTTCTGGATGCGCCCGTCAAGGGCTTCTACACCTTCAAGCGGTCCGCCCACACGCCCTTCTTCGAGGAGCCGGAAAAAGTGCGCGAGATCATGCGGACGGATGTGCTGACGGGGTTGAAGGGGCTGGCCGATCCAGCGAGCACCCCATGACCGGTCCGTCGCCCACGAAGGCTCGCGCAGCGCCCATCCGCCCGGGCATCGCCTACTTTGCGCTGGTGTTTGCGCTGGGCTTCTTGCTGGGCACGGTGAGAACCCTCTTCGTTCAAGGCGCACACGGCGCCGGGCGGCTGCTGGGCGTTCTCATCGAGTTGCCGATCATGCTCAGCGCGTCTTGGTTCTTGTGCCGCTATGTCATTCGTCGCTATGCGGTCGCGTCGACGCTTGTCGCACGCGCGGTCATGGGCGGCCTGGCGTTCGCTTTGCTTCTGCTCGCCGAGATTCTGGTCGGCTCGCTGCTCTTTGGGCGCACGCCAAGCGAGCACTTTGCGCTGTACACGGACGCCAGTTACGCGCTTGGCCTTGCGGCGCAGATTGCGTTCGCCCTGATGCCGCTGGCTCAGATGCGGCTGGGTGAGAAACCGTGACCACGACCATGAGAGCGGCTGTCAAATTCAGCTTTTGGGCGCGGCGCGGGTAACGGACAAGCGCAAGCTCACTGCGGCTGACGGCGGACATGGCTCCAGCGCAGTCAAGACGATGGTCGAGCCGATCATGGAGTGGTTCACCTCACGCAAGGTCGATTGAGAGCAGCCACTCGACCGCGACCTCAGTGCAACACAGTCTGCGTTCGGTGAAGCCCGCTCCTGGCGGCAACACGCCCGACGTCAGGGTGTCCCGCCGCTGCCGCGCCAGCGAGTGTCGGCGTTCTCAACTACTCTGCTCCGTGTTGCCGGTTGCGGACGTAGACCCGCATCGTGTGAGTGATGTGCGCAGCCAGAAGAACGACGCAAAGCACGAGATACATCCACCATCGGTAGAACGTGCCCCAAAACAAGCGGTCGCCGAGCAACGATATGCCGAAGAGCCAGAGCAAGGGCGTGTAGGCCGGCGCAGTAAAACCCCATGGGCGACGGGACCATCGCGATTCAGGGAGCCAAATCAGCGCCAGCCAGCTGGCGAAGTAGAGCAAGGTTCCTGCGCCGAAGATCAGAAGCGCGCGCCCGGCGCCCGGTGCCGCCATGTCCAGCGGCATCAGGAACGGAAGCACAAAAACCGCGATGCGCAGAACGCTCTCGGCGAAGGCCAAGGGCGCCGGGATGTCGCGCCCGAACTCGTCGGGTTGAAACGCCGGAGGCAAACGACTGGCCAGGACGATGTTCCAAACAGCAGCGGGAAGCAGGAGCAAGCCGCAACTCAACGCATAGTGCTCAAGCCCGGCCATCACCGAACACGCCAAGCGGATGCTCGATCGGGGCTGAGCAGCAAGCCCAGTGCGATCAAGACGAATACGCCGACCACCACCTCAGAGGGTCGCTGCGCCTTGTCGGATGGCAGTGTCGGGATGAGAAATGCCCATGCATTGAAGGCCGTATGCAGCACCAGCGCTGGCACCACGCTGTGCCCCGTTCGATTGAACAACCAGGCAAACAGGACCGACAGCGCGACGATCATCGCCA